>NZ_QKSX01000018.1:0-77594 GCF_003234305.1 Curtobacterium sp. MCLR17_055
ACCGTACGACGCGTGGCCCGCCGACGCACGGCGACACGATCGTCGCGCCGCCGGGCCACGCGTCGTACGGTCGACCCATGAGCACGACGACCCCGACGAGCGACACCACCCCGACGACTCCGACGTCCCCGGCCGCACCGACCTTCGCGGAAGCATGGACCGCCTGGCACGACGACCACGAGCAGGCCCGGGCGAGCGAGCACGGCTTCCTCGCGATCACGAGCATCCGTTGGCTCACCGCGACGCCGGAACGGTTCGAGGACGCCCCGGGCAGCTGGTCGACGGACGAGGACGGCCCGGTGGTCGCACTGGCCGACGACGAGACGATCGAGGTCGACGGACAGCCGGTCACCGGGACGCACCGGTTCGGCCCGCTGCCGGAGCGCTCGAGCACGAACGTGGTGTGGCACGACGGCGACGAGACCGTGGTGATCGAGGTCGCCCGGCGCGGCGGCAGTGACCTGCTCCGCCCGCGGCACCCGTCGAACCCGACCCGCGTCGGCTACCAGGGCACCCCGGCGTACTCGGCCGCTGAGCGCTTCGTCGTGGACGCGCACTTCGAGCCGTTCGACACCCCGCGCGAGGTCACCGTCGGCAGCGTCGTCGACGGCCTGCTGCACGTGTACGAGGCCCCCGGCGTCCTGACGTTCGACCTCGACGGGCCGCGGTCGCTCCTGGCGTTCAACGGGCACGCCGGCGGTCTGCACGTGCTGTTCACCGACCGCACGAGCGGAGTCACGACGTACGCGGCGAACCGGAGTCTCGACATCGCCGCGCCGGATGCCGACGGTGCCACCCGCATCGACTTCAACCGGGCGACGAACCTGCCGTGCGCGTACACCCCGCACGCGACCTGCCCGCTGCCGCCCGCCGAGAACCGGCTCGACGTCGCGGTCGAGGCGGGCGAGCAGCTGCCCGCAGCCTGACCGCGGAGCACGCACGGCCCGCGGGCACGCACGCCCCGCCGCGCGCACGGCCCCCGACCGCGCGACGCCGCAGCCGACCAGTCCACGAGAATGGGGGAGCCATGCCACGACCCACCTCCCGCATCCCGCTCAACACCCTCGCCGTCCCGTTCGGCCTCGCCGGCTTCGCCGAGACGTGGTCGTACGCCGCTCCCGTGCTGCACCTGCCCGCCGTGGTGCCGCAGGTGTTCTGGGCGATCGCGGCCGTCGCGTGGGTGTGGCTGCTCGGTGCGCACGCCGTCCGGGGCGCACGCGTCAGCGAACGGCTCGTCGACCAGCTCCGCCACCCGGCGCAGGGACCGATCGCCGCGCTCGTGCCCGCGACCGCGATGCTGCTCGGCGTCGACCTCGCGCGGTTCGCCCCCGTCGCCGGGCAGGTCCTGGTACTCGTCGCCGTGGCCACCGCGGCCGGGTTCGCCGCCTGGCTGCTGAGCACCTGGTTCGAGGGCCGGCTCGCCCTGGAGTCCGTGCACGGCGGCTACCTGCTGCCGACCGTCGCCGCGGCCCTGGTCGCCTCGGTGGCCACGCACGAGGTCGGCGTCGGCTGGTTGTCCTGGCCGGCCCTCGGCGTCGGCGTGTTCTTCTGGGGCGTCATGACCGGCCTGCTGCTCATCCGGCTGGCGTTCCGGCCGGCGCTGCCGGGGCCGCTCGTGCCGACGATGGCGATCCTGGTCGCGCCGCCGGCGGTCGCCACCCTGTCGGTGTTCGCTCTCACCGACGACGCTGTGACGCTGCCCGTGCAGGCCATCGCGGGGCTCGGCGTCCTGATGGTCCTCGTGCAGCTGGCCCTGCTCCCGCGGTACGTCCGCCTGGCGTTCTCGCTCGGGTTCTGGTCGTTCGTGTTCCCGGCCGCCGCGGTCGCCACCGCCGCGGTGGAGTGGTTCCGGGCACTCGCGCTGCCGTCCGCCTGGATCCCCACCACCGCGTTGCTGGCGCTGCTGAGCGTGCTCGTCGCGGTCGTCGGTGCCCGCTCGATCGGCCTCGCCGTGCACCACCTGCTCGGGCAGGCCGAGCGCACCCTGCACGACGCCGACGACGAGGACGCCGCCCCCGGCCCCGTGACGGGCGCGACGCTCGTGGTCTGACGAGCGGGGCGGTCGGGCCGCGCAGGCGGCGGACGGGAGGCCCGTGGCGGCCCCGCCCCGCGCCTCCCGTCAGGTCCCTGGGACGCCTCTCCAGCCGCTGGTCGCCCGCCAGGCGAGCGCGTCGAAGTGGAAGACGCTGCCCATGCCGGGCTGGTCGAGGGCGCGCGTGATCGGGAGGCCGCGCAGGTGGGCCAGGAGCAGCGCGCCGACCGCGCCGTGCGAGACGATCGTGA
Organism: Curtobacterium sp. MCLR17_055; assembly: GCF_003234305.1. Lineage (NCBI taxonomy): Bacteria > Bacillati > Actinomycetota > Actinomycetes > Micrococcales > Microbacteriaceae > Curtobacterium > Curtobacterium sp. MCLR17_055. Next base: position 2,284 of record NZ_QKSX01000018.1, read on the forward strand.
GGTCGCCGATGGCGCAGTGCCGGCGGACGGCCGCGACGATGCGCTGCTGGGCGTCGATCGCCCGCTCCCAGCCGCGGACCGACTGCTCGGGCTCCGCGAAGAACGCGTCGACGACGGCCTCGAACTCGGACGGCGGCAGGTAGCCGGTCGCGCTCCGGTCGATCTCGCCCAGCAGGGGGTCGCGCTCGACCGGCAGTCCGACGGCGCTGGCGAGCAGGTCGGCGGTCTCGACGGCCTTGCGCTCGGTGCTCGAGACGATCCGCCGGGAGCCCGGCGTCCACGCGAGCCGGTGTGCGGCGGTGGCCCGGACGCGTCCCTCGGGCGACAGCCCCCACGACTCGATCGGGACCGCGGGGTCGACCACCACTTCCGCGTGGGTCAGGAACGACGAGACCATCCGGCGATCCTCGCACGGTGCGAGGTACGTCACACGGCGACACCGTCGGTCACGTTCCGCAACACCGCTTCGCCGCCCCGCCGAACCGTCCTAGCGTCGCCCCATGACCGTGCCCGATCGCATCACCCTCGTCACCGCGCTGCAGGGCGCCGGCTGGCACCCCGCCGCCTGGCGCGCCGCCAGCTCGGCAGCGCACCGGCTCACGAGCCTCCGGCACTGGCGGGACGTCGTCGTCGAGCAGGACCGGCTCGGCGTCGACGCCGTCACCCTCGAGGACTCCTTCACCGCCGGCCCCACCGACCCCGACGGCGACCTCGACACGTCGACCGTCGTCGGCCGCCTCGACGCCCTCCTGGTCGCGAACGCGGTCGCCCCGGCGACCCGCGCGATCGGTCTGGTGCCGACCGTCTCGGTCACGCACACCGAACCGTTCCACGTCGCCACGGGCCTCCAGACCCTCGACCACGTCTCGCTGGGGCGGGCCGGATGGCGGATCCAGGTGAGCCCGACGACCCGCGAGGCCGCCCTGTTCGGCCGCCGCCCCGGCGGCGACGACGCTGCCACGCTGTTCGACGAGGCCCGCGAGGCCGCCGAGGTCGTCTCCCGCCTCTGGGACAGCTGGGACGACGACGCGATCATCCGCGACGTCACGACCGGCCGCTTCATCGACCGCGACCGCATCCACAACGCGGCGTTCTCCGGCTCGTTCGTCTCGGTGCACGGCGCGTCGATCGTGCCGCGGTCGCCGCAGGGGCGCCCGCCGGTGTTCACGCTCGCGCACCGCGCCGACGCGGCGGCGTTCGCGGTGGACGCCGCGGACGTCGTGCTGGTCACGCCCGGCTTCGACGGCCTGGAGGATCGGGGTGCGCTGGCACTCGTCCGTGACGCCGAGCAGGCGGCCGGGTCCGACCTCCGTCGTCCGGTCCTCGCGGACCTCGCGGTGCTCATCGGGTCGTCGCCGGCGGCCGCCGCCGACGAGCTCGCCGCGCTCGACGCGGCAGCGGGCGCTCCGTACGCCGTCGGCTCCGGGTCGGACACGTCCGTCCTCGCGACGACGGTGTCGGACCTGGTGGCACGGATCGCGGACCTGCGGGCCCTCGGGTACGCCGGCGTCCGGCTCCGTCCGCTGCGCATCCCGATCGACTCGACCGCCATCGCGCGGCAGCTCGTCCCCGCGCTCGTCACCGCGGGGCTCCGCGCCGACGTGGCGTCCCGTCCCACCGCCGACCTGCGCACGCGGCTCGGCATCGCGCCGGCGGTCAGCCGGTACGCGCGTCCTGCCGTCACCGGTGCCGGTGTCAGTTCCGGTGTCGGTTCCGTCTCCTCGGGGGTCTCAGCATGAGCGTCAAGCGTCAGGTCCACCTCGCCGCCCACTTCCCGGGCGTCAACAACACCACCGTCTGGAGCGACGACCGCGCCGAGAGCCAGATCGCGTTCTCGTCGTTCGAGCACTTCGCCCGGAACGCCGAGCGGGGGTGCTTCGACTTCCTGTTCCTCGCCGAGGGGCTGCGGCTCCGCGAGCAGAAGGGACGCATCCACGACCTCGACGTCGTCGGGCGCCCGAACACGCTCGCGATCCTGGCCGCGCTGGCCGGCGTCACCGATCACATCGGGCTCGTCGGCACGCTGCAGACGACCTTCAACGAGCCCGTGGAGCTCGCGAAGCAGCTCGCCACGCTCGACCACCTGACCGACGGCCGCGCCGGCTGGAACGTCGTGACGAGCTCGGACGCGTTCCACGGCGCGAACTTCCGCCGTGGCGGGTTCCTCGACCACGCCGACCGGTACACGCGAGCCGCCGAGTTCGTGGAGCTGTCGCGCGAGCTCTGGGACTCGTGGGAGTCGGACGCGATCGTGGCGAACGGGTCGGGCGCCGCCGGGACCCTGGGCGTCGGGGCCTTCGCCGACCGCTCCCGCATCCACGACGTCGACCACCACGGCCCGCAGTTCGACGTGACCGGCACGTTCCCGGTGCCGCGCAGCCCCCAGCGGCACCCCGTGGTCGTGCAGGCCGGCGACTCCGACGAGGGCCGCGACCTCGCCGCCGGGTACGCCGAGGTGGTCTTCTCGCTGCACACCGAGTTCGACGACGCGCAGTCGTTCTACCGCGACGTGACCGAGCGCCTGGAACGGGTCGGCCGGTCGAAGGACGAGCTGCTGATCCTGCCCGGCGCGACCTTCGTGCTCGGCGACACGGCGGACGAGGCCGAAGAACGTTCCCGGGCGATCCGCCGCGCCCAGGTCAGCCCGGCGACGGCGATCGCGTTCCTCGAACAGGTGTGGAACCGTGACCTGTCGTCGTACGACGTCGACGGGCCGTTGCCCTCGATCGAGCCCGACCTGGAGGGCGCCGACATCACCCGTGGCCGCGTCCGCCACACCCGCGACGTCCCCGCGCTGGTGCAGTCGTGGCGTGACCTCGCCGCGGCCGAACACCTGTCGATCCGTGACCTGGTCATCCGGGTTTCGACCCGTGGCGGCTTCGTCGGGACGCCCGCACACATCGCCGCCGAGATCGACCGGTACGTGCAGGAGCGCGCCACCGACGGGTTCGTCGTCGTGCCGCACACCAACCCGTACGGTCTCGACGAGTTCGTCGACCGGGTCGTCCCACTGCTGCAGGAGCGCGGCGTCTACCGGCAGTCGTACGACGAGGGCGCCACGCTCCGCCAGACGCTCGACCTGCCCGGACGGGTCCTCGACCGGCAGCGGGTGCTCGCATGAGCCGGGTCCCGCTCTCCGTCCTCGACCTCGTGCCGGTGAGCAGCGGGTCGACCCCCGCCGAGGCCCTGGCGAACACGATCGACCTGGCCGTCGCCGCGGAACGTGCCGGGTACGCCCGCTACTGGCTCGCCGAGCACCACCTCAACCCCGGTGTCGCCGGCAGTGCGCCGACCGTCGTCATCGGTGCGGTCGCCGCAGCCACCTCGACCATCCGGGTCGGCAGCGCCGCGACCCTGGTCGGCAACACCCGCGGGCTGCAGATCGCCGAGACCTTCGGCACGCTCGCCGCGCTGCACGGGCCGCGCATCGACCTCGGGCTCGGCCGCTCAGGAGCACCAGCACCGGGCACCCCGAAGCCGCCGTCGCTCGCCCCGCGGACCGACCAGGTCATCGACGGCCTGCTCGTCCCCGCGCCGTTCGAGTTCCGCATCGCGCCGGGCAGCCGGTTCGCCCTGCAGGGGGAGCTGCTCGGCCGGGTGCCGGGCGACGTCGAGCGGTTCACGGGCGAACTCGACCTGATCCGCGGCCTGTTCGCGGGCACCTGGTCGCGGGACGGTGCGGTGATCGAGGCCCCACCGGCCGCGAGCGCCGCCGTCGAGCTGTGGATCCACGGCTCCACCGGCGGCGAGAGTGCCCGGATCGCCGGCGCGCTCGGGCTGCCGTACGGCGCGAACTACCACACGTCCCCGGGCACGGTCCTGGCGTCGGTGCAGGCCTACCGCGACGCGTTCCGCCCGGGCGTGCTCGACGCCCCGCACGTCATCGTGTCGGCCGACGTGCTCGTGGCGCCGACCGCGGCCGAGGCGGACCAGCTCGGGCTCGGGTACGCCCAGTGGGTGCACTCGATCCGCTCCGGCGTCGGTGCGATCGAGTACCCCACCCCGGACCAGGCTCGGGAGGTGCGGCTCCCCGCTGAGGCCGAGGCGTCGGTGGCGGACCGGCTCGCGACGAGGTTCGTCGGCGACCCGGCACACGTCGCGGACCGGCTCGAGACGCTCCGGCGGGTCACGGGCGCGGACGAGTTGCTCGTCACGACGATCACGCACGACCACGACGCCCGGGTGCGCTCCTACGAGCTGCTCGCCGCGGAGTGGGCGGCGCCTGTCGTCGAGGGGGAGTCCGCTCTGGCTGCGGGATAGCTCGCTGCGTGCGCATGTTCCGACGTCCCACCTGTCGTTCGACTGGTGGGACGTCGTTCGTTGCGCACGCATCGGGTGCGTGTGCATGTTCCGACGATCCACGAGTCGTTCCCCTCGTGGATCGTCGATTGTCGATCGTCGAGCGGGGAGTGCCCCCCCGCACGCACGACACCCCCGCGACCACGACGGCCACGGGGGTGTCCCGGCACACCTCAGCTGTTGTCGAGCGGCAGACCCTCGGGGTTCACCTCGGACGTCTTCACGGCCTCGTTCGACAGGTTGTAGGCCGCGAGCCACTTCGCGTAGGTGCCGTCCTCGATCAGCTCGTCGATCGCCGCCGCGACGGGCTTCGCGATCCCGCTGCCCTGCTTCGTCGTCGCGGCGATGAGCCCCTGCAGGGACGAGCCGGCGCCGGAGTACGTGCCCGCGGTCTTCGTCGCCTTCGCGGTGCCCTTGCTCTGCGTGTTCTGGTAGGCGATCGTCGGGTTCGGGCCGAAGTATGCGTCGATCTTGCCCGAGTCGAGCGCGAGCTTGATCGCGTTGCCGTCCGGGTAGTACTTGATCGTGAAGTCCTCGCCCTTCGCCCGGAGTTCCTTCTGCCACTCGAGCAGGATGTTCTCCTGGTTCGTGCCGGAACTCACGGACAGGGTCTTCCCGGCGAGCACGGACGGGTCGCCGTCGAAGCGCAGCGAGCTCGACGCCAGCACCTGGAACGCCAGGTTGTCCTGCCGGTACGAGGCGAAGTCGTACTTCTCCTTGCGCTCCTCGGTCACCGTGACGTTCGAGAAGCCGGCGTCGTACTTGCCGCTGTCGATGCCGACGAACAGGTTGTCCCACGTGGCGTTCTGCACGTCAGCGCGCAGCCCGAGCTTCGCGGCGACGAGCCGTCCGAGGTCGGGCTCCGAACCGGTGATCGTCTTCTGGTCGTCACCGGTGAAGGCGAGCGGTGGGAACCCGGCGGGCAGGGCCCCCACGCCGATCGTCAACTTGCCGGACTTCCGGACCGCGGCGGGGAGCGCGTCGTGCAGCTTCGTGTCCTCGGTGACCTCGACGGTCGTCTCCTTCGCCGCACCGTTCGAGGCGGCGCCGATGGTGACGGAGCCGTCGGGTGCGCCGCTCGTGTCGGCGGAAGCGCCCGCGGAGCACCCGGCGAGGGCGACGACGACGCCGGCTGCGAGGACGAGGAAACCGGCGCGGTTGCGCCAGCGGGACGGGGTGGTCGTGGACATGGTTCTCCTTGGGGTGCGTGCGGGGATCAGGGGTCAGGGGTCAGCGGACGCGGGACAGGAAGTCGCGCGTGCGGGTGTGCTGCGGGTGGTCGAGCACCTGGGCCGGCGGCCCCTGCTCGACGACCCGCCCGTGGTCGAGGAACACGACGTGGTCGGCGACCTCGCGGGCGAAGGCGATCTCGTGCGTGACGATGACGAGCGTGGTGCCCGTGTCCGCCAACCCCCGGATGACGCCGAGCACCTCGCCGACGAGCTCCGGGTCGAGCGCCGAGGTCGGCTCGTCGAGCAGGACGACCGACGGCTCGAGCGCCAGGGCCCGGGCGATCGCGACCCGCTGCTGCTGCCCGCCGGACAGCTGCCGGGGGCGGGCAGCGCCGCGGTCACCGAGTCCGACCCGATCGAGCAGGGTCTGTGCCCGCGCTCGGGCCGTGGCGACGGGGACCCCGGCGGCGATCGGCCCCTCGGCGACGTTCTCGAGCGCGGTGAGGTGCGGGAACAGGTTGAAGTGCTGGAACACGAACCCGATCCGGGCACGCTGCCGCAGGATGTGCCGCTCGGGCAGCTCCTTCCAGCGCGGGACCCCGTCGCGGCCGGTGCGCAGGCGGACGCCGATGGGCTCGTCGCCGACGGTGACGACCCCGCGGTCGAGCGGTTCGAGGTGGTTGATCGCCCGGAGCAGCGTGGACTTGCCGGAACCGGAGGGGCCGAGGACGACGGTCACGCTGCCGGACGGCAGCGACAGGTCGATGCCGTCGATGACGACGCTGTCCCCGAACGCCTTGACGGCCCCGTGGATCGCGATGGCGGCGCTCATCAGATGCTCCTGTCGTCGACGGTGGAAGCGGACCCGGACGCGACCGCGCGCTCGGCGGCGGCTGCCCGTGTGCGGCGACCCGCGCCTCCAGGCCGTCCCGGACCACGTCCGGGCCCGCCGCCCCGCAGCGCGCTCCGCACCCGCTGCCACGGTGTCGGCGGCAGCGCACGGACCGACCCGCGGGCCGTCCAGCGCTCGACGTAGTACTGCACGATCGAGACCGCGCTGGTGAGCACGAGGTACCAGATGGTGGCGACGACGAGTAGCGGGATGATGTCGCCCGGGTACGTGCTCGACAGGTTCTGCACCACGCCGAACAGGTCGAGCAGTGACACGTAGAACAGCAGCGAGGAGGCCTTCAGCAGGCCGACGACCTGGTTCACGAACGCCGGGACGATCGACCGCAGCGCCTGCGGCATGATCACCCGCACGAACTGCCGGCGACGGGGGAGCCCGAGCGCCTGCGCGGCCTCGTGCTGGCCGTGGTCGACGGCGAGCACCCCGGCACGGACGATCTCGGACGCGTAGGCGATCTCACTGAGGCTCAGCCCGATGACCCCGATCGCCAGGTCGCCGAGCAGGTTCGCGGTCGGCACCTCGAACTGCGGCCCGAAGGGGATCCCGATGCCGATGGTCGGGTACAGCGACCCGAGGTTGTACAGGAAGACGAGCACCAGGATGAGCGGCACCGACCGGAACAGCCACACGTACCCCCACGCCAGCCCGGACAGGACCGGGTTGTGCGACAGCCGGGCGATGGCCACCAGGATCCCGCCAGCGAAGCTGATCACGGCGCTCAGCGCGGTGGCGGTGAGGGTCAGCTGCAGGCCGGTCAGGACCGCCGGACTGAACAGCCACTTGCCGACGGCCGGCCAGCCCCACTGCTCGTTCGTGAACAGCGTCTCGCCGAAGTTCAGCAGCACGACGAGCACGAGGGCCGCGGCGATCCACCGCAGCGGGTGCCGCAACGGCACGACGGAACGGTCGAGTGCGGCGTGTCCGGCCGCGTCGATGGTCGCGGTCTCCGGCCTGGAGGCGCGGCTCGCCCCGGTCGTCCGGCCCGCGTCGTCGACGCTGGTCGCCTCCCACTGCGGGGCCCTGGTGGTCTCGGTCATGTCGCGACCGTAGGAGGGCCGGACGCCGCCGACAACGCCTCGCGCAACACCCCGCCACGCGGCGCAACACCCGGCCATCCGGCGCAACGCGGCGTCACAGAACGGTGTCCTGCGTGACGTTCCGTGACGGCCGACGGAGCGCTACCGTTGCGCCATGACAGCGCATCGTGTGACCGCCCCGGTGCCCCCGGCGGACGGCACCAAGGTGAAGGGTCCGGCGTCGTACTTCCCGAGCATCGAGACGACCTACGGGCGCCCGGTGCAGGAGTGGCTCGACCTGGTCGCCGACCGGCTCGACGACCACCAGCACATGGAGGTCGTCGGGTGGCTCAAGGCCGAGCACGGCCTCGGGCACGGGCACGCGAACGCCCTGGTCGCCTACGTGAAGCACGCGCTGGCCTCCTGAGCGGTCGCGTCGCTCGCTTGTGGTGCGGCGGGTGTCGGTGGTCGTTCCTAGCGTGGGGGCGTGGCCGAACCCGTCGATGCGTGGTGGCGCCGCCGACAGTGGTCGCGCGGCGAAGCGGTGCCGTACGCCGTCGGACAGTTCCGCGCCGACTGGGCGCCGTACCCCGTGCTCATCCGGCAGTACCACCCCGACTGGAACCACGGCGTCGTCCTGACCCAGGTCCCCCCGGCGGCCGAGGTCCTGCTCACCTGGGAGTGCGACGTCGGGCACGTCTTCGTCGCGACCCCGTCAGAACAGCGGTCCCGCCCGGGCCGTGAACGCCGCCGCTCCGTGTGGTGCCCCGAGTGCGCGGTGCAGGCCCAGCCGCAGCGGTGGCCGGTGCTGCCGTCGGACTGGCCGCAGGCCGTGCCGGTGCCGCAGCGGGTCGTCCGGAGTGCCGGACGACAGACGCTGCCCGCGGCTCCGGTGCGCGGGGTCCCGGCCGGGGCCGTCGCGTCGAGCCGTTCCCGGTCCCGGTCCCGTCGGCCCGTCGCCGGCTCGGCCGGAGGGGCGCCAAGGCGGACCGCCCAGCCCGTTCCCCGCACGATCTGCCCGAAGACCCCGCGGCTGCCGTCGGGTGAGTCGTTCACGAGCGTCTGTGCCCCGGCGACGGCCTCGGCGGTCGAGGCCGAACTCCGGGGCATGCTGTCCGAGCGGTTCGCGTTCACCTACGACCACTCCGCCATCCGACTCGACCGCCCGTTCTTCGACCACGTCGAGGCCTGGCCGGACATCATCCTGCCCGAGCTCCGCGTCGCCATCGAGTACGACTCCACCGGTCGGCACGGCCTCGAGCACGTCGGCCCGCGGCAGGAGACCGACCGGAAGAAGGACCGCGCCGTCCGCGCCGTGGGGTGGGAGGTCGTCCGCATCCGCACCGGGCGGCTCCCCGCGCTCGGCCCGTACGACCTGCAGGTCTCGGGGATCTCCGGCCGGACCGTCGACCGGCTGGCGGACACCCTGCGCGAGCTCCGGGGCGCGCTGTTCGTCGACGCGTACGCCCGGTGACGCCGTCGATCGGGGTACACGCGCGACCCGGCGGGGTACGGCCCGGCTGGGAGCGGTCGCGAGCGACGGGTAGGTATACAGGGTGACCACCGTCTTCTGTCTCCACGCCCTCGGCGCGAGTTCCGAGGAGTTCGCGCTGCTGCGCGCCGAACTCCTCGGCGACCTCGACCTGATCGGCATCGACCTGCCCGGCTTCGGCCGCAGCCCGGCGTCGTCCGGCACCACCGTCGAGGAGATGGCCGTCCTGGTGGAGCGCGCGATCGGGGCGAGCGGCTCGACGGAGTGGATGCTCCTCGGGCACTCGATGGGCGGCAAGGTCGCCACGGTGGTGGCCGACCGCACGATCTCCGGCGCGAACGGCCTGTTCGGACTGCGGGCCGTGCTGCTCCTCGCCGCGTCCCCGCTCGCTCCCGAGCCGATGGACGACGACCGCCGCTGGACGATGCTCTCGTGGGCTGCCGGCGGCCCGATCTCCGTCGAGGACGCCGAGGAGTTCGTCTCCGCCAACACCGCGTCGCCCCTGGCGCCTGCGCGGCACGTCGCGGCGGTCCAGGACGTCGAGCGGACCGACCCCGCGGCCTGGACGGACTGGCTGTCCCGCGGCAGCCGCGAGGACTGGTCGGACGCCGCACCGAACCCCGTGCCCGCCCTGGTGCTCGCCGGTGCCGAGGACGGCGACCTCGACGCGGACGCCCAGCGCCGCCTGACCCTGCCGCACTGGCCGAACAGCGAGCTCCACGTCGTCGACGGCGCCGCCCACCTGCTGCCCTGGGAACAGCCCGAGGCCGTGGCCGAGCGCATCCGCGACTTCTGGCAGCGCCGCGTCACGGGGTCGCCGGTCGTCCCCGTGGAACACGCCCGCGTGATCGCCTCGCCGCGGGTCAGCGCCCGGACGCGGGGGCTGCTGGCCCAGCGCGCCCTGCCCGACGACCCGGCCGCCGCACCCCACGCGCTCACGCCGACGCAGCTGGACACCCTGCGCGCCGTCGCGCGGATCGTCGTCCCGCAGCCCGGCACCGACCAGGTCGACCTGGCACTGCGGGTCGACGCGCAGCTGGCCGCGGGGCTCGGCGACGGCTGGCGGCCGGACGGCCTGCCGGTGGACGCCGAGGCCTACCGTGCCGCGCTCGACGTGCTCGCTGCACCCGCCCGCGACGGCGTGCTCGACCAGGCCCTCGAGTCCGTGGCGGTCGGGCGGTACCGCGCTGACGGCGACCTCGACGCCGAGCAGCTGCGCGCGTGGTTCGAGGACGCCAGCGTCGACCTCGTGAAGCACTGGCTCGCACACCCCGCCACCATGGCCGCCATCGACTTCGACGGCTACGCGAACGGCGGCGACGGCGTCCGCAAGCAGGGCTTCCAGCTGCTCGCGGCGGGCGAGCGCGAGGCCTGGGAACCCGAGGCCCCCGCCGGCACCGCCACCACGATGGACACCGCACCGACGACCGGAGCTGCACGATGAGACTCGACGGACAACGCACGTACGGCACGGACGACGTCGTCGACGTGGTCGTGGTCGGCACCGGGGCCGGGGGAGCACCGCTCCTCGCATCGCTGGCCCGCCGTGGCCTGACGGTCGTCGCGCTCGAAGCTGGCCGCAACACCGAGCCGGGCGACCACGTGCCGGATGAGGTCGCCGCCCCCGGTGACATCAACTGGATGGACGAGCGGCTGAGCGGCGGCGGAGCCCCCACGGCCTTCGGCCCCAACAACAGCGGCACGGGCGTCGGCGGGTCGACGCTGCACTGGGGCGCGTTCACCCCGCGGCCGAGCGAGCACGATCTGCGACTGCGGACCGAGAGCGGCGCGGGGCAGGACTGGCCGATCAGCCACGCCGAACTCACCGGCTGGATCGAGCAGGTCGAGCACGACGTCGGCGTCGCCGGCCCCGAGCACTACCCGTGGGACCCCTCCCGCCGCTACCGGATGCGCCCGCCGGCCCGGAACGCCTCATCGGACATGATGATGCGCGGCACCGCGGCCGCCGGGATCACCGCGACCGACGCCCCGGTCGGCCTGACCACCGAGGACCGGCACCAGGAGCACCACGGGCTGCGCCAGGCCTGCGTGTCCTGCGGCTCGTGCCACCAGGGCTGCCGCAACGGCTCGAAGGTCTCGATGGACACGACCTACCTGCCGGCCGCCGTGGCGTTCGGTGCGGAGATCCGTCCGGAGTCCTTCGTGCACGGCATCGAGCTCGACGCGGCGGGACGGGTCGAGGCGGTCCTGTACACCGCCGCCGGCCGCGAGCACCGCCAGCGCTGCCGGACCCTCGTCCTCGCCGCGGGCGGTGTCGAGACGCCGCGACTGCTGCTGCACACCGGTGTCGCGAACGGCAGCGGGCAGGTCGGCCGGAACTTCACCGCGCACGGAGCCACCCAGGTGTGGGCGCGGTTCGACGAGTCGATGCGCTCGTACCGCGGGTACCCGTCGTCGATCATCACCGAGGACTTCGTCCGACCGGCGGACGCCGACTTCGCGGGCGGCTACCTCATCCAGAGCCTGGGCGTGCAGCCGCAGACCTTCGCGACCTCGCTGGTCCGGGGCGGCGGACTCCGCGGTGCCGAGCTCGTCCGGGCGCTGCAGGACTACCCGTTCTCGGCCGGCGTCGGCATCAACGCCGAGTGCCTGCCGTACGACGACAACCGCCTCGAGCTGACCGACGAACTCGACGAACACGGTGTCCCGCGTGCTCGGGTGTCCTTCACCCCGGGGTCGAACGAGGAAGCGATCCGCCGCCACGCGGTCCGCACGATGACGACCATCGTCGAGGCCGCTGGCGGTCAGGACGTCCGGGTGCTCGAACGCACGGCGCACACCATCGGCACCGCGCGGATGGGCACGGACCGCGAGACCTCCGTCGTCGACCAGGACGGCCGCTCGTGGGACGTCCCGAACCTGTGGATCGCCGACAACTCGGTGTTCCCGAGCGCGGTCATCGCGAACCCGGCGCTGACGATCATGGCGCTCTCGCTCCGTACCGCCGACCGCATGCTGCAGGCCGCCTGAGCAGGAGCCCCGACCGCCCGGTCGGGGCTCAGCCTCGGAGCGCGAGCGCCTCGCTCGTCCACCGGGCGTGCAGGTCCCAGGGGTCGTCGACCCCGGCAGCGACGGTGTCCACGTGGGCCAGGAGTTCCGGCGTGACCCGGAACCACTCGGTACCCGGGTACCGGCTGGCGGCGAACGTGGCGTGCCGTCGGCGTTCGAGGGTCCGGTCACCGCGCTCGAACGCCAGCAGGTCCTGGTGCGGGATCGCCGCGAGCCGCTGCCGGGGGTTCATCGTCGTGCCGATCTTGATGCGGTCGCCGAAGTCGTCGCGCATCCGCAGGTAGTAGACGACGTCGACCCGAGGGGGAGCGAGGTCGCCGTCCGGCACGTCACCCCATCGCCACTCGCACCGGGCACACACCATGCCCGAGGGGTACCGCACCCCGATCCGCGAACCGCACGCCGGGCACGGGGCGGGCAGTGCGTCCTCGACGCCGGGGTGTTCGGCCGCGAGGTCGGCGACGAACGCGACGTGCGCGCCGCACAGGGGGACGCCCGCGAGCCCGTCCGCGAGCACGCCTGCGCAACCCGGCACGCAGCACGACGAGGTGACCATGCGCCGAACGCTAGCCCGACCCACCGACGTGCCCCGGGCCTCCCGGCCGCTGCGCGCGCTGGGCCCACCGGGCATCCCGGGCGTACCTGGTCGAACCGGGCGTCCTTGGTCGAACCGGGCGTACCTGGTCGAACCGGGCGTCCTTGGTCCGTTCTTCCGACCAGGTATGCCCGTTCCCACCAGCCATCGCGCGCGCTCTGGGAAAGAACGGGCGTTCCTGCGGGAAACGGGCGCCCCGCACGTCCGCCGAACCGGGCGTACCGACCGAGATCGGGCGTGCCGGGCGTACCTGGTCGAATCGGGCGTACATGGTCCGTTCTTCCGACCAGGTACGCCCGTTCCCACCAGCCATCGCGCCCGTTCTGGGAAAGAATGGGCGTTCCTGCGACAGCCGGGTGCCTCGCACGTCCGCCGAACCGGGCGTACCGACCGAGAAACGGGCGTGCCGGCCGAGAACGGGCGTGCCGGCCGAGAACGGGCGTGCCGGCCGAGAACGGGCGGGCCGGGCGTACCTGGTCGAATCGGGCGTGCCTGGTCCGTTCTTCCGACCAGGTATGCCCGATTCCACCAGCCATCGCGCCCGTTATGGGAAAGAACGGGCGTTCCTGCGGGTACCGCGCGCCCGGCCGCCGGGCGTGCCGACCGAGATCGGGCGTGCCTGGCTGAATCGGGCGTACCTGGTCCGTTCTTCCGACCAGGTACGCCCGTTCCCACCAGCCATCGCGCCCGTTCTGGGAAAGAACGGGCGTTCCTGCGACAGCCGGGTGCCTCGCACGTCCGCCGAACCGGGCGTACCGACCGAGAAACGGGCGTACCGACCAAGATCGGGCGCACCCGGTCCGCTCTTCCGACCAGGTACGCCCGTTCCCACCAGCCATCGCGCCCGTCCTGGGAAGGAACAGACACGCAGGCCCGCTGTCAGTCGGTGAAGATCACCCCGACGGGCTCGCGCTTCTCCTCCTGGAACTCGTCCTCACCACGTCCGAGCGCCCAGTACGCCGACAACGACATCTCGCGCTTCTCCAGCCCCCAGTCGTCCTGCAACAGCCGACGGATCGCCTTCATCGCGGTCCGCTCGCCGTGCGCGAAGACCTGGACCGGCCGGGAGGCACGCGGCAGCCCGCTGGCCGTCTCCAGCAGGAGCGTGCCCGGCTGGGCGCCGGTGGCGTCCCGGTGCAGCCACCGCAGGTCGACCCCGGCCGGGTGCCGGATGTCCTGCTCGTCCGCGGGCCCTGCCACCTCGACCAGGGCGACCCCGGTGGCGGAGTCGGGCATCGACTCGAGTGCGGCGCCGATCGCGGGCAGGGCGCTGTCGTCACCGAGCAGCACGTGCGTGACCGCCGGGTCGGTGGTCGGCGCGTAGCCACCACCGGGCCCGGACAGGGCGAGCCGGTCGCCCGGCTGCGCGGACGCTGCCCAGGGACCGGCGAGGCCCTCGTCGCCGTGCACGACGAAGTCGATCGCGATGGTCCGCGTGGTGTGGTCGACCGCCCGCACCGTGTAGGTGCGGCGGGCCGGGCGGTCGTGCTTCGGGAGGGTCTCGCGCAGGGCCTCGAGGTCGTACGGCGGCACGAGTCCGAGCGATGGCTTCGCGAGCAGGAGCTTGACGTACTTGTCGGTCGAGCCGAGTCGGTCGGGGTCGGCCTGGGCGACGAAGTCCTCGAAGGCCGAGCCACCCAGGTGCACGCGCACCATGTGGGGCGAGAGCCGTTCGGTGCGGTCGACGACGAAGACGTGCTGGGGGCGTTTGGGTTTCGAGCTCATCGTGGGGGAGCTTCCTCTCGCGGGTTCGGCGCCACCTGGGTGATCCCTGCTTGACGCGCGCATCACTAAGGTTAGCCTTACCTCATGGACTCGACCGTCATCCCGTTCTCCGAGCTGCTGCGGCGTCGCACGCGGCGCTCGCACGGTGCCTCGGCCACGAGCGGCTTCATGCAGGACCTGCTCGGCGGCGACTGCGACGTCGCCGACTACGCGGACCTGCTCGGACAGTACGCCTTCGTGTACGACGCACTCGAGCGGGCGGCGGAACGCATGGCCGACCACCCCGTTGCGGCGCCGTTCGTCACCGCGCAGCTCACCCGGATGCCGGCGATCCGTGCCGACCTCGAGTACCTGATCGGCCCGGACTGGTCCGAGCTGGTGTGCCCGCTGCCCGCGACGACCGCGTACGTGCGACGCCTCAACGAGGTCGCGGCGGAGTGGCCCGGCGGCTTCGTGGCACACCACTACACGCGGTACCTCGGTGACGTGTCCGGCGGGCACGTGATCGGGCAAGTGCTGGCCGAGCGGTTCGGGTTCGACACGAACGGTGTCCTCTTCTACATCTTCGACCAGGTCGCCGACCCGAGCGACTTCGAGCACACCTACCGCGCCCAGCTGGACGCCGCGCCCTGGACGGCCGACGAGCAGGAGCGGGTGATCGCCGAGGTCGAGCTCGCCTACGACCTGAACCGTGGGCTGCTCGCCGGCCTCGATGCCCGCCGTGCGCCGTTCCGTCAGGAGCCGGGCAGCGCCTCCGTGCCTGCCTGACCCATCGGGGGAGTACCCAAGCAAGGCCGCGCGCGGGACCGCCCGGCCCCGCGCGGACCCTGCCCCGCGTCCGTCCGGACCCTGCCCCCGCGTCCGTCCGGACGGTCGACGTCATGCGCCCCCGGGTGCCGATACGCTGCTGGGACCCGGGACCAGCCTCCCGGACGACCCGGAAAGGACTCCATGACGGCGATCGACGGATCTGCACGCCACGAGCGCGCGCGGGACGACGTCAGCGGTGCGGTCGACAGTGACCTGCGCGCCGACGTCCGGTACCTCGGCAACCTCCTCGGCCGGGTGCTGCGGGAGAACGGGGGCGACGAACTGCTCCACGACGTGGAGTCGTTGCGCGCCGCCGTGATCGACGCCTACGAGGGCGACCACGCCGAGGGTGCAGCGCGTGCCCAGGCGATCGTCTCGGGCATGTCGGCCGAACGCGCCGAGGCCGTGGCGCAGGCGTTCACCACCTACTTCCACCTGACGAACCTGGCCGAGGAGCACCACCGCGTGCGGGTCCTCCGGCAGCGCGGTGACGACGGTGGGGTGGCCGGCGACTCGTTCCCCGCCACCTACGCCGAGCTCGTCGCCGAGGTCGGCGAGGCCGAGGCCGCCGAGCGCCTCCGCACCCTGCGGTTCCACCCGGTGCTGACGGCCCACCCGACCGAGGCCCGCCGCCGCGCGGTCACCACGGGTGTCCGCCGCATCACGGACCTCATCGATGAGCGCGACCGCGCCCGGAACGCGACGGCCCGCGCCGAGAACGAGCGCCGCCTGCTCGAGGAGATCACGACCCTCCTGCGCACCTCGCCGCTCCGCACCACCCGGCCGACCCCGCTCGACGAGGTCCGCACCGCGATGAGCGTGTTCGACCAGACCCTGTTCGAGATCGTCCCGCAGGTGTACCGCCTGCTCGACGACCGGCTGCAGGGCGACGACGCCGGCCGCGCATCCGTGATCGCCCCCGCGTTCGTGCGGTTCGGCACCTGGATCGGCGGCGACCGCGACGGCAACCCGCACGTGACGGCCGACGTCACCCGCCAGGCCGCCGAGATCGCGGCGGAGCACATCCTGCTCGGCCTCGCCCGCGCGACCACCCGAATCGGCAGCGCCCTGACGCTCGACGCGAGTGACACCCCCGCCGACGCCGGGCTCACCGCCCTCGTCGCCGCGCAGGAGTCCCTCGACCCGGGCATCGCCGAGCGCATCGGCGTCCGCGCACCGAACGAGACCCACCGCCGTGCGCTCCTGTTCGTCGCCGCGCGCATCGACGCCACCCGGACCGGCACCACCCCGCTGGCCTACGACGGCCCCGAGGCGCTGCTGGCCGACCTCCGCACGATCCAGGCGTCGCTCATCGCAGCCGGCGCGATCCGCCCGGCCAACGGCGAGCTGCAGAACCTGATCTGGCAGGTCGAGACCTTCGGGTTCCACCTGGCCGAGCTCGAGGTCCGCCAGCACTCGCAAGTGCACCGCACGGCCCTGGCGGAGATCCGCGCCGGTGGCGAACTGAGCGAGACCACCGAAGAGGTCCTCGCCGTCTTCCGCACGATCGCCGGGCTGCAGTCCCGCTACGGCGTCCGCGCGGCGAACCGGTACATCGTGTCCTTCACGCAGTCCCCGGCGGACCTGGCGAACGTGCACGAACTCGCGGTCGCCGCGCTCGGGTCCGCCGAGGCTGCGCCGGTGCTCGACGTCATCCCGCTGTTCGAGACCTTCGCCGACCTGCACGCCAGCGTCGACATCCTCGACGAGGCCGTCCGCACCGAGGCCTTCCAGCGACGCCTCGCCGCGACCGGCCGTCGGCTCGAGGTCATGCTCGGCTACTCGGACTCGTCGAAGGACGTCGGCCCGGTGTCCGCGAACCTGGCGCTGTACGACGCCCAGGCCCGCATCGCCGACTGGGCCCGCGACAACGACATCGAGCTGACCCTGTTCCACGGCCGGGGCGGTTCGCTCGGCCGGGGCGGCGGTCCCGCCAACGAGGCCGTCCTCGCCCAGCCGCCGGGATCGATCGACGGCCGGCTCAAGCTCACCGAGCAGGGCGAGGTCATCTTCGCCCAGTACGGCGACCAGGACATCGCCGCCCGCCACCTCGAGCAGATGGCCTCGGCGACGCTCTTCGCGTCGACGCCGTCGAACGAGGCGCGCACCGCCGCCGCGGCCGCCCGGTTCGCCGACCTCGCCCAGCAGCTCGACGACGTCTCGCGCGTCGCGTTCTACGACCTGGTCAAGGCCGACGGCTTCGCGCCCTGGTTCGCCCGGGTCACCCCGATGGAGGAGATCGGCCTGCTGCCCCTCGGCTCCCGCCCGGCCCGTCGTGGCCTGTCGGTGGAGTCGCTGGAGGACCTCCGCGCCATCCCGTGGGTGTTCTCGTGGACGCAGGCGCGCATCAACCTCGCCGGCTGGTACGGGCTCGGCTCCGCGCTCGAGGCCGTCGGCGACGTCGATGTCCTCCGCGCCGCCTACGCCGACTGGCCGCTCTTCGCCGCGATGATCAAGAACGTCGAGATGTCGCTCGCGAAGACCGACGAGCACATCGCCCGCCGGTACCTCGAGCTCGCCGACCGCGACGACCTCGCCGCGAAGGTGCTCGACGAGATGGTCCGCACCCGCGACTGGGTGCTCCGCGTCTCCGGCGGCAGCGACGTGCTCGAGGACCGACCCGTCCTCGCCCGCGCCGTGCGCCTCCGCAGCCCCTACGTCGACGCACTGTCGCACCTGCAGCTCCGTGCGCTGCGCGCCATCCGCACGTCCGGCAGCACGGACCCGACGGACGCCGACCACCGGCTCCTGCTGCTCACCGTCAACGGGATCGCGGCCGGCCTGCAGAACACGGGCTGACGCCCCCACCCCACGGACAGGAGGCCCGGTGCCAGCTGGCACCGGGCCTCCTGTCCGTCCGCGCGCACGTCCCGGGCCGCACCGCCCAGCGGTCACGAAGCGTCGGCTGCGCCGTCGCCGGGCGACGGAACGCGACCACTCGGCAGACGTGAGCGGGGTGTCGTGACCGCGCGCGTCCCCGGACGGGAGGCCCGTGGCGGGCCCGCACCGGGCCTCCTGTCCGTCCCCGCGCACGTCGCAGGCCCCCACTTCGTGAGCAGGAACGGTCGCCTCCGGCACCGGGAACCGACCGTTCCTGCTCACGAAGTGCCCGTCGAATCGATTCGGGGACGCGTACCGTGTCCGAGGTGACGACGGAGCGCAGCCTGGGACCGACGACGACCGTGCTGCCCCCGATCGTGCCGCTGGCGCTCATCGTCGGGGTCTCGCCGTTCGCGACGGACATGTACATCCCCGCACTCCCGGCCATCGCACGCGACCTCGGCACCACGCCCGGCGCGGTGCAGCTGTCGCTCACGGCGTTCCTCGTGGCCTTCGCGGTCGGCCAGCTGCTCGTCGGACCGGTGAGCGACGGGATCGGTCGTCGGCCGATGCTCGTCGTCGGGACCGCCCTGTTCGCCCTCGCGTCGGTCGGCTGCGCGCTCGCCCCCGACGTCGTGACGCTGGTGGTGGCCCGCGTCGCCCAGGGACTCGCCGGTGCCGCGGGCGCCGTGGCCGGTCGGGCGATGGTGTCCGACGTGACGAGCGGCACCCGGATGGCGAAGGTGTTCGGCACGCTCGCGGCCATCAACGCGATCGGGCCGGTGGTGGCCCCGCTGGCCGGGGGAGCTGTGCTGACGGTCGGGACGTGGCGGCTCATGTTCGTCGTGCTGGCCGTGCTCGGCGCCGTCTTCTTCGTGGCCGTGGTCCTGCGGTTCCGCGAGACCCTGCCGCCGGAGCGCCGTGGCGGGGTCGGGTTCGCGGCCAACGGGCAGCGGATCCGCGAGCTCCTGGCGATCCCGCGGTTCCGGGCCTACGTGCTGAGCGGGGTGCTGTCGACGGTGGGGTTCTTCGCCTACATCGCGACGAGCTCGTTCGTGTTCCAGTCGGAGTTCGGGTTCTCCGAGGGGCTGTACACGCTCGTCTTCGCCACGAACGCGTCGATGATGATCGTCACGACGCTGCTGTTCGGCCGGCTCGTCGGGCGGTTCAGCGAGGACGCCCTGCTGACCCTGGGCCTGGTCGTCGGGACGGTCGGGGCCACGGCCGTGCTGGTGTCGGCGCTCCTCGGGCTCGGGCCGGTGCCGGTGTGGTGCGCCCTCGCGGTCGTGACGGCCGCGTGGGGCTTCGTCCTGCCGGCGGCGATGACCCGCACGCAGCACGTCGGCGCGGCGCACCCGGGCACCGCGGCTGCCCTGCAGGGCGGCCTGACCTTCGGCATCGGCGGTCTCGGCACCCCGCTCGCCGGCGCCCTCGGCGGCACCGCGCTGGCGATGGGCGGGGTGATGGCAGCGCTGATGGCCGCGGCCGTCGTGGTCCAGGTGACGGCGACGCGGCGAAACCGGTCCCACAACTGAGGGGCTGAGCCGGTAGGTTGCTGGTTGCAAGGCGCACCGATCTGAGGAGACCCACCGAGATGGACATCGTCGTACACGAGGCGGAGACCGACACCGCCGTCCTGGAGTGCAGCGGCCGGCTCAACATGGTCTCCGCGCCCACCTTCCGCGAGACCGTGGCCCAGATCGTCGGCAACGGACGTTCGCGGCTCGTGGTCGAGCTCTCCGGGGTCGAGTTCATGGACTCCTCCGGCCTCGGCGCCCTGGTCGGCAGCTTGAAGACCGCACGCCAGGCCGGCGGCGACCTCCGCATCGCGGCGCCGTCGGAACAGGTCCAGATGGTGCTCAAGCTCTCCAACATCGACAAGATCCTGCGGACGTACCCCGACGGGGACGCCGCGGTGACCGACTGGTGATGACCGCCCCCGTCGCCGAGCACATGCTCGCACTGGCGTGCCCCCCGGACGACGTGTCCGCCGTGCACGACTTCCTCGCAGGCGTCTGGCAGCACGAGCCGTCCGTCGCCGCCGAGGACCGGATGGCCCTCGAGCTCGCCCTGGTCGAACTCACCTCGAACGTCATCGAGCACGGCGCCCGCCCGGACGGTGTCTCGTGCGAGCTCCGGCTCGAGATCGGCGACGAGCGCTTCCAGGCGCTGCTGTCTGACGACGGGGTCGCGGCGACGGTGGATCCCGACGCCGCCGTGCTGCCCGACGACTTCGCCGAGGGCGGTCGCGGGCTCGCGCTCGTCCGCATGGTCGTCGACGACCTGCGGTACGAACGCGTGGCCGACCGGAACCGCTGGACGGTGCTTCGCTCCCGGCACTGAGCGGGAGCACGGCCGTCATCGATCGGCCGAGTCGCAACGGTCGTCCGCCCAGCGCACTCCGTGGGCCGTAAACCGCAATGACGGGTCGGCGATTGTCGCGTTTCCCGGATACCGTGTCACGATTCGCGCGATGACTGTCGAGCCTGATCCCCGGATCCGGTTCGAGACGTCCGGCGCCGGACTCGACGCGGCCGTGCAACTGTACGAAGAGGCCTACGAGAGCACGGGGTTCTCGGCGTCCCGGACCGATCGTCCGTTCGCGTACCGGTTCCAGGTCGTGGGCGACGGATCGATGACCTTCCGCTCCACCCGGTTCGACGGGCGGATGCAGGGCGAGGTCGAGGTCCCCGACGAGTACGTCGTGATGTGGACGTCGGACGGCGGTGGCCGCGTCGACGTCGGTCGCCAGGAGGTCGACTTCGCACCGGGGGCCCCGCGGGTGTTCCCGACGCGGCGTCCCTTCGTGTTCGACCTGCAGGACGTCCGCCAGAGCCTCGTGCAGTTCGACCGCACGTACCTGGAGGGCGTCGCCGCCGAGGTGCACGGCACCCGGCCCGGCCCCCTCGTGTTCGACCACACCGCAGCGCCCCGGCCCGAGGACCTCCGCGCCTGGAACGCCCGGGTGCAGCGCGCCGCGGCGATCGTGCTCGGCCCGGCACCGCTCACCGCACTGGCCCTCGCCGAGACCGTGCGGGAGACCGCGCTGGCGTTCCTCGACACGTTCCCGCACGAGACCATCGCCCCCGACGTCGCGCTGCCACAGGGTGCCACTGGTCGTGTGCGCGAGGCCGTGGAGTTCATGCACGCCTTCGCCCACACGCCCGTCACGACGACGGACGTCGCCGAGCACGTCGGCCTGAGCGTGCGGGGGCTGCAGCAGGCGTTCCAGCGGCAGGTCGGCACGGCGCCCAACGCGTTGCTGCGGGGGATCCGGCTGGACCGCGTGCACGAGGAACTCCGCCGCGCGTCGGCGGGCGACCTGACGGTGGCGAGCGTTGCCTTGCGCTGGGGCTTCGCGCACCTCGGTCGGTTCTCGGCGGCGTACGCGTCGCGCTTCGGGCAGTACCCGCGCGACACGCTGCAGCAGCCCCGGGGCGCGGTCCCGCAGCTCTGAGCCGGGCAGGGCACCGCGCGTCACACTCCGGAACGGTGCCTCGCTTCTTCGCTACGCTGCCCCGGTGAGCAGAGCGCGACCGTGGGTGATCGTCCCCGGCATCTGGAACTCGGACCCGGACCACTGGCAGTCCGTCTGGGAGCGGGAGCGGGAGCAGCAGGACGAGCACGACGAGCGCATCCAGCACGACCACCGCCCCCAGCAGCCCGCCGCCGTCCGCATCGCCCCCACCTCGTGGAGCGACCCGGACCCGGACGACTGGTGCGCCGCGATCTCCACGGCCGTGGCCTCGTGCCCGGAGCCCCCGGTCCTCATCGCCCACAGCCTCGGTGTCCTGGCCGTCGCCGACTGGCTCGCCACCACGGCGGACGCTCCCGCGCTCGTCGCCGGTGCCTTCCTCGTCGCCCCACCCGACCCGCTCGGCGACACGTTCCCGGACGAGGCATCGGGCTTCGTGGCGCCGCGCCCGGTGCCCCTGGCCCAGCGGGTCCCGACGCGCCTCGTCGTGAGCGACGACGACCCGTACTGCAGCGCGGACCGGGCGCTCGTGTTCGCCGACGCGATGGGCGCGGACGTCGTCCGCGTCGGTGCCCTCGGGCACGTGAACGTCGCGAGCGGCGTGGGGGACTGGCCCGCGGGCCGGGAACTGCTGCGGGCGTTCGAGGACGGCCTCCGCCCACCTCGGTGACGACGGGCGCGACACGCCGCTCAACTCCGCCGCGATATGGCAGGCGGTGCAGCGACACACCGCGGATGTCCCGCGTTTCGGCCCGCGCGATATTTATCCTTCGGACATGGAGACCCAGTCCGGCGCACGCACCCCGCTCGTGGACCCGTTCGGCCGCGAGCTCGAGGAGTGGCTCCGCGACGCACCGGCGACCCGTGCCCCGTACGTGCCGGACCTCGTCGTCCCGCCCGTCACCGGCCCCGTGCAGCGCCCCGGACACGCCGCGAGCAGCAGCACCGCCGCCGCAGCGACCGCCGACGCGACGACCGCCGACCAGTCGGCCGCCCCGGCACCCGTCGCCGCGCCCGCGTTCCGCCGCGACCGCGCCCGCCACGCCGCCGTCTGCGCCCCGTCGTTCCCGGAGCCGCCGGAGCGTCTGGCCCTGCGCATCGAGGACCTCGCGGTGGAGGTGTCGTCGTCCACAGGCCGCAGCAGCATCGAGCGCATCGTCCTGCTCGAGGACGAGGTCCGACGCCGCGACGAGGACCTGGCACGCCTCGCCGCGTGGGAGGCCACCGTCGCCGGCTCGGAGGACCCCGAGGTGACGGCCGCCCGCGCCTTCGCCCACACCGTCTTCGCCGACCTGCTCACCGACGCCGCCGCCGAGGCGGACCGCCGCGACCGTGCTGCAGCCCGCCGCGCAGCGACCGCGCCGGTGGCGCTCGTCACCCGGCCGGCACCCGTGCCGACCCGCGCAGCACCGAGCGTCCCCGCAGCAGCGCAGGCCGCACCCACCGCGGAAGCCGCGCCGGTGGTGGCACTCGTCACCCCGGAACGCGACGAACCCGTCCGACCGGTGCTGGGCCTCCCGGCCGTGTCCCCGGTGTCCGCGGCCACGCGGCCCACCCCGCTCGTCCTGCCCGCCACCGGGCCGACGGTCATCGACCGCGCGGCCTTCGCCGCCGCGCTCACCGCGCACCAGGGCGTCACCGCGAGCACGCCGGTCGTCCTGCCGGACGCCGTCGCCGCACCCGTCGTCCCGGCCCCCGTCGTGGACGCGACGGAAGCCGACACCGACACCGACACCGACACCGCGGCAGCGCCGGCCCCGGCCGGCTGGTGGTCGCGACTCGTCGACCGCCTGCTCGGCCTGCTCGGTCGTCGCTGACGACCCGCGATCGCGGCGCGGTCGGTTGCACCGCTTCCGGCTGCACTGCCTGGAGGCCCGGATCACCCCACACGGACCGGCTGCCCCGTGCGGGGCGGTCGCCTCGGTAGACTGACGGGATGCCGACGCTCCGCGAACTCCAGGCCGTGATCGAGGACCTGTGGCCCGCCGCCGGTGCCGAGTCGTGGGACTCCGTCGGCCTCGTCGCAGGCGACCCGGACGCCACCGTCGAGCACGTGCACCTCGCCGTCGATGCGGTGCCGGCCACCGCCCGTGAAGCCGTCGAAATCGGGGCCGGGCTCCTGCTCACGCACCACCCGCTGCTGCTCCGTGGAGTGACGACGATCGCCGAGTCGACCTACAAGGGCAGCGTCCTCGCGACCCTCGTGCGTGGCGGCAGCGCCCTGCTCGCGGCGCACACCAACGCCGACGTCGTGACGACCGGCACCTCGGCCGTGCTCGCCGACCGCCTCGGGCTCACCGAGCAGCGCCCGCTCGACGCCGGAGCCGACCCCGACACGGGCATCGGTCGCGTCGGAGTGCTGCCCGAGGGGACGACCCTCGGCGCCCTCGCCCGGAAGCTCGTCAACCTGCTGCCGCCCACGGCCACCGGGGTCCGCGTCTCCGGTGACTTCGACCAGCCCGTCCGCACCGTGGCGCTCTGCGCGGGTGCGGGCGACTCGCTGCTTGGCCACCCCGCCGTGCTCGGCGCCGACGTCTACATCACGAGCGACCTGCGGCACCACCCGGCCTCGGAGTTCCGCGAACAGGCGCTCCTCGGCGGCGGGCCGGCGCTCATCGACACCTCGCACTGGGCCACCGAGTGGCTCTGGCTCGACGTCGCGGCGGAGCAGCTGCGCACCCGGGCCGGGGTCCGCGTCACCGTGAGCGACCTCCGCACCGACCCGTGGGACTTCGCCGTCCTGCCGGCCGCCGAACCCACCACCCCCACAGAAGGAGCCTGACCATGAAGGCAGCACCCGAGGACCAGGTCATCCTCCTCGACGTCCAGCGTCTCGACAACGACGTCACCCGCATCGCGCACCGCATCACGTCGTTGCAGAAGGGCGACCAGCTGACCGAGCTGAGCAAGCAGGCTGCTGCGCTCCGAAGCGAACTCGTCGCCGCCACCGGCGAGGTCGAGGACGCCGAGCGCGACCTCGCCCGCCTGGAGTCCGACACCGCCGTGGCACAGGCCCGTGTCGAGCGCGACACCACGATGCTGCAGAACGTCGCGAACGCGAAGGACGCCGCCGGACTGCAGAGTGAACTCGACTCGCTGCAGCGGCGCATCGGCGGCCTCGAGACCGCCGAGCTCGAGATCATGGAGAACCTCGACGGCCTCCGCGCCCGGGTCGGTGACATCGAGGCCAAGCTCGCCGACGTCGAGGCCGCCCGCGGTGGCCTGGTCGCCGAGCGTGACGCCGAGATCGCCCGGCTCACGGCCGACCGCGAGTCCGCCGAGCAGGCCCGCGCCGACGTCGCCGCCAAGGTGCCGGCCGAGCTGCTCGCCCTGTACGACCGGCAGCGTGCGCGCTACGGCTTCGGCGCCTCGCTCCTGCGGGGCGGCGTGTCGACGGCCTCGGGCGTGGCCCTCAACAACTCCGACCTGCAGACCATCCGCCGGGCTGCGCCTGACGACGTGGTGCTGTGCCCCGACAGCGACGCGATCCTGGTGCGGACGGCCGAGTCCGGGCTGTAGTCGCGAGCGACGTTCGTGGCTCCCGTCCGTTCGTGGGCTGGTCGCAACGCGTCGCGTGCGTGCCGCCGTGCGGTCACGAACTGTCGGCTGCGGCCCTGCCGGCCGACGGTTGGTGACCGCTCGGCGAACCTGAGCGGGGAGTCGTGACCGCGCGCGCCGCCTGACGGGAGGCCCGTGGCGGCGCCGCACCGCGCCTCCTGTCCGTTCGTGGGCTGGTCGCAACGCGCCGCTCGCCGGGCGCCGAAAGGTCACGAACCGTCGGCTGCGGCCGTGCCGGCCGACGGTTGGTGACCACTCGACGAACCTGAGCGGGGAATCGTGACCGCGCGCGCCGCGCGCGACGTCCGCGCGGGCCAACGCAGCACGGAGAAGGGGCGAATGGGCCGGCCGTACGCCGGGTTCTGTCCCGCCGCTTGCACGGCGGTGACGGCCATCTCTCTCGGACCGACGTTGCCGTCGGCCTCCAGCGGTCTACCCGAGGACTCGGCGAGCAGCCTCAACGTCCTCTGTCTGACCTTGCTCCGGGCGAGGTTTACCGAGCGGATCCGGTCACCCGGACCCCTGGTGGTCTCTTACACCACCGTTTCACCCTTACCGACGTTGCCGCCGGCGGTCTGCTTTCTGTGGCACTATCTCGCGGATTGCTCCGGGTGGGTGTTACCCACCGCCCTGCTCTGTGGAGCCCGGACGTTCCTCGGCGCTCCCGGGGGAGCGACGCGACCGTCTCACCGACCCATTCGCTGGAGCGAGTCTACCCGGCTCCGCGGTGCCCGATGCGAGGGCAGCCCCACGGGCGCGCGCACCTGATGAGAACGGGCGTACCTGGTCGGAAGTTCCGACCAGGTACGCCCGATTCGACCAGGTACGCGCGCGACCAGCTACGCCCCCGACCAAGTACGCGCGACCAGGTACGCCCGACCAGCGCTAGACGCTGCGCGCCGCCAGGGTCGCGGCACCGATGATGCCGGCGTTGTTGCGGAGCGTCGCGGGGATGATGTCGGCCTGCAGGTCGAGCAGCGGGAGGAACTCCTCGTACTGCTTCGAGACCCCGCCGCCGACGACGAACAGCTCGGGGGAGAGCAGGGCCTCCAGCGTCGAGTAGTACTTCTGCAGGCGCTTCGCCCAGTGCTTCCACGACAGGTCGTCGCGCTCCTTGGCGGCGAACGAGGCGCGCGACTCGGCGTCGTGTCCCTCGATCTCCAGGTGCCCGAGCTCCGAGTTGACGATGAGCACGCCGTCGTTGATGAGCGCGGTGCCGATGCCGGTGCCGAGCGTCGTCACGATGACCAGGCCGTCCTTGCCCTTGGCCGCACCGAACTGCTGCTCGGCGAACCCGGCGGCGTCGGCGTCGTTGACGAAGTGGATGGAGCGGCCGAGTTCCTTCTCGAACAGCGCCTCGGCCTCGAAGCCGATCCACTTCTTCGACACGTTCGCGGCGGACATCGTCTTGCCGTCCCGCACGATCGCCGGGAAGCAGACGCCCACGGGGACGTCGTCACCGGGGGCGAGCTCGCCGATGATCTCCTTGACCACCGCCGTGATGTCCTGGGGCTTCCCGCCCTCGGGCGTGGCCTTCTTGATGCGGTCCGTGGTGAGGGCGCCGGACGCGACGTCGACGATCGCGCCCTTGATGCCCGTACCACCGATGTCGACGCCGACTGCGAGGGAGGTCATGAGGTTGTCGTGCCTTTCGGTTGCCTACCGGAGGTGTCCGGTCAGGAGACGGTGAGGAGCTCCGCGCCGCGTTCGGTGACGACGAGGGTGTGCTCGAACTGCGCGGTCCACGACTTGTCACGGGTCGAGACCGTCCAGTCGTCGGACCAGATGTCGGCCTCGATGCCGCCGAGCGTGAGCATGGGTTCGATGGTGAACACCATGCCGGGTTCGATCACCGTGTCGTACTGCGGTGCGTCGTAGTGGGGGATGATCAGGCCGGAGTGGAACGCCCGACCGACGCCGTGTCCGGTGTAGTCGCGGACGACGCCGTAGCCGAAGCGCTTCGCGTACGCCTCGATGGCACGACCGATCACGTTGACCTGCCGGCCCGGGGCGACGGCCCTGATGCCGCGACGCAGTGCCTCTTCGGTCCGGGTCACCAGGTCCGACACCTCGGGCGCTGCCTGCCCGACGACGAACGTGCGGTTCGTGTCGCCGTGCATGCCGTCCTTGTAGGCGGTGATGTCGATGTTGACGAGGTCGCCCTCCTGCAGGACGGTGTCGTCGGGGATGCCGTGGCAGATGACCTCGTTGAGGCTCGAGCAGAGCGACTTCGGGTAGCCGCGGTACCCGAGCGTGGAGGGGTAGGCACCGTGCGCGACGACGAACTCGTGCCCGATCCGGTCCAGCTCGTCGGTGGTCACGCCGGGGCGGATGGCCTCGCCGACGGCGTCGATGGCCTGCGACGCGATGCGACCGGCGACGCGGATGCGCTCGACCTCGTCCGGTGTGTAGGTGTCACCGAGACCGTGCTCGTGGGGCTCGACCTTCCCGACGTACTCCGGACGCTCGATGTCCTTCGGGACGGCGCGGTGCGGGGAGATGCGGCCGGCGGTCAGGTGTCCGTGTTCGTCCCGGGGCATGCGGACCACTCTAGCCGCGGCGCGACGCGCCGAGCGCAACCGCCCCAGGGCGCAGCCCGACGCGCCGAGCGCAACCGCCCCGGGGTGCGGCCCGACGTGGTGGGCGTGACTGCCTGGAGGCCCGGTGCCGGTCCGCCGGACCGGCACCGGGCCTCCAGGCGGTCACGTGGGTACGGTGGGCGACATGAGCGAAGAACGCATCGAGTCCCAGTGGTGGTTCAACGACAAGACCGGCCAGGTCGAGCAGGGCCCGCAGTCCCCGCAGCGCGACCGGATCGGCCCGTTCGCGACGCGCGAGGAGGCGCAGCACGCGCTCGACCGCATCGCCGCGAACAACGAGAAGTGGGACGCCGAGGACCGCTGAGCTCCGCGGCCGGCGCCCCGCCGACGCCCCGGTGACGGCGCGTCGCACGGCCCCGCGCACACCGCCGGACCACTAGCCTGGGACGAGGCCCGCCAGCGGCCACCCGATACACGGAAAGGTCGTGCATGGACAAGCAGACGGACTTCGTGCTCCGCACCATCGAGGAGCGCGGCATCAAGTTCATCCGACTCTGGTTCACGGACGTCATCGGGACGCTGAAGTCGGTGGCGATCGCCCCGGCCGAGGTCGAGGGCGCGTTCGCCGAGGGCATCGGGTTCGACGGCTCCGCGATCGAGGGCCTCACCCGTTCCTACGAGGCCGACGTCCTGGCGCATCCGGACCCCTCGACCTTCCAGATCCTGCCGTGGCGCGGCGAGATCGACCCCACCGCACGGATGTTCTGCGACATCACGACGCCGGACGGGCAGCCCGCCGTGGCCGACCCCCGCAACGTGCTGAAGCGCACCCTGGCCCGGGCGAGCGACCGAGGGTTCACGTTCTACACGCACCCCGAGATCGAGTTCTACCTGTTGAAGAGCCGCGAGTGGAAGGACGGCGGCCCGCAGCCCGTCGACCAGGCCGGCTACTTCGACAACGTGCCCGGCGGCAGCGCGCACGACTTCCGCCGCCGGTCGGTCCGGATGCTCGAGGACCTCGGCATCTCGGTCGAGTTCTCGCACCACGAGGCCGGCCCCGGGCAGAACGAGATCGACCTCCGCTACGCCGACGCACTGACGATGGCGGACAACATCATGACCTTCCGCACCGTGGTGAAGGAAGTCGCGATCGAGCAGGGCGTCTACGCGACGTTCATGCCGAAGCCGATCTCCGGCCAGCCCGGTTCCGGCATGCACACCCACGTCTCGCTGTTCGAGGGCGACCAGAACGCCTTCTACGAGGCCGGTGGCCAGTACCAGCTGTCGCAGACCGCCAAGCACTTCATCGCCGGCGTGCTCAAGCACGCGCCGGAGATCACCGCGGTGACGAACCAGTTCGTCAACTCGTACAAGCGGCTCTGGGGCGGTGACGAGGCCCCGTCCTTCGTCACCTGGGGCCACAACAACCGCTCGGCCCTGGTGCGCGTGCCGCTCTACAAGCCGAACAAGGGCCAGTCCTCGCGGATCGAGTACCGCGGCATCGACTCGGCGGCGAACCCGTACCTGGCGTACTCGCTGCTGCTCGCCGCCGGCCTCAAGGGCATCGAGGAAGAGTACGAGCTCCCCGCCGAGGCCGAGGACAACGTCTGGAGCCTCAGCGACTCGGAGCGTCGGGCCCTGGGCTACAGCCAGCTGCCCGCGAGCCTCGACCACGCGCTGAGCCTCATGGAAGACTCCGAGCTGGTGGCCGAGACCCTCGGCGAGCAGGTGTTCAACTTCGTGCTGCTCAACAAGCGGCAGGAGTGGAAGCGCTACCGCGACCAGGTCACCCCGTTCGAGCTCGACACCAACCTCGGCGCGCTCTAGAACCGAGCGCCCTGACTCCTCGGGAGCACGTTCCACATGACCGGTCGGACGACGACGTCACGTTCGGAGCTGGCCCGTCTGGGGTTCGCCGAGCTGTCGGAGAGCCTCGAGCGGGCTGCCGACCTGGAGGCCCGGTTCGGCCCCGACGTGCCGCTGCCGGTCGCCGGGTCTGCCGCGCTCTGGGGTGGCACCGCTGATCCGGACGGTGCCCTGCGGATGCTCGAGCGGCTGCTCGAGCGCGCGCCGGACGAGCTCCGCCCCGTCCTGACGGACGACGCGGCGACCGAGCGCCTGATCCGCCTGCTCGGTGCCTCGATCGGGCTCGGGGAGTTCCTGCACCGCCGCCCGGCCGAGCTGGCACTGCTGCTCGAACCGGTCGGCGAACCGTGGTCGCAGGAGCGGTACACGGCGTCGCTGACCGAGGCCGTCGACGGTGCCACGGGTGAGGACGCCCGGATGCGCCTGCGGGTGCGCTACCGCCGGCACCTCGCCCAGATCGCCCTGTTCGACGTGCTGCACCCCGTGCCGACGGACGCGTTCCCGGCCGTCGCGGCGGGCCTCGCCGACCTGGCGGGCGCCACTCTCGACGCCGCGGTCGACATCGCCCGGCGCGAGGTCCCGTTTCCGGCGGCCGACGTCGCGGCGACCCCGCTCGCGGTGATCGCGATGGGCAAGGCCGGCGCCCGCGAGCTCAACTACGTCAGCGATGTCGACGTCATCTTCGTCACCGAGCCCACCGACGACGTCTCCACCGACCGGGCCGTGCTCGTCTCCACCCGCATCGCGATCGCCGCGATGCACGCGATCACGGACCTCGCCGCCGAGCCCGCGCTGTGGGAGGTCGACGCGAACCTCCGGCCCGAGGGCAAGGACGGTGCACTCGTCCGCACCCTCGACTCGCACGTGGCGTACTACGAGCGCTGGGCGAAGGGGTGGGAGTTCCAGGCGCTGCTCAAGGCCCGTCCGATCGCCGGGTCCGCCGACCTGGGCGACCGGTACGCCGAGGCCGTCGCGTCGTTCGTGTGGAACTCGTCCACCCGGCCGGGGTTCGTCGAGTCGGTGCAGCGCATGCGCGAGCGGGTGACCGAGCACATCCCCGACGCCGACGTCGACCGGCAGCTCAAGCTCGGCCCCGGAGGCCTGCGGGACGTCGAGTTCACCGTGCAGCTCCTGCAGCTCGTGCACGGCCGCGACGACCCGTCCGTGCGGGTCCGGTCGACGCTCGAGGCGATGGACGCCCTGACCGACGCCGGGTACGTCGGCCGTGCCGAGGCCGCTCGGTTCGGGCCGGACTACGCGCTGCTCCGGGTGCTCGAGCACCGCATCCAGCTCCGGCGCCTGCAGCGGACGCACCTCATGCCCTCCGACGAAGAGGAGCTGCGGGTGCTCGCCCGGTCGAGCGGTGTCGCCGCGTCGGCCCCGGCGCTCGAAGCCCGCTGGCGCGCCGTGAAGCTCGAGGTCCGCGGGCTCCACGAGCGCCTGTTCTACCGGCCGCTGCTGTCCGCGGTGGCCTCCACCGAGGACGAGATCGTCCTGACCAACGACCAGGTCGTCGACCGG
Organism: Curtobacterium sp. MCLR17_055; assembly: GCF_003234305.1. NCBI lineage: Bacteria > Bacillati > Actinomycetota > Actinomycetes > Micrococcales > Microbacteriaceae > Curtobacterium > Curtobacterium sp. MCLR17_055. Next base: position 33,113 of record NZ_QKSX01000018.1, read on the forward strand.
CTCGCCGGTGTCGGCTTCGTCGACCCCGCCGGAGCCGTCGGCCACATCCGCGCCCTCACGCAGGGGACGAGCCGACGCGCGGCGATCCAGCGGAACCTGCTCCCGGTGCTCCTGCGCTGGATGGCCGAGGGGCCGGCGCCGGACCGTGCGCTGCTGGCCTTCCGGCGGTTGAGCGACGGGCTGGGGGAGTCGAGCTGGTTCCTCCGCATGCTGCGCGACTCGTCCGGCGCCGCACACTCGCTCACCACCGTGCTGTCCGAGTCGGCGTTCCTGTCCGGGCTGCTCGAGCGGTTCCCCGAAGCGGTCGCCTGGCTCGACGAACCCGAGGCGCTCCTGCGTCCGCGGCCGATCGACTCCCTGCTCGCCGAGATGACCGCGACCACCGCCCGACACGGCAACGACGTCGACGGCTCCGCGGCACTGCTGCGCTCGGCCCGACGGCGCGAGACCCTGCGGCTCGGCATGGCCGCCGTGCTCGGCTCCCTCGACGTCGACGGCCTGGGCCCGGCCCTGAGCGACGTCACCGAGGCCACCCTCGCCGGTGCCCTCGCGCTCGCCCGCCGGGACGCCCCCGAGGGCTTCGAGTTCGGGATCATCGCGATGGGCCGGTACGGCGGGCGGGAGCTCGGCTTCGGGTCGGACGCCGACGTGCTGTACGTGTACCGCGCACCGGACCTGGCGCCCGAGGTCGCGTCCCGGACCGCCCAGACCATCGTGCGCGAGCTGAACCGCCTGACCGAGGACACCATCCACCCGCTCGACCTCGACATCGACCTGCGCCCCGAGGGCAAGAACGGTCCCGTCGTGCGGACGCTCGAGTCCTACGGCGCCTACTACGCCCGCTGGTCGCTCACGTGGGAGGCGCAGGCGCTCCTCCGTGCCCGCGGTGCCGTCGGTGACGCACAGCTCCTGCGTGACTTCGAGCACCTCGCCGACCGCACGCGGTACCCGGAGCGGATCGACGACCACCAGGTGCGCGAGGTCCGCCGCATCAAGGCCCGCGTCGAGTCGGAGCGGCTGCCCCGCGGCGCCGACCCGGCCCGGCACCTCAAGCTCGGTCGCGGGTCGCTCAGCGACGTCGAGTGGTTCGTGCAGCTCCTGCAGCTGCAGCACGCGCTCGAGATCCCGTCGCTCCGGACCACGTCGACGCTCGAGGCGCTCGACGCCGCGGTCGACGCCGGACTCGTCGGTGCCGAGGACGGCGAGCGGCTCGGTGCCGCCTGGCGCTTCGCGTCGCGCACCCGCAGTGCCCTCGTGCTGTGGTCGGGGAAGACCACCGACGTGCTGCCCGTCGACCGCGTGCAGCTCGAGGGCGTCGCACGGCTGATGGAGTACCCGCCGGGCTCCGCGAGCCGCCTCGAGGACGACTACCTCGGCGTCACGCGGCGCGCCCGCCAGGTGTTCGAGCGCGAGTTCTACGGCGCCTGACCGGCCGCCGACGCAGCGCCGAGCACCCCGCGACACGCCCGAGCGTCTGCGGACGGACCCGACCTGAGCAGCCATCGAAGGTTAATTCTCCGTGTCGCACGACGTCCCCCGACGGCACCCTCTTCGTACCCCTGTTCGAAACGGAGTCCGGCTCGTTACCGGGCCGTGACCGAACTCCCACCGGACCGCCAGGGGACCTTTTCCGACGTCCCCCGACACGCCGCGTGACCACCTGCTGACCTGGGCTTTCCGTCGGACCCGACCCGTACCTCCAGGCCGCACCTGTCGCCCATCAGGGCGACCCTGCGTCGAGGCGTGGTCCGCAGGAGTGCTGTCAGCACCACGGGGGACCGCTCTGACCGGCCGAGAGGGGGACCGGTGTGTACCCCGTAACGCGCCCGTAACGCCCCCGGACGGGGGTCGCGTTGCGCGCGCGTTCAGGTTCTGCATCAATTGCATCACCCGAACCGGCCCTGATTCCCCGATGAAGCGGAATCTCCACCTCGAACGTTGAAGCAGGGATCAGTGTTCACCTTCATTCTGCAGATCAGGCAGATGGTCGAAGGCCACCCCGAGTTCTACCTGTTCGCCGTGTACTCCGCGGTGATCTGGTTGCTCTGGTTGCTCAAGGTCGTCATCTCCGCCCGCTACCGCCCCTTCACCGGCACCTTCGTCGGTACCACCAGCGTCGTCGTCCCCGTCGTGGACGAACCGCTCGACCTCTTCCGTGACGTCATCGGCCGCATGGTCGAGCAGCAGCCCGGCGAGATCATCGTCGTCATCAACGGTGCCCGCAACGAGGCGCTCGAGGAGGTCTGCGACGAGTTCGCCCCGCTCGTCCGCTGGACCCACACGCCCATCCCGGGCAAGCGCAACGCCGTCAAGGTCGGCACCGAGATGTCCAACGGCGACATCACCGTGCTGGTCGACTCCGACACCGTCTGGACCCCCGGCGCGCTCGAGGAACTCCTCAAGCCGTTCGCCGACGAGTCCGTCGGTGGCGTGACGACCCGGCAGCGCATCCTCGAACCGGAGCGCAGCTGGATCACCCGCTGGGCCGACTGGCTCGAGAACTCGCGGGCGCTCTACTCGATGCCGGCACAGAGTGTCCTCGGGCAGATCGGCTGCCTGCCCGGGCGCACCATCGCGTTCCGCCGGAGCATCCTGATGCGGGTGATGGACCGGTTCATGCACGAGAAGTTCATGGGCGTGTTCCTCGAGGTCTCGGACGACCGGACGCTGACGAACCTCACGCTCAAGGAGGGGTACCGGACCGTCTACCAGTACACGTCGCTGGTCTACACGGACGCCCCGCTGCAGGTGAAGAAGCTGTTCAAGCAGCAGCTCCGCTGGGCCCGCGGCTCGCAGTACAACACGCTGCGGATGCTGCCGTGGATGCTCGGCCACGCCCCGGTCCTCGCGGCGTTCTTCATCACCGACATCATCCTGCCGTTCATGCTCTTCGGCGTGATCGCCGGCTGGATCTACCGTGCCTTCACCGGCCAGGGCGAGAACCTGTACCAGGGCATCCTGTCGCAGTACGGCTTCTCGACCGGGTTCGTCTACGTCGCGGCGCTCATGGTGATCTCGAGCGTGCTGAGCATGGCGATCCGCCAGATGCGGCACCTGTCCGAGAAGCCGAGCGACTTCTTCCGCCTGCCGATGTTCATCATCGTGTCGACGTTCTTCCTGATGCCGATCCGGCTCATCGGCTTCTTCCGCCTGGCGCACGCGTCCGGCTGGGGGACCCGGGCCGGTGCCTACGCCGGGGGCCCGATGCAGGAGGACCCGGCGGACGCCGTCCAGCCGCTGTCCTCCACGGCGCAGGTCCCGGTCAGTCCGATCGACGCCGAGCGTGCCCGGTCGGCCGGGTCCGGGCAGGCGGGTTCGGGCGCTGGTTCGCCCGCTCCGCTCGAGACCGTCGACCAGGTGGCCGTGGACCGTGCGTTCGACGAGCTCTTCGGCGCCGACGCGGCGACCAACTCCACCACCACCGTCCTCGCCACCCGCCGTGAGGCCGCAGCCGCGGTCGCGCAGCAGGAGGCCCAGCGAGCAGCCGCGCCGGCCCCCGCCCGAGCTCGCCGGTACAACCCGTACGCAGCGATCCCGTACGTGATCGGCATCGCGATCTTCGCCCTGGAGGCGTTCCTCATTGTCTGACTTCATCCGTTCCTCGAGTGCTTGGTGGGCGCAGTCCAGCAAGCACGCCCGCCGGACGGCCATCGGCACGACGGCCATCGTGCTGGCGCTCGGCCTCATCACCTGGTCGGTGTGGATCTCGCCCTCCGGCCCCGTCTCGACCGCCGTGCACCAGGCTCTGGGCGTCGAGGCGCCGAAGGCCAAGAAGGTGTCCGCCGCCGAGCTGCAGACGCAGCTCGACGCCGCCCAGGAGCGCATCTGGTCGCTCGAGGGCAAGCTCGACTCCCGCACGGCCCAGGCCGGGTCGCGTGGCGACCAGATCTCGGAACTCAAGGCGCAGATCGCGTCGCTGCAGTCCCAGCTCGGTGCCGCGAAGGACTCGGGAGGCTCGTCCAACGTCAACGCCGCGGGTTCCGGCAGCGGTGGCTCGGGTTCCGGCGGGTCTGGTGCCGGTTCGGCCGGTGGGTCCGGGTCCGGCTCGGGCTCGTCCGACAACGGGTCCGGCAGCGGCTCCGGTTCCGGCAACGGCTCCGGGTCCGGCTCTGGTTCCGGCAACGGTGGCGGCTCGAAGCCGAACCCCGGTCCCTCGACCGACCCGGGTGCCACCCCGGTCGTCACGCCGACCAAGGCCGAGATCCTCGGCCAGCAGTCGCGCTGGTTCGGCCTGTACACCGCGCAGTCCCCGTTCAACTGGGCCGAGTACGACGAGGTCTCCCGTCAGGTCGGCACCGCGTCGAACATGACCGGCTTCTTCCAGGGCTTCGACCAGGAGTTCAACGCCCCCGCGGTGCAGCGCTCCTGGGCCAACGGCCGTGTCCCGCTCATGACGTGGGAGACGGTGCCGGCGCAGACCGGCAACGACCAGAAGTACGTCCCCGGGTACACCAACGAGGACATCTCCGGTGGGTCGTTCGACGCCTACCTGACGAAGTACGCCAAGGCGCTGGCGGCCAACGGACAGCCGATGGTCATCCGTCTCGACCACGAGATGAACGGCTCCTGGTACAACTGGTCCGAGGGTGACGACCAGAAGAACCCGGCCGGCTCCTACGTGAAGATGTGGCAGCACGTGCACGACGTCTTCCAGGCGAACGGCGCGAACAAGTACGTCATCTGGGACTGGTCCCCGAGCCGCATCGACAAGCTCGGCAACCCGAAGTACCAGACGCTCGACTACATGCAGCAGTACTACCCGGGTGCGGACTACGTGGACTGGGTCGGCATGAGCGGCTACTACCGCGACGCCACCGAGCAGCCGACGTTCGGCACGACCTTCGGAGCGACGCTCACGCAGCTCCGCCAGATCGCGCCGGGCAAGGGCATCATGCTCAACGAGATCGGGGCGACCGAGACCGGCACGAGTGTCGCGAACCCGCAGAAGACGCAGTGGATCAACTCGCTCTTCGATGCGCTGGCGGACCCCGCCAACAAGGACATCGTCGGCTTCGCGTACTTCAGCGAGACCGCGACCACCATCATCGACGGCAAGCGCACCACGAACGACTGGCGTCTCAACTCCCGCGCCGATTCCCTCAAGGCCTTCGCCGAGGGCATCAAGCGCAACGACATCGACTACGACCTGCAGGAGGTCACGCAATGAGCGAGTCCAAGAAGTCGACCGCATCGGCCGACACCCGCCCCGCACCCGTCATCAGCGTCATCGGCACCGGCTACCTCGGCGCCACCCACGCGGCCGCCATGGCCGAGATGGGCTTCGAGACCATCGGTGTCGACATCGACCCGTCGAAGCTCGCCGCACTGTCCGCCGGTGAGGTCCCGTTCTTCGAGCCCGGTCTGCCCGAGCTCATCACGAAGCACGTCGCCAGCGGCAAGCTCCGCTTCACCTCCGACATCGCCTCGGCCGTCGCCGCCGCGGACGTCCACTTCGTCTGCGTCGGCACCCCGCAGAAGGCCGGGTCGCACGCCGCGAACCTGGCCTACGTCGAGAGCGCCACCCGTGGCGTCGCCGAGAACCTCACCCACCCGGGCCTCATCGTCGGCAAGTCGACGGTCCCGGTCGGCACGGCAGCGCGACTCCGTGGCATCGTCCGCGAGTTCACCCCCGCCGGGATCGACGCCGAGCTCATCTGGAACCCCGAGTTCCTGCGTGAGGGCAAGGCCGTCGAGGACACCCTGCACCCGGACCGTCTGGTCTGGGGTGGAGCCTCCGAGGCCGCCGACGCCGTGATCCGCGAGGTCTACGCCGCGCCCATCAGCGAGGGCACCCCGGTCATCACGACCGACCTCGCCACCGCGGAGCTCGTCAAGGTGAGTGCCAACGCCTTCCTCGCCACCAAGATCTCGTTCATCAACGCGATCTCCGAGATGTGCGCCATCACCGGCGCCGACGTCTCCACGCTCGCCGACGCCCTCGGCCACGACGCCCGCATCGGCCGGAAGTTCCTGAACGCCGGCCTCGGCTTCGGCGGCGGCTGCCTGCCGAAGGACATCCGGGCGCTCATGTACCGCGCGAACGAGATCGGCGCGGGCCAGGTCGTCGGCCTCATGCAGCAGGTCGACGAGATCAACATGGGGCAGCGCCAGCGGGTCATCGACATGGCGATCGACTCGGCCGGGGGATCGGTGCTCAACCGTCGCGTGGCCGTCATCGGTGCCGCGTTCAAGCCCCTGACCGACGACGTCCGGGACTCGCCGGCGCTGAACGTCGCCGCCGCGCTGCACCTCCGCGGCGCCCAGGTGACGCTCTGGGACCCCGAGGCGATGGAGCCCGCGAAGCGCTCGTTCCCGACGCTGAGCTACGCCGCCTCGATGACGGACGCGATCGAGGGCGCCGACGTCGTCCTCGTGCTCACCGAGTGGGACGACATCATCACCGCCGACCCGGTCGCCCTCGGCGACCTCGTCGGGCGCCGCGTCGTCATCGACGCGCGCAACTGCCTCCCGGTCCTCGACTGGGTGAAAGCGGGGTGGACCGTCCGTTCCCTGGGACGTCCCACGCCGGTCACGGGTGCACCCGTGAGCGTCGCAGCGGGGACGAACGACGCGTTGGCCACGAGCCGCTAGTCACCGTTCGCGAGACGGGGTCCGTGCCGGGCGGCGCGGGCCCCGTTCCCGTGCGCCCGGGGCTTGGTCTGTCCGGGCGGTTCCGGGCGTACCTGGTCGAATCGGGCGTACCTGGTCGGAAGTTCTGACCAGGTACGCCCGATTCCGCTTTCCAGTCCGGCTGCTATGGGAAGGAACGTGCGCCGCGACCGCCTGGAGGCCCGGCGCCCGCCCGCCGGACCGGCACCGGGCCTCCAGGCGGTCGCGTCCGCACCCCGCGCGCACGGTGGCAGCGTCCTCTCGCGAAAGCGACAGAACCCCGGGGAATGTTCGCGGCGTTCTGTCGCTCTCGCGGGTGCCAGCGCCCAGGCCGTCAGCGCACTGTCGCTTTGGCATACACACGAAGGGCCCCGCACCTGACGGTGCGGGGCCCTTCGTGTGGTGTCAGCGAGACTCAGACGCGCATGCGCAGAGCGCGAGTGCGTCAGCGAGACTCAGACGCCGAAGTACAGCTCGTACTCGAACGGGTGCGGGCGCTGGGCCAGCGGGAGGATCTCGTTCTCACGCTTGTAGTCGATCCAGGTCTGGATGAGGTCCTCGGTGAAGACGTTGCCCTTCGTGAGGAACTCGTGGTCCGCCTCGAGCGCGTCGAGCGCCTCGTCGAGGGAGCCGGGGACCTGGGGGATGCCCTTGGCCTCCTCGGGCGGGAGCTCGTAGAGGTCCTTATCGACCGGCTCGTGCGGCTCGATGCGGTTCTGGATGCCGTCGAGGCCCGCCATCAGCTGCGCGGCGAAGGCGAGGTACGGGTTGCCGGAAGCGTCGGGCGCGCGGAACTCGATACGCTTGGCCTTCGGGTTGGTGCCCGTGATCGGGATGCGGATCGCCGCCGAGCGGTTGCCGGCCGAGTAGACCAGGTTGACCGGAGCCTCGAAGCCCTTGACCAGACGGTGGTACGAGTTGATCGACGGGTTGGTGAACGCGAGCAGCGCCGAGGCGTGCTTCAGGATGCCGCCGATGTACCAGCGCGCGAGGTCCGAGAGACCGCCGTAGCCGTTCTCGTCGTAAAAGAGCGGCTTGCCGTCCGACCAGAGCGACTGGTGGGTGTGCATGCCCGAGCCGTTGTCGCCGAAGAGCGGCTTCGGCATGAACGTGGCGACCTTGCCCCACTGGTCAGCCGTGTTCTTGACGATGTACTTGAACTTCAGGATGTCGTCCGCGGCGTGGACCATCGTGTCGAACTTGTAGTTGATCTCCTGCTGGCCGCCGGTGCCCACCTCGTGGTGCGAGCGCTCGAGCTCGAAGCCCGCGTCGATCAGCTTGAGGGTGATGTCGTCGCGCAGGTCGGCGGTCTTGTCGACCGGCGACACGGGGAAGTAGCCGCCCTTGTACGGGGTCTTGTTGGCGAGGTTGCCGCCCTCTTCGTCACGACCGGTGTTCCAGGCGCCCTCTTCGGAGTCGACCGCGTAGAAGGACTCGTTCTGCGTGACCGAGTAGCGGACGTCGTCGAAGATGTAGAACTCGGCCTCGGGGGCGAAGAACGCGGTGTCCGCGATGCCCGTCGACGCGAGGTACTTCTCGGCCTTCTTCGCCACCTGGCGCGGGTCGCGGCCGTAGATCTCGCCGTTCCGCGGGTTGTAGATGTCGAAGATCATGATGAGCGTGCGCTCGGCGCGGAACTGGTCGACGTACGCCGTGGTGACATCGGGGATCAGCTGCATGTCGGACTCGTGGATCGACGCGAAGCCGCGGATGGAGGAGCCGTCGAACAGCTGGCCGACCGAGAAGAAGTCCTCGTCGACGGTGGATGCCGGGATGTTGAAGTGCTGCTGCACACCGGGCAGGTCCGTGAAGCGGATGTCGAGGAACTTGACGTCGGTGTCCTTGATGAAGGCCAGGACCTCGGAGGAATCGCTGAACATGGGGCCGATCTCCAATGGGTTGGGTGATGTCGGAGGCACCGGTCAAGGCACCTCCGACGAGGCTATTGACATGGGGTTTCCCGGACATGACTGGTTTGTTTCGGGCGTGTTACGCCCGGGCTGTCGCCTACGCTGGGACCATGGCCCGCAGCACCCCCAGTCCGTCCGCGCCCTCCGAGCACCCGGACGGATGGCCGGGCAAGGACCTCGGTCTGCCCGAGTCCGGGCCCCGGAGTGTGGGGCGGATCGGGCGGCGGGTCGTCGCGCTCCTCATCGACGGCGCACTTGCTGACCTGGTCGCCTACGTCACCGGGGTCTGGTCGCCGGTGAACGGTTCGGGCGACATCGCGCACTCCTGGGTGCAGATCGCCATCTTCGCCGTGCTGCAGATCGTGTTCATCTGCCTGCTGTCCGGGTCGTTCGGGCACATCTGCGTCGGTCTGCGGGTCGTCCCGATGCGTGGAGGCTACGTGGGGGTGTGGCGGCCGATCCTCCGGACGGTGCTGCTCTGCCTGGTGGTCCCGGCGCTCATCATCGACCGCGACAGCCGGGGTGCGCACGACCGCATCGCGGGGACGGTGCTCGTCCGCCGCTGATCGCGTCGGCCGCGGGTGCGGGTGCGAGTGCGGCGCGCGGGCGGTGGCCGTCGGCACCGTGCGAGGTTGCTCATCGGGTGCGAGGTTGCGTACTCCGTGCGTGCTCCGTCCCTTCGCACCGAGTACGCAACCGCGCACCGTGCAGGGCTCAGCCGCTCGCCCTCGCACCGTGCGAGGTAGGGCGCCGGGCATGCGCCGCTCGCCCTCGCACCGTGCGGGGTTGCTCATCGGGTGCGAGTTTGCCCGCCCCGTGCGCCGTCGGAGTCTCGCACGGAGCCGACAACCTCGCACGGTTCAGGGCCGGGGCCGCGCCCTCGCACCGTGCGAGGTTGCGCGCCGGGCCTCCGCCGCTCGCCCTCGCACCGTGCGGGGTTGCTCGTCGGGTGCGAGGTTGCGTACTGCGTGCGTGCTCCGTCCCTTCGCACCGAGTACGCAACCGCGCACCATGCAGGGCCCAGCCGCTTGCCGTTGCACCGTGCGAGGTTGCTCACCGGGTGCGAGCATCCCGTCCCCGTGCGCCGTCGGAGTCCCGCACCGAGCCGACGACCTCGCACGGTTCAGCGAAGGTCGCACGGTGCGGGACCCGCGAACACCCCCGCCCCCGCCGGCACTCCACGCACACACGAGAACGCCCCCGACCTGATCTGGTCGGGGGCGTTCTCGTTCCGAGGGGCTTCGGTCAGCGCGGCCGTCCGGCGCGAGCCCGCATCGGGTCCATGCCCTTCGGGATCGAGGCCGCGGGGCTCTGCGTCAGCGAGTCGAGACGGTTCGCGACCGCCAGGACCTCGTTGCGGTTGAGCGACTTCTTGAGCTTGTTCATGGCACGGGGCAGCTTGTGCAGCGTCAGGCTCTCACCGGTGCCGTCACCCACGTGCAGCACGTGCACGGCGACGTTCGGGACGATGCGCTGCACCTTGCGGCGCTCCTCGTCGACCTGGCGGTTGAGGTTGCCACGCTGACCCTCGGTGATCAGGACGACACCCGGGCGACCCACGGCGCGGTAGACCGCTGCCTGCGAGCGACCGTGCACCGCGACGGGCATTTCGCTCGAGCGCCACTGGCGACGGAGCGAGTTCGACAGCACGGCACCGACGGCGCCAGGCTGGCCTTCGATCTGCGAGTACGCGGCGCGTTCGGCCAGACGACCGAGCACGATGAGGAAGAGCAGCACACCGAGCAGCACACCGGCGACGATCCACAGGACGATCGCGAGCCAGTTCTGCCCCGGCAGGAGCAGCGCCAGCAGGACACCGAGGACGACCGGGCCGACGAAGGCGAGGGCGAACCACCAGACCGACGACGGGTCGGCCTTTCGGGTCATCTGGAAGACCTGGAACATCTGCTTGAGACGCCCCGGCTCCTTCGCCTTCTTGTCTGTGGAAGAGCTGCGTGCCATGCGAACAGGATACGGCCTCCGTGCGCCGGGGGAGACCGTCGCGTGTCCGGCTGTGCGCGAACACGTCTTGTCCACAGGTGGTGCGGGAGAGCCTGGAGGCCCGCCGCGCCACCGCCACGCTGGTCACCATGGAGACGAGTACCGAAGACCACCCGGATCGCTGGATCGCGACCGGCGACGAGCACGACGTGCTCAGCTGGGTCGCCGACCGCTCCGCGGCCGCCGAGCGGCACCTCGTCCCGGTGGCCGCGGTCGGCCGGACCCCGACGGGGCATCTCGTGGTCGACCTCGACCGGCCGACCGGCACACCGCTCGTGGCGGCGCTCGACCGGCTCGGCACCCCGACCACCGGCGTCGCGGTGACCCTGACGGTCCCACTCCTGGAGCTCCTGGTGGCGGTGCACGACGGCGCGGTCCTGCTCGGTGCCGCCGGCATCGACGACGTACTGGTGGACGACTCCGGTGCCGTCGTGCTCTGCGACCGCCCGACGAACGCGACGACCCCGACGACCCCGACGCGCACCGCACACCCCACACCCACCGCGCACTCGACCGACGCGACCCGCACCCTCGTGCTCGCAGCCCGGACGGTGTGGGACCGCGTCGACCCGGCCGATCCCGCTCAGCAACCGGTGCTCGACGCGCTGCAGGACGCCCTCGACGGTGACGGACCGAGCGCACGAACGGCACTCGACGTCGTCCATGGCACCGCCGCGCCCCGGCCGTTCCGCTGGGCCCCCGTGCCGAGCGACCTCGTGTTCGCCGAACCGCCGACACCGGACGGGCAGGACGGACTGCTCGAGCGCCTGCGGGACGTGGTCGAGCACGGCGTCCCGCTCGGAGCCGACCGACGGCTCCCGCTCCGCCGCGTGCTCGTGGGGCTCGTCGTCGCCGTCGGGTCGGTCGTCGCCGCCCTGACCCTGCTCGGCGGCGGGTGATGCCGAACCCGCCCGAGAACGGGAACCGGAACGGGAACGGCCCCGGCTCCCACGAGGGGAACCGGGGCCGTCGGCCGTGCTGCTCGGATCAGTACCCGAGGTTCGGGGCGAAGTTGCCCTCTTCGAGACGGTTCTTCACCGCGACGAGGTACCGCGAGGCATCCGCACCGTCGATGATCCGGTGGTCGTACGACAGCGCCAGGTAGACGAACGAGCGGATGGCGATGGCCTCCTGGCCGTCGACCTTCACGACCGCCGGACGCTTCGTGACGATGCCGGTGCCGAGGATCGCCGACTGCGGCAGGAACACCACGGGGGTGTCGAACAGCGCGCCACGCGAACCGGTGTTGGTCAGCGTGAACGTGCCGCCGGCCAGCTCGTCGGGCTTGAGCTGGTTGTTCCGGGTGCGCTCGGCGAGGTCCGCGATGGACTTCGAGAACTGCGCCAGGTCCAGCGAGGCCGCGTCCTTGATGACCGGGGTCAGCAGGCCGCGCTCGGTGTCCACCGCGATGGAGACGTTCTCGGACTCCGGGTAGACGATCTCGTCGCCCTCGACCGTGGAGTTGATCTTCGGGTGGGCCTTCAGCGCCTCGGACGCCGCGAGGGCGAAGAAGGGCATGAAGGAGAGCTTCGAGCCGGTCTTCTCGAGGAACTCCGCCTTGTGCGCGTCGCGGAACTGCGCCACCTTCGTGACGTCGACCTCGACGACGCTCGTGAGCTGTGCGGTCGAGGTCATCGACTGCACGGCACGCTCGGCGACGACCTTGCGCAGGCGGGTCATCTTCTCGCGGGTCCCGCGCAGCGGCGAGACCTCGGCGACGAACGGGCCGGACGCGGCGGCGGGTGCTGCTGCTGCCGAGGCGGCCGGGGCCTTCGCGGCGGCGGCGAGGACGTCCTCCTTGCGGATGCGCCCCCCGACACCGGAGCCGGTGACCGTGGACAGGTCCACACCCTGCTCGTTGGCGAGCTTGCGCACCAGCGGGGTGACGTAGCCGGAGGCTGCGCCGTCCTGCGTGGGGTTCGGCACCGCTGCGGCGGCCGTGGTGCTCGGCGCGGACGCCGGAGCCGGAGCCGGAGCGGCCTGGGCCGGCACGGCTGCCGGCGGAGCGGCTGCGGGCGGCGGGACCGGAGCGGCGGCCGGGACCGGCGCTGCCGCGGGCGGGGCGGACGGTGCCTGCGGGGCGGCGGGCTGCGTCTGTCCGGCGGGGGCCGGCTCGGGCTCGGTGGGCTCGGGCGCGGGGGTCTCGGCCTCCTGCTCCGTGCTTGGAGCGGCCTCGGGCTCCTCGGCGTCGGCAGCGGCGGCGTTCGCGTCGTCGGCGCCGGAGTCGGACGAGTCCGAACCGCCGTCGGACGAGCCGGAGCCGTCACCGATCTTCACGAGGGCGGTGCCGACCTCGACGGTCTCGTCCTCGGGAACGAGGATCTCCTCGACGACGCCGGCGATCGGCGACGGGATCTCGGTGTCGACCTTGTCGGTCGAGACCTCGAGCAGCGGCTCGTCGACCTCGACCCGGTCACCGACGTTCTTCAGCCATCGGGTCACCGTGCCCTCGGTGACGCTCTCGCCGAGCGCCGGGAGGTTGACGGATTCGCTCATCGGGTGGACTCCTCTTCGCGGGGGATTGCAGTGGTTGTTGATGTCATTGTCACAGTGCGGCCGGTGCCGGTCACAGCGCGTGCAGCGGCTTGCCCGCGAGGTGCAGGAACGCCTCGCCGAGGGCTTCGTTCTGGGTCGGGTGACCGTGCACCAGGGGAGCGATGTCCTCCGGGTAGGCCTCCCAGTTCACGGCGAGCTGGGCTTCGCCGATGAGTTCGCCGACGCGGGCACCGATCATGCTGACCCCGACGACGGGGCCGTCCACGACACGCACGACCTTGACGGAGCCGGAGGTCCCGATGATGTGGCTCTTGCCGTTGCCGGCCAGGTTGTACTCGTACGAGTCGACCTTGTCGGCGCCGTACTGCTCCTCGGCCTTGGCCTGCGAGAGCCCGACCGACGCGACCTCGGGGTCGGAGTAGGTGATCTTCGGGATGTTCTTGTCCTCGATGACCACTGGGTTGAGACCGGCGATCTCCTCGGCGACGAAGATGCCCTGCTGGAAGCCGCGGTGCGCGAGCTGCAGACCGGGGACGATGTCGCCGACGGCGTAGACGTTCGGGATGTTCGTGGCGAGACGCTCGTTCGTGGTGACGAACCCGCGGTCCATCGCCACGCCGACCTCGTCGTAGCCGACGTTCTGCGTGACCGGGCCACGGCCGACGGCGACGAGCAGGACGTCACCGTCGAAGGTCTTGCCGTCCTCCAGCGTGACGACGACGCCGTTCTCGTGCTGCTCGACGCCCTGGAACCGGACACCGAGCGAGAACTCGATGCCGCGCTTGCGGAACGCACGCTCGAGCTGCTTCGACATCGACTCGTCCTCGGCGGGGACCAGGTGCGGCAGGCCCTCGACGATGGTGACCTCGGCCCCGAAGGACTTCCAGACGCTGGCGAACTCGACGCCGATGACGCCGCCGCCCAGGATGACGACCTTGTTCGGGACGTAGTCCATGCGGAGCGCGGTCTCGCTGGTGATCACGCGGCCGCCGATCTCGAGCCCCGGCAGGGACTTCGAGTAGGAGCCGGTGGCGAGCACGATGTTCTTGCCGGTGACGGTCTGGTCGCCGACCTGCACGGTGTTCTGCGAGGTCAGACGACCCCAGCCCTCGACCACGGTGATGCCGCGGGCCTTGATCAGACCCTGCAGGCCCTTGTACTTGGAGTTGATGATGCCCTGCTGGTAGTCGATGACCTTGGGCACGTCGACACCGGCGAACTCCGCGACCACGCCGTACTTCTCGGCGTCGCGCGTCGCGTCGGCGACCTCGGCCGCGTGCAGCAGTGCCTTCGTCGGGATGCAGCCGCGGTGCAGGCACGTCCCTCCGAGCTTGTCGCCCTCGATGAGCGCGACGCTCATGCCGAGTTCGGCGGCCCGGAGCGCAGCGGCGTACCCACCACTCCCGCCACCGAGGACAACGACGTCGTAAGTCTGTTCCGTCACCTGGTGCAACTCCCTCGTGCGTGTCGGGCCGATCGGGCCCTACGTGGACACCGCGGAGGGCGGCGTCCGACGGTCGGACCGCGTGGTTCCGGTCCCGTCCCGTGCAGTACCGGTGGGAGGCGCGTCGGTGCGCCGTTCCCACCGGTACCAAACCTACTACTCGGACTGGAGGTCTTCTGCGAGAGCGATGAGCGTCCGGACCATCACACCCGTCGCACCCTTGCCCAACCAGGCGTACCCGCCGCCCTTGTTCTCCGACGGACCCGCGATGTCGAGGTGCGCCCAGGGGACACCCTCGCCGGCGAAGCGCTCGAGGAACTTGCCCGCGAGCAGCATGCCGCCGGCCGGGTTGCCGACCGTGGCGTTGACGATGTCGGCGACGTCGCTGGACAGCCGGGCCTCGAGCTCCTCGGGCAGCGGCATCGGCCAGATCGGCTCCGAGACGCCCTCGGCGACGGCGCGGACCTTCGCGACGAGGTCGTCGCTGCCCATCAGGCCGGTGGTGCGGTCGCCGAGCGCGACGACCTGGGCGCCGGTCAGCGTGGCGACGTCGACGAGCGCGTCGGGCTGCTCGAGCGACGCGGCGGCCATCCCGTCGCCGAGCACCAGGCGGCCCTCGGCGTCGGTGTTCGTGACCTCCACCGTGGTGCCGTTCTTCAGCGTCAGGACGTCGCCCGGGCGGGTCGCGGTGCCGGAGGGCATGTTCTCGGCGAGGGCGAGCCACGCGGTCACGCGCACGTTCAGCCCCAGACGGGCGGCGGCGACGGTCGCGGCGAGCACCGTGGCGGCACCGGTCATGTCGGTCTTCATGCCGAGCATCGACGCCGCGGGCTTGAGCGAGAGGCCGCCCGAGTCGAACGTGATGCCCTTGCCCACGAGGGCGAGGTGCTTCGTGGCGGACTCCGGCGCGTACCGGACGACGACCAGGCGCGGGGGACGCGCCGAACCGCGGCCGACACCGAGGATGCCGCCGAAGCCCTGCTCCTCGAGCGCCTGCTCGTCGAGGACCTCGACGGTGAGCGGCAGGTCCGAGGCGAACCCGGTCGCGACGTCGGCGACGTCCTGCGGCCCGAGGTCGCCCGCGGCGGTGTTCACGAGGTCGCGCACGAGCGACGCGGCGTCGGCGACGATCGCGGGGCGCACGGCGGCGTCGGCTGCGACGTCGGCGGCGACGACCTCGATGCGCTGGTCACCGCGGGCCGGGGCCTTGGTGCCGGTGCCCTTGTGCCGGGTGAAGGCGTAGGCGCCGAGCGCCGCGCCCTCGAGGGCGGCGTCGACGAGCTCGGCCGATTCCGTGGGCAGGGCGAGCGTGATCGAGTCGACCCGGGGGAGCTGTCGCACGGCGCTGCCGGCCGCAGCGCGGATCGCCGCGGCGCCCGTGGCGGAGCCGAGGCCGATCAGCGCGACCGACTTCGCACCGACGCCGGTGGCGGGCAGGCGGACGAGCTGGTCCTTCGCGCCGGTGACCCCGATCGCGGCGAGGTCGAGGCCGGCGAGGGCGTCGAGCGTGCCGAGGGCGGTGGGGGCGAGCACGGCGGGGCTGTCGGCCTCGCCGGACGAGCCCGGGCGGACCCCGACGACGAGCACGTCGGCGGTGGTGGTCTCGGGGGGTGAACTGGTGGTGGAGAGCGTCGGTCGGACCATGCTCCAACCCTACCGACGGCCTGTTCGCTGTCGGCGTGGTCGTCGCGCACCGGGGACGTCGGAGGCCCCGCCTAGCATGGGGACGGTGAACCACCCCGAGGAGCTCTACACGTTCGACGCGGACGCCCCGACCGTGCCAGCAGGGTTGCACCTGATCGCCGGGCTGACCGGTTTCGCCGATGCCGGATCGGCCGTGGCGCAGGTGACGAACTCGATCCTCGAGGACCTCGACACCGAGCTCGTCGCCGAGTTCGACCCGGACGTGCTGCTCGACTGGCGGGCCCGTCGCCCGGTCATCACCTTCGAGCACGACCACATCAGCGCCGTCGAGCCGCCCCGTCTGGCGCTGCACCTGGTGCGCGACGAGATCGGCCAGCCGTTCCTGTTCCTGTCGGGCTACGAGCCGGACTTCCAGTGGAACCGCTTCGTCCGCGCCGTCACCGGGCTCGCCGCCGACCTGCAGGTCGCCGACACCACGTGGGTGCAGTCCATCCCGATGCCGGTCCCGCACACCCGTCCGATCAGCCTGACCGTCTCCGGCACCCGGGCCGACCTCGTCGAGCAGATGAGCGTCTGGAAGCCCGAGACCCAGGCGCCGGCGAACGTCCTGCACCTGGTCGAGCACCGCCTCGCCGAGACCGGCGCGCAGGTCACCGGGCTCGTGCTGCTCGTGCCGCACTACCTGTCCGACACCGAGTTCCCCGACGCCGCCGTCGCGGCGCTGTCCGGCATCGCCGCCGCGACCGGGCTCATCTTCCCGACGGACGCCCTGCGCGAGTCGGGTCGCGAGTTCCTCACCCGCGTCGAGGAGCAGGTGGCCGGCAACCCCGAGCTGCAGCGCCTGGTCTCCGTGCTCGAGGAGCGGCACGACACGTACATGGAGGGCAACCCCGTCGCGTCGCCGCTCACCGGCGTGGACGGCGAGGTGCCGACCGCCGACGCGATCGCGGCCGAGCTCGAGCGCTTCCTCGCCGACCGGCGCACCCAGGGCGACGCGACCGACTGACCGTCGCGGGATCCGGACGTCCCCACAGGGCGGCCTGGAGGCCCGTGGCGGCCCCGCACCGCGCCTCCAGGCCGTCCTCCGGCCTCCTCCACGACGTGACGCGCGTCGACGACGCTCGTTGCGCATCGACGCTGGGACGCGTCGGTAGCCTGGACCGGTGAACTCCCGTCGTGCCTTCCTGATCTGGGGCGTCGCGGTCCTCGCGTACGTCCTCGCCGTGGTTCAGCGGTCCTCGCTCGGGGTCTCCGGTGTCGACGCGCAGGACCGGTTCGCCGTCTCCGCCGCGGTCCTGTCCACCCTCGCCGTGGTGCAGATCGCCGTCTACGCGGGGCTGCAGATCCCGGTGGGGATCGCCCTCGACCGCGTCGGCCCCCGCCGGCTGGTGCTCCTCGGCGCCGCGCTGCTGGTCGTCGGACAGGCGATCGTCGCGGTGTCCCCGTCGATCGGACCGGCCATCGCGGGGCGGGTGCTCGTCGGCGCCGGTGACGCGATGACCTTCATCTCGGTGATCCGCCTGGTGCCGATGTGGTTCAGCGGCCGGATCCTGCCGCAGATCTCGCAGTGGACCGGCAACCTCGGGCAGATCGGCCAGATCCTGTCGGCGTTCCCGTTCGCGGTGCTCCTGCACACGGTGGGCTGGACCCCGGCGTTCGGCGTCGCGGCCGCGGCCAGCGCAGTCGGCCTGGTGCTCGCCGCGGTCTTCGTGCGGAACGGTCCCGTGCCGGTGCGGACGGACACGATCCCGCTGCCGCACTCGTGGGGTGCCGCGTTCAGCACTTTCGGGCACGCGCTCCGGCGCCCGGGCACGCAGCTCGGGTTCTGGTCGCACTACGTCACGCAGTCCTCGGGCACGGTGTTCTCGCTGCTGTGGGGCGTGCCGATGCTCCGGGGGCTCGGGTACTCCCCGGGTGAGGCTGCCGGGTTCCTCACGATCATCGTGGTCGTCGGGTTCGTCGCCGGTCCGGTGCTCGGTGTGCTCTGCGCGCGGTTCCCGATGCGCCGGTCGAACCTGGTGCTCGGCGTGGTCGTCCTGCTCGCGGTGCTCTGGACGGCGATCCTGCTCTGGCCCGGGCACCCACCGACGTGGTTGCTCGTGCTGCTCGTCGTCGCGATGGGGATCGGTGGGCCCGGTTCCCTGATCGGCTTCGACTTCGCTCGGACCTTCAACCCGGTCGGATCGCTCGGCTCGGCGAACGGCGTGGTGAACGTCGGCGGCTTCCTGGCGGCCTTCGTGATGATGTACCTGATCGGCGTCGTCCTCGACGTCGCTGCGCGGGCTTCGGGCACCCAGGTGTTCGCCTGGGAGAACTTCCGGATCGCCCTCACCGTGCAGTACGTCGTGGTCGGTTTCGGCGTCGGGATGCTCCTGCACGCCCGCCGTCGGACCCGCCGGGTGCTGCACTCGGAAGAGGGAATACGCGTCGGGCCACTCTGGGTTGCACTCGTTGCACGCCTGCGGAAGCGGCACGTGCAATAATGATCACGGACCCGTTCGGGACCCCTGTCTGTCGGAACACTTCGGTGCGCCGGTGAACTCGGGGGACTTGACATGGGTCCTAGTGCTGCCCGGAACGGTAGGACTCGTACGACGCGGGGGACTGCGGCGCGGGACCTGGGCGGCGAGGGAGGCCACGACCCCACGAACGTGGCACGACGAGAGAGGTGATCGCATGGCTGCCCGGAGCACGACGATCGATCCCACGAAGGACACCGAGCCCGAGGGCGGTGTGGCAGAGGACGCCACGGACACCGAGGGCACCGCAGCGCCGAAGAAGCGCGCCACGAAGGCCCCCGCCAAGAAGGCGCCCGCCAAGAAGGCGGCGCCCAAGGCGAAGAAGACCGACGCCGTCGACGAGGCGATCGCCTCCGACGAGCCCGTCGAGGAGCCGACCGACGAGGCCGACGACACCGACGACAAGACGGCCAAGCCGGACGCCGCTGCCGCGGTCGCCGCCGGTGCGCTCGTCATCTCGCAGACCGACGACGACGAGGCGCCGGTCTACTCGACGACCATCACGGGTGCCACCGCCGACCCGGTGAAGGACTACCTGAAGCAGATCGGCAAGGTCGCCCTGCTCAACGCCGAGCAGGAGGTCGAGCTCGCGATGCGCATCGAGGCCGGCCTGTTCGCCGAGGACAAGCTGCAGCACGCGACGGGGCTCTCGAAGCCCGCCGAGCGTGAACTGCGCTGGGTCGCCCGTGACGGTCAGCGTGCGAAGTCGCACCTGCTCGGTGCGAACCTCCGCCTGGTCGTCTCGCTCGCGAAGCGCTACACCGGTCGTGGCATGCAGTTCCTGGACCTCATCCAGGAGGGCAACCTGGGCCTGATCCGTGCGGTCGAGAAGTTCGACTACACCAAGGGCTTCAAGTTCTCGACCTACGCGACGTGGTGGATCCGTCAGGCCATCACCCGCGCCATGGCCGACCAGGCCCGCACCATCCGCATCCCGGTGCACATGGTCGAGGTCATCAACAAGCTCGCCCGCGTCCAGCGGCAGATGCTGCAGGACCTCGGTCGCGAACCCACTCCGGAAGAGCTCGCCCGCGAGCTCGACATGACCCCGGAGAAGGTCGTCGAGGTCCAGAAGTACGGCCGCGAGCCGATCTCGCTGCACACGCCCCTGGGCGAGGACGGCGACTCGGAGTTCGGTGACCTCATCGAGGACACCGAGGCGGTCGTGCCGGCCGACGCGGTGGGCTTCACGATGCTGCAGAAGCAGCTCGAGAGCCTGCTCGACTCCCTGTCCGAGCGCGAGGCGGGCGTGATCCGCATGCGCTTCGGCCTCGGTGACGGCCAGCCGAAGACCCTCGACCAGATCGGTGACACGTTCGGCGTGACGCGTGAGCGCATCCGTCAGATCGAGTCCAAGACGATGGCGAAGCTCCGCCACCCGTCGCGGTCGCAGTCGCTGCGCGACTACCTCGAGTAAGCCGGCATGCGCTTCTTCATCCCGATCCTGATCGGGCGGATCCTCCGTGCCCTCGCTCGTGCGCGGGGCGGCGGGTCCGCCTACCCGGGGTTCATCGTCCTGAAGCTCGTGCCGGACTTCCTGCAGCACGTGACGAAGCAGTTCCCGAACGGCGTCGTCTTCGTGCTCGGCTCGAACGGCAAGTCGACGACCACGCACATGATCTCGGACATCGTGCGGGCCCACGGGCTGCGGGTCTTCACGAACCCGTCCGGCGCGAACCTGCCGCAGGGCATCGCGTCGGCCCTGCTGTCCGAGGTCTCGCTGACCGGTCGCCTGAAGGCGGACATCGGCATCCTCGAGGTCGACGAGGCCTTCGCGGTCGAGCTCGCCGGGATCCTGTCGCCCTCGACGGTGACGATGCTCAACGTGCAGGTCGACCAGCTGTACCGGTTCTTCGAGACCGAGCGCGTGGCGACGATGATGCTCGACACCGCCGCACTGTCGACGGCGAACGTCATCACGAACCACGACGACCAGTTCCTCGACGGCTACTCCGGTACCCCCGGGCAGCGTGTCCTGCGGTTCGGCGCGAGTGACGAGGTCATCGCCGCAGCGCCGAACGGTCTGCAGAACGCCGACTCGTTCGACGCCGGTGACCGTGCCCAGCACACCGCCGACGCCGAGGTCGTGGCCCACACGGGCGACGGCGCGACGATCCGCTTCGACGGTGCCGAGATCCCGGTCCGGCTGCCCGCCCGCGGCCTGCACTACGCGGTCGACGCCGCTGCTGCCACCGCGACGGCGAGTGCGGCCCTCGGTGCGCAGTTCCGCGCGGACGCCGTGACCAAGGCCTTCGGCACGATGAAGCCCGCGTACGGCCGCGGTGAGCGACTGCCCATCGCGGGCGAGTCCGCCGAGTTCACGATGTTCAAGAACGCCGCGAGCCTGCAGCTCAACCTCGACGCCCTGCCGGACCAGCCCGAGCAGGTCCTCATGGCGATCGACGAGGGTACGCCCGACATCTCCTGGATCTACGACATCGACTTCTCGAAGCTCGACCACGTGGACGTCGTCTCCGGTGACAAGGCGTGGCAGATCGCGATCGCGCTCGAGCACGCCGGTGTCCGCATCGGCCGGGTCGAGCCCGACGTCGAAGCGGCCATCAAGCACATGGAGCAGCTCGGCTCGTCGACCCGTGGGACGAAGAACTTCATCGTCAACTACGAGATCATGATGATCGCCCGCAAGGCCCTGGGCCACCCGGACATGGAGAAGACCGCATGACGGCCGATCGGCTGACGATCCTGCACGTCTACCCCCGGCAGATGGGCGTCTCGGGCGACCGTGGCAACGTCGCGGCGCTGGTCCGCCGTGCGGCCGCCGCGGACATCGAGACCCAGGTCCTCGAGTACGCGCCCGGTGACGACCTGCCGACCACGGCGGACGTCGTCGTCATCGGCAACGGTCCGCTCAGCGCGATGCGTTCCCTGGGCGACGACGTCACACGCATCGGTGGCGCTCTCCGCGCGTTCGCGACCGATGGTGTGCCGGTGCTCGCCGTCGGCGGTGGGTTCGACCTCGCGACGAACGAGGTCGTGCCGACCGAGGGTGCGCCGGTCGCCGGCTTCGGCGTGTTCGACGCCCGAGCCGTCCGTGGTGCCGAACGTCGCGTGAACTACTTCGTCCTCGAGACCCGGTACCCGCTGCTCCCCGGAGCACCGAAGCGTCTCGCGGGCTTCGAGGACCACGCCACCCGCATCGAGCTCGCAGCCGGGGTCACCCCCTTCGCCGACGTCGTCTCCGGCGGCGGCAACCAGGCCGGCTCCCCGGTCGAGGGCGCGATCGTCGGGAACTCCTTCGGCACGCACACCCAGGGTCCGGTCCTGCCGCTCAACCCGCAGCTGACCGACGGCGTCCTCGCCGCAGCGACCGCGCGCCTCGGCCGCGAGTACGCACCGGACGCCGAGCGCACGGCGACCATCGACCGCTACGCACGCGAAGCGCGCGCCACGGTCGATCGCTACGTCGACAAGGCGTTCAAGCGCATCACCTGACGAACGAAGCAGAAGGCCGGGTCCCGAGGGGGCCCGGCCTTCGTCGTCTCCGATGCGGTGGCAACAGTTGCCAAGGTGGACCGGTCGCGTGCAGGATGTGAAATGTTGGAAGCCGACAAAGGAGGCTTCATGCACACCAACAAATCCGTCCTCGCCCTGGTCGGTGCACTCGTCGTGGCACTGACGACTGCCGGGGCCGTCGTCCAAGCAGCTCCTGCTGAGGCGGCGACGCCGCGCATCAGTTCGGCCTGCAGTTCGGTGCCGACGACCACGACGGAGTACGACGGCGTCCCCGGGCCGATCTTCTACAAGCGGCTGCAGTGCATGGCCAGCAGGGCTGGGTACGGAGGCGCGATCGACGGACAGATGCGATCCGACGCCTGGTTCTTCGTCGCGAAGCGCCTCGCGGTCGGCGGGTACTACCAGTCGGGCGACTTCTACGGATCCGAACACCCCCAGACCATTGCAGCACTGCAGCGGTGGGCCGCCGCCCACGGTCGCTACAGCGGCCCCGTCGATGGCGTGTGGGGACCGAACAGCTATCGCGGCGCCGCCTGGGCGCTGAACCGAGCGTTCTAGAACGGGCTGCCGACAGACAGGAGGCGCGGTGCCAGCTGGCACCGCGCCTCCTGTCTGTGTCGGTCGCGACTACTTCGACTCGTAGAGTCGGCTGCTCTCGTCGTGCCACTCGATGGCGGTCGCCGCGAGCTTGTCCTTGAACTCGGCGCCGTGGTGGGCGCAGAAGTAGAGCTCGCCGCTCGACATGGTGGCTCGGATGTAGGCCTGCGCCCCGCAGCTGTCGCAACGGTCGGCGGCGGTCAGCTGGTGGTTGCTGACTTCGTCGATGGAGGGGTCCTGCACGGTCTGGGTCATTGCTGTGCTCCTCACGGATCGCAGGTGGTGCCGGGTGGTTGCACCATTTCAACACGTGATGCCTGAGAGCGACGCATTGTCGGGGCCTGTTTCGCTCAGCGCGGATCGCTTGGCCCCAGTGCGAGTGTCCCCACGGTGCTGTCGGTGCCGCTCGGTAAACTCCGACGGTGAGCTCCGACTACTCCGCACGCCATCTCTCCGTCCTCGAAGGGCTCGAGGCGGTCCGGAAGCGGCCGGGCATGTACATCGGCTCGACGGATTCCCGGGGCCTCATGCACTGCCTGTGGGAGATCATCGACAACTCGGTCGACGAAGCCCTCGCGGGACACGGTGACGAGATCGGTGTCGTGCTGCACGCCGACGGCTCGGTCGAGGTCCGGGACACCGCCCGGGGCATCCCCGTCGACGTCGAACCGAAGACCGGCCTGACCGGGGTCGAGGTCGTGTTCACCAAGCTGCACGCCGGCGGCAAGTTCGGCTCGGGGTCCTACGCGGCCTCGGGTGGCCTGCACGGTGTCGGCGCCTCGGTCGTGAACGCGCTGTCGGAGCGCCTCGACGTCGAGGTCGACCGGGGCGGCAAGACCTACGCCATGTCGTTCCACCGCGGCGAGCCCGGCATCTTCGACGACAGCAAGGGCATCGGCCCGGACGCCCCGTTCGCGCCCTTCACGTCCGGCAGCGAACTGCGCGTCGTGGGCAAGGTCAAGAAGGGCGTCACCGGCTCCCGGATCCGCTACTGGGCGGACCGCCAGATCTTCACCGCCGACGCCCGGTTCAGCACCGACGACCTGGTCACCCGTGCACGGCAGACAGCGTTCCTCGTGCCGGGGCTCGGCATCACCATCACCGACGAGCGCGCGGCGTCGATCGACGCCGCTGCCGCCCGGGCCGAGGCGACGGGCACCACCGTGGCCGCGGGGCCGGTGGTGGAGCGCTTCCGGTACGAGGGCGGCATCGGTGAGTTCGTCGAGCACCTCGCCGTCGACAGCCCCCTCACCGACGTCTGGCGCGTGCAGGGCACTGGAACCTTCACCGAGACCGTGCCGATGCTGGACGACAAGGGTCACATGGTCTCCACCTCGGTCGAGCGCGAGTGCGAGGTCGACCTGGCGCTCCGCTGGGGCAGTGGCTACGAGACCGTGTTCCGCAGCTTCGTCAACATCATCGCGACGCCGAAGGGCGGCACCCACCAGGCCGGGTTCGAGTCGGGCGTCGTCAAGGCTGTCCGTGCCCAGGTCGAGGCGAACGCCCGCAAGCTCAAGGTCGGGCAGGACAAGCTCGACAAGGACGACGTGCTCGCCGGCATGACCGCCGTGCTGACCGTGCGGTTGCCCGAGCCGCAGTTCGAAGGACAGACGAAGGAGATCCTCGGCACCCCGGCGGTCCGCAAGATCGTCGACCAGGTCGTGTCGAAGCGCATCACCGAGATCCTCACCTCGACGCAGCGCACCGAGAAGGCACAGTCGGCCGCCCTGCTCGAGAAGGTCGTGTCCGAGATGAAGACCCGCATCTCGGCGCGGGCCCACAAGGAGACGCAGCGCCGCAAGAACGCGCTCGAGAACTCCTCGCTGCCGACGAAACTCGCCGACTGCCGCTCGCAGGAGACCGAGGGCACCGAGCTCTTCATCGTCGAGGGCGACTCGGCGCTGGGCACCGCGAAGCTCGCCCGCAACAGCGAGTACCAGGCGCTGCTGCCGATCCGCGGCAAGATCCTGAACGTGCAGAAGGCGTCCGTGTCGGACATGCTCTCGAACGTCGAGTGCGCGTCGATCATCCAGGTCATCGGCGCCGGTTCGGGCCGCACGTTCGACATCGACCAGGCCCGCTACGGCAAGATCATCATCATGTCCGACGCCGACGTCGACGGCGCCCACATCCGCACGCTGCTGCTGACGCTGTTCTTCCGGTACATGCGGCCGATGATCGAGCAGGGCCGGGTCTTCGCCGCCGTGCCGCCGCTGCACCGGGTCGTCGTGGTGAACCGCGGCAAGCCGAACGACACGCTGTACACGTACTCCGAACAGGAGCTGCAGACGGTGCTGAAGAAGCTCGAGAAGACGGGCAAGAAGTACCAGGAGCCGATCCAGCGGTACAAGGGCCTCGGCGAGATGGACGCGGACCAGCTGGCGGAGACCACGATGGACCGGGCGCACCGCACCCTGCGCCGGGTGAACGTGACCCATGCCGAGGGTGCCGCGAAGGTGTTCGAGCTGCTCATGGGCAACGACGTCGCGCCGCGCAAGGAGTTCATCCTGGCCGGCGAGGGCCTGGACCGCGACCGCATCGACGCGTAGCGCGTCGCGAAAGCGACACCGCTCGGCCGACGCCCGCGATCAATCCCGCGGAAGCGACAGAACCCCGCCGACAGTCGGCGGGGTTCTGTCGCTTTCGCGATCGCGGACGGGAGGCCCGTGGCGGGGCCGCCCCGCGCCTCCAGACAAGTGCACCCTGCGTTCTCACGCGCTGGGCGACACCTCACGGGTCTCGCAGGGTGTGAGGTGTCGCCAGGCGCGAAAGGTGGCGCGGGCCAGCGCGCGCCTACGCCTCGCCGGCGGTGCCGTCGAGCGTCGCGGCGCTGCCGCCGATCGAGCCGATGACCGCCTCGAGCGGGGCACCCGACCCGTCACGCTTCGACAGCCAGTCGGGCAGGGTCCGCGCGGCGCCGTCCGTGCCGACGGCGTGCGGCGGCGCGATGCCCGCCCAGCCCACGGTGAGCCCGTCCTCGCCCTTCAGGAACGCGTGCGCCCGGACACCCTGGGTGGCGCGGCCCTTCGCCGGGAACTCCGACAGGGCGGAGACCTTGGCGCGACCGGCGTCCGTGCCGGGCAGAGCGGTCGAGGTGGTGGACACCGTGGCGACCACGGCGTCGTCGGAGCGTGCGACCGAGCCGAACCAGATCACGGAGGCGCCGTCAGCGAGGGCCATGCCGGCCACTCCACCCGCGGGCAGCCCCTGCGCCCGGACGACGGACGCCGGGAACCGCAGCAGCTGCGCGTTCGAGCTGATGAACACGAGGTCGTCGGACTCCGGGGCCTGGGCAGCGCCGACCACGTGGTCGCCGGGCTTCAGGCCGATGGCGACGAACTCGGGCTTGTCGGGCCACGCACCCGCCACGACGCGCTTGACGACGCCGTGTGCGGTGCCGATCGCCAGCGAGTCCGACGACGCTCCGGACAGGTCGACGATCGCCACGACGGTCTCGCCCTTGGTGAGCGCCAGGAAGTCGGTGACCCGGACGCCGGCGTCGAGCCGGACCGCGGCGGGCGGTACCGCGGGGACGTCGACGGGGGAGAGCCGGAGGACACGACCGGTCGAGGTGATCGCGCCGATCTGCCCCCGCACCGTGCTCACCACGGCGGAGCGGACGGCGTCGTGCTTCGAGCGCTTCGGCACGCGGACGATGCCGAGCTCCGACGTCGGGATGTCGACGCGGATGAGCCGCCCGGTGGTGGAGAGCAGCACGCGGCAGGGGGAGTCGGCGATCTGCAGCGACTCCGGGTCGACCGCGGCCTTCCGACCGCCCTTCACCGGGGCGTCGGCCTCGGTGAGCAGCGTGCGCCGCGGGGTCGCGAACTTGTCGGACACCTCGGTCAGCTCGAGGGCGACCTGCGCGCGGAGCCGTTCGTCGGACGCCAGGAGTTCTTCGAGGGCGGCGATGTCGGCGAGCAGCTGGTCGCGCTCGGCCTCGAGCTCCATCCGCGAGAACTTCGTCAGGCGGCGCAGGCGCAGCTCGAGGATGTACTCGGCCTGCACCTCGGACAGGTCGAAGACGTCGCGCAGGCGGTTGCGCGCCGCCTCGGAGTCGTCGGAGGTGCGGATGACCTGGATGACCTCGTCGATGTCGAGGATCGCGATGAGCAGGCCCTCGACCAGGTGCAGCCGTTCCTTGCGTCGTGCCAGCCGGTACTGCGACCGCCGGGTGACGACGTCGAGCCGGTGCTGCACGTAGACGTCGAGCAGCTCGCGGAGCCCGAGGGTCCGCGGTGACCCGCCGACCAGCGCGACGTTGTTGATGCCGAAACCGTCCTCGAGCGGGGTGTGCTTGTAGAGCTGCTCGAGCACGGCGGTGGGGTTGAAGCCGCTCTTGATGCCGATGACGAGCCGGAGCCCGTGGTTGCGGTCGGTCAGGTCGTTGACGTCCGAGATGCCGACGAGCTTCTTGGACTGGACGCCGTCCTTGATCTTCTCGATCACACGCTCGGGGCCGACCAGGTAGGGCAGCTCGGTGACGACGAGCCCGACCTTGCGCGGGGTGAGGTTCTCGACGCTCACCTTCGCGCGGGTGCGGAACGAACCGCGGCCGGTGGCGTAGGCGTCACGGACCCCGGAGAGCCCGACGATCGTGCCACCGGACGGCAGGTCGGGGCCGGGCACGAACTCCATGAGCTCTTCGAGGCTGGCCTGCGGGTTCATGAGCAGGTGCTTCGCGGCCTCGACGACCTCGCCGAGGTTGTGCGGCGCCATGTTCGTCGCCATGCCGACCGCGATGCCGGAGGCGCCGTTGACGAGCAGGTTCGGGAACGCCGCCGGCAGCACGCCCGGCTGCATGATCTGGTTGTCGTAGTTCGGGACGAAGTCGACGACGTCCTCGCCCAGGCCCTCGGTCATCGCCATCGACGGTTCGGCGAGCCTGGCCTCGGTGTACCGGGCGGCAGCGGGGCCGTCGTCCAGCGAG
This sequence comes from Curtobacterium sp. MCLR17_055, assembly GCF_003234305.1. Lineage (NCBI taxonomy): Bacteria > Bacillati > Actinomycetota > Actinomycetes > Micrococcales > Microbacteriaceae > Curtobacterium > Curtobacterium sp. MCLR17_055. Next base: position 60,737 of record NZ_QKSX01000018.1, read on the forward strand.
CCGAAGTTGCCGTGGCCGTCGACGAGCGGCACGCGCATCGTGAACGGCTGGGCCATGCGGACCAGCGCGTCGTAGATCGCGCCGTCGCCGTGCGGGTGCAGCTTGCCCATCACCTCGCCGGTGACGCGAGCGCTCTTGACGTGTCCGCGGTCGGGCCGCAGCCCCATCTCGGCCATCTGGTACAGGATGCGACGCTGCACCGGCTTCAGGCCGTCGCGGGCGTCGGGCAGCGCCCGCGAGTAGATGACGGAGTACGCGTACTCGAGGAAGGAGCCCTGCATCTCCTCGGAGACGTCGACGTCCTCGATGCGCTCACCGTCGGGCAGGCCGACTACGTCCGTGCGTGCCATGGCACCTTTCTGGAGAACCGGAGTCGTCTGGGAGACTCGTGGGATGGGAACAAGCGTACCGACGGCCCCCGACGCCGTCGCGAACCTCGCCGACGTCTTCCCGAGTTGCCTCGTGGCGCTCGGCGCTGCGGACGACGCGTGGTTGCGGAACGACGGCCTGGAGGCCCGGATCACCCTCCGTCCCGCCCGCTCGGCGATCGTCGTGCTGGTCGACGGCCTCGGTTCCGCCGCGCTGGCGGCGCGCGCCGGGCACGCCCGCTGGTTGACCGGCGCGAAGGGCACCGGCACCGCGAAGAAGCTGCGGAGCGGGTTCCCGACGACGACCGCGGCCGCCCTGAGCACCCTGACCACGGGCCGCTCGCCCGGCACTCACGGCGTCGTCGGGTACAGCGGCTGGAACCCGGACACCGGTGCCGTGATGAACCTGCTGGGCGGCTGGGACACCGAGGTGCCCGCGGACTGGTTCCTGACGCAGACCCTGTTCACCCGGGCCGCGGAGCTCGGGCTCGACCCCGTCGTCGTCGGGCCGGACCGGTACCGCTCGTCCGGGATGACCGCGAACGTGCTCGGCGGCGCTCGGTACGTGTCGGCGGACACCATCCCGCAGCGTGTCGACGCCGCACTGGCCGAGACCGCCACCGGCCGCTCGCTCGTCTACCTGTACGTTCCGGAGCTCGACTCGATCGGGCACAAGTACGGCTGGCAGTCCGACCGGTGGACGGCCGCCCTCGAGCTGCTCGACGGGGAACTCGCCCGCCTCGATGCGCGGACCGCCGACGACGTGGGGGTCCTGGTGACGGCGGACCACGGTGTGCTCGACGTGCCGGACCACGCGAACATCGCCATCGACCCGCTGCTGCTCACCGACGTCGTCGGCGTCGCGGGTGACCCGCGCTGCCGGCAGCTCACCGTCGCACCCGGTACCGACGTCCGAGCCCTGGTCGGTGCGTTCCGGGCGCGCTACGGCAAGAAGGCGTACGTCGCCAGCCGTGCCGAGGCGATCGAGGCCGGGTGGTTCGGGCAGGTGTCCGACCAGGTGGTACCGCGCATCGGCGACGTGCTCGTCGTGGCGCGCGGCTCGTGGGCGTTCAACGACGACCGTGCCCTGCGCGAGGACGAGACGCCGAAGCGCATGATCGGCCAGCACGGGGCGATGACCGACGAGGAGACGATCGTGCCGCTCCGGCTCGCCGGCGCGTTCGCTCACTAGGGGCGTCAGTGCTCACGAGGGGCAGCGCCGACGGCCGGTGTGCGTGGGGATCAGGCGGGGTCGTCGTCCGGGCGGGTGCCGAAGACGATCTCGTCCCAGCTCGGCATCGAGCGGCGGTTGCGCTTCTTGCGTTCGCCACGGCTCTCGGGCTCCGGCGCCGAGGCCGGACGGGCGTCGGTCGACTGCGGTGCGGTGTCGTGCGCGCCGCCGTCCTCGAAGCCCTGCAGCGGGATGTCGACGACGCTGATGGACGTGCCGCGGGCGGACTCGTCGCGCTGTTCGCCGAACGACGCTGCTTCGCGCTCACCGCGGCGACGGCGGAGCGCCTCGAGCAGGTCGGCGGTCTCGTTGCCGGGAGCGCGCTCTTCCACGGCGGCCTGGCCGATGCGGGGCAGCGGTGCACGGAGCGGCGCGTGCTGGGACGGCTCGGGCTCGGCGGCCGGCTGCTCCGGCTCGTCGACGCGGAAGGCACCGGAGTCGAAGCGGGTGCCGTCGTCGTCCTGCTGCTCGAACTCGACCGCACGCAGGCGTGGGGCGATTCCCTCGTCGTCGGTGTGCGACAGCCGGTGCGCGTCGCCGTTGTCCGGGACGAGGGTCGAGGTCTTGGGGTCGAAGTGCCACTGGGCGTCGTGCTCGACCTCGCCAGCGGTGTAGCGGACGCGGACCTGCCAGCCGCTCTCCGGGTGCTTCCAGGAGCCCCAGGTGATCGCGGTGGCCTCGCCGGCCTCGAGCTTCGCGGTGATCGCGGGGCCGAAGGTGTCGGGGGCCTCGTCGTCGACCGGGGTGACCGGCACACGGTGCGAGGCGTCGAGGATGAAGGCACGCTCGGCGAGGACCGGGCCCTCGAAGCGGCGGACGTACTCGACGTCGACGTCGAGCGCGGCGGCCACGTCGGCGGCGTCGGCGCCACCACGGATGCGCGCCTGGACGTCCTTGGGGGAGACCCGCTTCTGCGGACCGGCGTCGGGGTTCGCCTGGCGCACCTGGCCTGCCAGCGACGACGTGACGGGCAACCGGAACTCGGTGCCGCCGTCGGTCGCCAGGAGGAGTGCGCCGGACTCGACTCCGATGACTCTCACGTCTTGCATGGTTCCGCCTTCCCAGCGTCGCGTACGGTCCTGCTGTCGTACCCCGTGAGTATGCAGGGACGACGGGCGGTTTCCGGGGAGGCGCACGGGCGTGCCGCGGACATCCGCACGGCCGATCCCGCTCCGGCAACGGGTGTCGGGAATGTCCGGTTCCGGTCATGGGTTGCACAGCCAGCACGACCCGCCGCAGCACTCGGTTTGCGCTCTGGCGGGGCGTGGTGCAAACTGTCGCCGCCGATCACCCGGCGACGACCTCTCGATACGAGAAATGGATGGGCATGGCCACCGATTACGACGCCCCCCGGAAGACCGACGACAACTCTGACTCAGAGTCGATCGAGGCCCTCAAGGAGCGCGTTCCCGACAAGATGTCGGGGGTCGTCGACGATGATTCCGACAACCCCGGCAGCTTCGAACTCGCCGGGCAGGACCTCAGCGACGTCGACCTCGACGTCGTGGTGCTGCCCCCGCAGGTCGATGAGTTCACCTGCGTCGAGTGCTTCCTCGTGAAGCACCGCTCCCAGCTCGACCACGAGTCGAAGCTCGGACCGGTCTGCGCGGAGTGCGCTTCGCTCTAGCGAGCACAGCCGCGTCGCTCTCGACGAAACGATCAGCGAAGGCCCCGCATCCTCCAGGGAGGCGGGGCCTTCGTCGTGTGCTGCGAGGCGGGGCCGAGCCGCGCCTCCAGGCCGTGGACCGTGGTCCGTCAGGACCGCAGCGCCTCGACGACCTTGCCCGGGTGCCGGACGCTGACCAGCCAGTAGGGCGTCGGGTCCGCGTCGTCGCGCACCTCGACCTTGACGACCCCGCGCACGTAGCCGCGGAAGAGGGTCCAGGCGCGGGCGTCGAGTGCCGGCCCGCGCTGCTCGGTCGCCGCTGCGCCATCGAACGCCTCGGTCGTGCCGACGAGCGTGCGGGGGAGGTGTGCCTTGCCCGCGCGGAACTCGGTGTCGGTGACCTCGATGGTGGGTGCGAGTGCCCACAGGAGGACCAGGACCCCGAGCTCCATCCCGATCGCCACGAGGACGCCGGCCAGGACGCTGATGGGGAGGAAGACGAGCAGGGTGGCGGGGATGACGAGCGCCGTCGCCAGGTAGAGGGCGGGCGGGGCCCAGAGTCGTTCGCGGTACAGGGTCACGGGTCCATTCGATCACGAGCGAGCGAGGTCACGGAACGGTCACGGCTGCACTACCCTCGTCACGTGACCGAACCAGTCGACGTCCTCTGGACCGGGGAGCACGCTCCCGGCCACGCCCACCCCGGCGACGCGGGTGCCGATCTCGTCTCCACCGAGGCCTTCGTGCTGCAGCCGGGGGAGCGACACCTGGCCGCCACGGGGCTGCGCATCGCGCTGCCCGAGGGGTACGCCGCGTTCGTGGTCCCGCGGAGCGGCCTCGCTGCGAAGCACGGCATCACGATCGTGAACAGCCCCGGCACCGTCGACTCCGGCTACCGCGGGGAGATCAAGGTCGCCCTGCTCAACACCGACCAGACGGAACCGTACGAGGTGCACGTCGGCGACCGCATCGCCCAGCTGATCGTGATGCCGGTGCCGCAGGTGACCTACACCCGGGTCGACGACCTGCCGGACAGTGTCCGCGGACAGGGCGGGTTCGGCTCGTCGGGCTACGGTGACCGGAGCGACGCCGTGACCGGTGCCGCCGCAGACGCTCAGGAAGGAACGCGCGCATGAAGTTCGGCCGACGCAAGCGGGACGAGGTCGAGGTGGCGGACGCCGTCGCCGACGACATCGAGGTCGCGGACACGTCCCCCGAGGTCGACATCGCGACGGATGCCGACGCGGACCTCGACGAGGTCGACGCGGTCGCCCCGACGGACAAGTCCGCTCCGGAGGACCGGGCCGAGAACGGCCCCCACGACGAGACCGAGGCGAACCTGGTCCGCCCCTACGTCGACCTGGGCGGGGTGAAGGTGCTCCCGCGCGAGGGCCTGCACCTGCGCCTCGAGGTCGAAGAGGGCTCGCAGCGCGTCGTCGCGGTCGGGCTCGACTACGACGAGTCCACGCTGCAGGTCCAGCCGTTCGCGGCACCCCGGTCCACCGGCCTGTGGCACGAGATCCGCGCCCAGATCGCCGAGCAGATCGAGCGCCAGGGCGGTGTCGTGACCGAGGTCGACGGCCCGTTCGGTCCCGAGCTCCGCGCGTCCGTCCCGGTCGCCGTGGACGGCGACGGCGGCACCGCCGGCTCCCGTCCGGCCCGCTTCGTCGGCGTCGACGGCCCGCGCTGGTTCCTGCGCGGCGTGATCGCCGGCAAGGCCGCCGAGCAGCCCGACGACGCGAGCGAGATCGAGGAGCTGTTCCGCAGCGTCGTCGTCGTGCGCGGCACGACGCCGATGCCGCCGCGCGACCTCATCCCGCTGCACATGCCCAAGTCGACGCAGACCGCGATCTGACCGACTGACGACCAACCCCGCCTGGAGGCACGGTGCCGGACCACGACGACACCCCACGACCCGAGACGGCTGGCTCCGACCCCGCTGCGCCGGCTGCTGAGTCATCGGTGGCGCCGTCGTTCTCCGCGCAGTTCCGCGACGCCGTGCAGAACGCCGGGATCGCCCGCGTGGCACCCGGTGAGGCACCGTCCGGCCGGGCGCTGCTCGGCGCGGTCGGCGGGGTGCGCGGGCTCGCCGAGTCGGTGCTGCCCGGGTTCGCGTTCCTGGTCGTCTACGCGATCACGAAGGAGCTCGTGCCGAGCGTCGTGATCCCGGTGGCGGTCGGCCTGGTGTTCGTGGTGCTCCGGCTGCTGCAGCGGCAGTCGGTGACGATGTCGTTCGCGGGCATCCTCGGCGTCGCGGTCTCGGCCGGCCTGGCGCTGATCACCGGCCGCGCGGAGAGCAACTTCATCCCCGGGATCGTCATCAACGCCGTCTGGCTCGTCGGGCTGCTGATCACGCTGGCGATCCGCTGGCCGCTCATCGGGCTCGTCGTCGGGTTCCTGCTGCCCGCGAACGAGGACGGCTCGCACGTCGACTGGCGCGCCGACCCCGTCAAGCGCCGCGTGCTGACGGTCGCCACCTGGATCTGGGTCGGGCTGTTCGCGGTCCGGCTCGCGGTGGAGGTCCCGCTGTACCTGACGGCGCAGGTCGAACTGCTCGCCGGGCTGAAGCTCATCCTCGGCGTGCCGCTGTACGCGGCGGTGCTCTGGGTGACCTGGCTGCTGGTCCGCACCGTGTTCGTCCGACGTGACGACGTCACCCCGGTGTAGAGTTCTCTCGACATCAAGATAGTTCTCGCAGGGCGCGCACGCGTCCTCGGGATTAGGTTTGCCTTGCTGGTGGGACGGTCCACGGCCCGCGAGGATGAGGGCAAACCGATCAGTAGGGAGGCGGCACGGTGGCTGCAGTCAATAGCTTCGGCTCGAAGGACACACTGTCGGTTGGGGGTGTCGACTACGCGATCCACCGGATCGACTCGGTTCCCGGGCACGAGAAGTTGCCCTACAGCCTGAAGGTGCTGCTCGAGAACCTCCTCCGCACCGAGGACGGCAAGAACGTCACCGAGGGACAGATCCGGGCGCTCGGCTCCTGGCGGCCCGACGCGGAACCCGACACCGAGATCCAGTTCTCGCCGGCACGCGTCGTCATGCAGGACTTCACGGGTGTGCCGTGCATCGTCGACCTCGCCACCATGCGCGAGGCCATGGCGGACATCGGCGGCGACCCGAACAAGATCAACCCGCTGTCCCCGGCCGAGATGGTCATCGACCACTCCGTCATCGCCGACCTGTTCGGCAGCACGGACGCCCTGCAGCGCAACACGGACCTGGAGTACGAGCGGAACGGTGAGCGCTACCAGTTCCTCCGCTGGGGCCAGACCGCGTTCGAGGACTTCAAGGTCGTCCCGCCGGGCACCGGCATCGTCCACCAGGTGAACATCGAGTACCTGGCGAAGGTCACCTACACGCGTGACTTCGACGGCGAGACGTACGCGTACCCGGACACCCTGGTCGGCACCGACTCGCACACCACGATGGTGAACGGCCTCGGCGTGCTCGGCTGGGGCGTCGGCGGCATCGAGGCCGAGGCCGCGATGCTCGGCCAGCCCGTGTCGATGCTCATCCCGAAGGTCGTCGGCTTCAAGCTCTCCGGTGAGATCCCGGCCGGCGTGACCGCGACCGACGTGGTGCTCACCATCACGCAGGAGCTCCGCAAGCACGGCGTCGTCGGCAAGTTCGTCGAGTTCTACGGCGAGGGCGTCGGCGCCGTCCCGCTCGCCAACCGCGCCACCATCGGCAACATGTCGCCCGAGTTCGGTTCGACGGCGGCGATCTTCCCGGTCGACGACGTCACGCTGGACTACCTGCGGCTGACCGGTCGCGACGAGGCACAGATCGCCCTGGTCGAGGCGTACTCCAAGGCCCAGGGCCTGTGGCACGACGCCTCGGTCGAGCCGAACTACTCCGAGTACATGGAGCTCGACCTCTCCACGGTCGTGCCCTCCATCTCGGGCCCGAAGCGTCCGCAGGACCGCATCGAGCTCACGAACGCGAAGAGCCAGTTCGAGCTCGACCTGAACAACTACACGACGCCGTCCGAGCAGACCGACCTCGACGACGCGGTCGAGGAGACGTTCCCGGCCTCCGACCCGATCGCCGCCGGTTCCACCAACGAGGACACGGCGCTGCACGAGCACGTGCACGTGTCGAGCGCACCGTCGACCGCCTCGGCGCCGACGAAGGTCGCGATGGACGGGGCCGATCCGTTCACGATCGATCACGGTGCCGTCGCGATCGCCGCGATCACCTCGTGCACGAACACGTCGAACCCGTCGGTCATGATGGCCGCCGGCATCCTCGCCCGGAACGCCGCGAAGAAGGGCCTCACCGCGAAGCCCTGGGTGAAGACCACCCTCGCGCCCGGGTCGAAGGTCGTCACCGACTACTACGAGAAGGCCGGTCTCACCACCTACCTCGAGCAGCTCGGCTTCTACACGGTCGGCTACGGCTGCACCACCTGCATCGGCAACTCGGGCCCGCTGCCCGAGGAGATCTCGCAGGCCGTGCAGGACAACGACCTCGCCGTCACCGCGGTGCTCTCGGGCAACCGCAACTTCGAGGGCCGGATCAACCCCGACGTCAAGATGAACTACCTGGCGTCCCCGCCGCTGGTCATCGCCTACGCCCTCGCCGGGTCGATGCACTTCGACTTCGACAAGGACGCCCTCGGCACCGACCAGGACGGCAACGACGTCTACCTGACCGACATCTGGCCCGACGCGGCCGAGGTGCAGCAGGTCATCGACGAGTCGATCGACACCGAGATGTTCACCCACGAGTACGGCTCCGTGTTCGAGGGCGACGACCGCTGGAAGAACCTGCCGACCCCGACGGGTGACACCTTCGAGTGGGACCAGGAGTCGACCTACGTCCGGAAGCCCCCGTACTTCGAGGGCATGACGATGCAGCCCGACGCGGTGTCGGACATCTCCGGCGCCCGGGTGCTCGCGAAGCTCGGCGACTCGGTCACGACCGACCACATCTCGCCGGCCGGTTCGATCAAGGCCGACAGCCCCGCCGGCCAGTACCTCGCCGAGCACGGCGTCGACCGCAAGGACTTCAACTCCTACGGCTCGCGTCGCGGCAACCACGAGGTCATGATCCGCGGCACGTTCGCGAACATCCGTCTGCGCAACCAGCTGCTCGACGGCGTGGAGGGCGGGTACACCCGTGACTTCACGACGCCGGACGGTGCGCAGTCGTTCATCTACGACGCCTCGCAGCACTACCAGGAGCAGGGCATCCCGCTCGTCATCTTCGGTGGCAAGGAGTACGGCTCCGGCTCGTCCCGCGACTGGGCGGCCAAGGGCACGAACCTGCTCGGTGTCCGTGCGGTCATCACCGAGAGCTTCGAGCGGATCCACCGCTCGAACCTCATCGGCATGGGCGTCGTCCCGCTGCAGTTCCCGGCGGGCGAGACGGTCGAGTCCCTCGGGCTCGACGGCACCGAGGTCGTCTCGATCTCCGGGCTGACCGAGCTGAACGAGGGCCGCACGCCGAAGACGGTGCACGTCACAGCGACACCGAGCGAGCACTCGCCGGCCGGCAAGCAGCCGATCGAGTTCGACGCGGTCGTCCGCATCGACACCCCCGGCGAGGCCGACTACTACCGCAACGGCGGCATCCTGCAGTACGTGCTCCGCTCGCTCGTCTGACGCGACCCGGATACGGACTGGAGGCGCGGTGCCAGCTGGTACCGCGCCTCCAGTCCGTCTGCCGGTTCCGCGCATAGAGTGGGCCGACAGCCCCACGAAAGGAGCGCCCGTGAGCCTGCTCGCCAGCATCACGTCGCCGCGCGACCTGAAGCGTCTCTCCGACGCGCAGATGACCGACCTCGCCGCCGAGATCCGGCGCTTCCTGGTCGCCGAAGTCGCGAAGACCGGTGGGCACCTCGGGCCGAACCTGGGCGTCGTGGAGCTGACGCTCGCGATGCACCGCGTGTTCGACTCGCCGAACGACCCGTTCGTCTTCGACACCGGGCACCAGTCGTACGTGCACAAGCTCGTCACCGGGCGCCAGGACTTCTCCAAGCTGCGCGAACGCGGCGGCATCGCCGGCTACCCGCAGCGGAGCGAGTCCGAGCACGACATCGTCGAGTCCTCGCACGCGTCGTCGTCGCTGTCGTGGGCTGACGGCATCTCCCGCGCGTTCGGGCAGACCGGGCAGACCGACCGCACCGTCGTCGCGGTGGTCGGGGACGGCGCCCTCACCGGCGGCATGACGTGGGAGGCGCTCAACAACATCTCCGACGACAACGACCGGCGCCTGGTCATCGTCGTCAACGACAACGGCCGCTCCTACGCCCCGACGATCGGTGGCATGGCGCGGTTCCTGAGCTCCGTGCGCACCCGGCGCGAGTACCGGGCCCTGTACGAGGGCACGCAGGCCGTGGCGGCTCGGTTCGGCGCTCCGGGTCGTGCGGTGTACCGGGGCATGCGCGGTGGCCTGCACGGCTTCCTGTCGCGGCTGACGAACAACGAGGCGCTGTACTCGAACCTCGACATCAAGTACATCGGCCCGGTGAACGGCCACGATCAGCAGGCGATGGAGGCAGCACTCCGGCAGGCGAAGGAGTACGGCGCTCCCGTGATCGTGCACGCGATCACCGAGAAGGGCCACGGCTTCGAGCCCGCCCTGCGCGACCAGGCCGACCAGTTCCACGCCGTCGGGCACATCGACCCGGAGACGGGGGAGTCGCTCGACGCAGCATCGGGTCCGTCGTGGACCTCGGTGTTCGCGTCCTCCTTGGCCGATGCCGGCGCCTCGGATCCCCGGATCGTCGCGATCACGGCGGCGATGCTCCGGCCGACCGGGCTGCACCTGTTCCAGGAGCAGCACCCCGACCGCGTGTACGACGTCGGCATCGCCGAGCAGCACGCCGTGACGACCGCCGCGGGTCTGGCCTACGGGGGACTCCACCCCGTGGTGGCGCTCTACGCGACGTTCCTGAACCGTGCGTTCGACCAGGTGCTGATGGACGTCGCCCTGCACAAGGCCGGCGTGACGTTCGTGCTCGACCGTGCCGGCATCACCGGCCCGGACGGCCCCTCCCACCACGGCATGTGGGACCTCGCGCTGCTGCAGGTCGTGCCAGGGATCCGGATCGCCGCACCCCGCGATGCTGCGACCCTGCGCGAGGAGTTCCGCGAGGCGATCGCCGTCGACGACGCCCCCACCGTGCTGCGGTGGTCGAAGGGGCAGGTCGGACCGGACATCCCCGCGGTCCGTCGTCTCCCCGATGGTGTGGACGTCCTGCACGCAGCCGCGGACGACGTCGAGGACGTGCTCTTCGTCGCTGTCGGGTCGATGGTGCCGGTGGCCCTCGAGGCCGCGGCGCTGCTCGAGGCGCAGGGCATCGGCGTCACCGTCGTGGACCCGCGCTGGGTGGTGCCGATCCCGACGTCGCTGATCGAGCTGTCGCGGACGCACCGACTCGTGATCACCATCGAGGACGGCGTGCGGGTCGGCGGCGTCGGGACCCGGCTGCGGCAGGACCTGCGCGCCGCCGGGGTCGACACCGGGGTGAACGAGCTCGGGCTGCCCGACGCGTTCATCGACCACGCGACCCGGTCGCAGATCCTCGCCGACGCAGGGCTGACGGCGCAGGCCATCGCCCGCGACGTCATCGACCAGGTCGTCGGGACGAAGTTGCCGCAGGCGAAGCCCGCGCGGTCCCGCGAGTCGGCGGCGTCCGACCGCTGACGGCTCGGCCGCGGCCGGCTGGTTCCGTCCCGGTCAGCAAAACACCGGTGTTCGCGCTCCACTCCGCGGTTTGCGGGTGTTCGGTGCGCGAACACCGGTGTTTTGCGTGCTGAGCCCTAGCGGGAGGCGGGGCCGACGATCCGGGGCTCGTGGAACGTCGCGCCGAAGACACGCTCGGAAGCGCCACTGCGGTCGAGGTACGGGCTGATCCCACCGGCCTGGAACGGGTACCCCGCACCGAGGATGAGCCCGAGGTCGATCTCCTCGACGTGCTCGACGACCCGGTCCTCGAGCATGCGGTGCAGCTCGTCGGCCAGGGCATCCTCGAACCGGCGCTGCATCTCGGCGGCGTCGACGGGCTTCGCGTCCTTCTTGGAGGGCGCGACGAGCTTCACGGCGGCGGGGTCGTACCCGGTTGCGTTGCCCTTCTTGTCGCGGGTGAGGATCGTCCCGTGCTCGGCGATCTTCTTCAGCCCGTCGCCGGGGTAGAAGCGCTCGGGCCAGGCCGCGTGGTGCGAGTCGAGCACGTGCGCGCCGACCGGCAGCCCGACGAGCTCGAGCAGCTCGAACGGCGACATCGGCAGGCCGAGGGGCGCGGCACCCTGGGCGACGGTGTCGAACGAAGTGCCCTCCTCGACGCCGCGCATCGCCTCGCCGAGCACCCGCGCGAGCACCCGGTTGACGACGAAGCCCGGCTGGTCCGCGGTGATGATCGCGGTCTTCTTCAGGGTCTTCGCGACGGCGAGGGCTGTGACGAGGGCCTCGTCCGAGGTCTTCGCCGCACGCACCACCTCGAGCAGCGGCATGACCGCGACCGGGTTGAAGAAGTGGAAGCCGACGAGCCGCTCCGGGTTGGTGAGCACCGACGCCATCTCGTCGACGGAGAGCGACGACGTGTTCGTGGCGAGGATGGCGTCCGGTGCGATGACCTGCTCGATCTTCCGGAGGACCTCCTGCTTGACGGTCATCTCCTCGAAGACGGCCTCGATCACCCAGTCGGCGTCGGCGAAGGCGTCGTAGGACACCGACCCGCTGACGAGTGCGGTGATGCGGTTCGCGTCGTCGGGGGAGATCCGGCCCTTGTCGAGCAGCTTCGCGACCTCGCCGCGGATCCGCTCGACGCCGGCGTCCACACGGGACTGGTCGACGTCGGTGATGACGACGGGGACGCCCAGACGTCGGGCGAACAGCAGCGCGAACTGCGACGCCATCAGCCCGGCGCCGAGGACGCCGACCTTCGTGATCTTCTTCGGCTCGACGCCCTCGGGAGCGCCGACGGGCTTCTTCGCACGCTTCTGCACGAGGTCGAAGGCGTACATCGACGCGGCGAACTGGTCGCCCGAGATGAGGTCGGCGAGGGCCTCGTCCTCGTCGGCGAACCGTTCGTCGAGCGAGCCCGACTTGGCGGCGGCCACGAGGTCGAGCGCCCGGAACGGCGACTTCGGCACGGTGCCGATCTTCGAGGCGACCTGTCCGCGGGCGACCTTGACGACGGTGCCCCAGGCAGCCTTCTCGAGCATGCCTGGTTCGTTCTTCCGCACCACCTTGGTCGTGCCGGTGATGACGCCGTCCGCCCAGGCCACGGCCGAGGGCAGGAACGTGACGGACGGGACGAGCACGTCGCCGATGCCGATCTCGACCGCGGCCGGGCCGTCCATCAGACGGTTGTTCTTGAGCGGGTTCTCGACGATGACGCGGAGCGCGCGCTCCGGACCGATCAGGCGGGGGAGCAGCGTCGCGCCGCCCCAGCCGGGGATGATGCCGAGGAACACCTCGGGCAGGCCGATGCCCTGCGCCGCGGACGAGAACGCCCGGTAGGTGCAGTGCAGGGCGATCTCGAGCCCACCACCGAGCGCCAGGGTGTTCACGAACGCGAACGACGGCACCCCGAGGTCGGCGAACTTGCGGAGCGTGGCGTGCCCGAGGGCGGCCAGGTCGTGGGCGGCCTCGCGCGACGGGACCGCCGCTGCCTGGGACAGGTCGGCCCCGGCGGCGAAGCAGTACTCCTTGCCGGTGATCGCGACGCCCTGGATCGTGCCGGCGGCAGCCTCGGTCTTCAGGGTGTCGAGCACGCCGGACAGCTCACGGAGCGTGCGGGGCCCGAGGGTGTTCGGCCGCTTGTAGTCCTTGCCGTTGTCGAGCGTGATGAGCGCCAGCGTGCCACCAGAGGGCATCGTGACGTGCTTGACGAACGAGTGCGTGACGACCTCGTCCTCGCTGAGTTCGGCCAGTCGGTCGTTGTCGACGATGGTCATGGTCACGCCCCCTTCCGAGCCGAACGCTCGGCCGACTTGCTGTGGTTCGGGTTCTCCCAGATGACGGTGCCGCCCTGGCCGAGCCCGATGCACATCGTGGTGATGCCGTACTTGACGTCCGGTCGCTCGGCGAACTGTGCGGCGAGCTGGTTCATCAGCCGGACGCCACTCGACGCGAGCGGGTGGCCCACGGCGATCGCGCCGCCCCAGGCGTTCACGTTCGGAGAGTCCTGGGCGATGCCGTAGTTGTCGAGGAACGCGAGCACCTGGACGGCGAACGCCTCGTTGATCTCGAACAGGCCGATGTCGTCGATCGACAGGCCGGCCTTCGACAGGGCCTTGTCGGTCGCGGGGACCGGGCCGACGCCCATGACCTCGGGCTCGACGCCGGCGAAGGCGAACGAGACCATGCGCATCTTCGTCGACAGTCCGTGCTGCTTCGCACCGTCCTCGGACGCGAGCAGGCCCATGGTGGCACCGTCGTTGAGACCGGCGGCGTTGCCGGCGGTGACCCGTCCGTGGGGCCGGAACGGCGTCTTCAACGCGGCCAGCGCCTCCAGGGTGGTCCCCGGTCGCGGCGGCTCGTCGGTGCTGACGACGTCCCAGCCGTCGCCCTTGTTGACCTCGACCGGGATGACGTCCGGTTGGAGCTTGCCGTTCGCCCAGGCAGCGGCGTAGCGCTGCTGGGACTGGACGGCGTAGGCGTCCGTGCGGTCCTTCGTGATCGCGGGGAAGCGGTCGTGCAGGCGCTCGGCGGTGGCGCCCATGACGAGGGCGTCGCTCAAGACCATGCGCTCCGCGACGAAGCGCGGGTTGGGGTCGGCGTTGAAGCCCATCGGGTGCCGGCCCATGTGCTCGACACCACCGGCGATCGCGATGTCGGCGGCGCCGAAGGCGATGGCACCCGCGAGCGTCGTGACGCTCGTCATGGCACCGGCGCACATGCGGTCGATCGCGTAGCCGGGCACCGACTTCGGCAGACCCGCGAGCATGCCGACCGTGCGGCCGAGCGTCAGCCCCTGGTCACCCTGCTGCGTGGTCGCCGCGACGGCGACGTCGTCCACGGCTGCGGTGTCGAAGGCGTTCCGGTCGAGCAGTCCGCGCATCGCGTGCACCGCGAGGTCGTCGGACCGGGTCTTCCAGAACACCCCCTTCTCGCCGGCTCGTCCGAACGGTGTGCGAACGCCGTCCACGAACACGACGTCTGATGCCTTTGGCAATCCGGGCCTCCCAGATCCTCATCGATCGGGCCGGAACGCAGGTCGCTCCGGCCTGGCCGGGCCTCGCCCGGCGACCCTCCCGACGCTATGCCCCCAGCCTGGGCGGCCGCATGCCGGTTGGGCAGTTCCTACGACTCGTCGTCGTCCGTCGCCGCGGGCCGCTGTGCAGCAGCGACAAAGGCCGAGGCGATGATCGACGCGAGTTCCTCGACCTGCCACGGGCGGGCGTCGTGCTCGGCGAGGGCGGCGCCGACCAGCTCGGTCGAGACCGGCGACGGCGGGGCCCACGACACGAGCCGGAGCGTCTCCGGCGTGAGCAGGTTCTCGAGGGGGATGTCGAGCTCCTCGGCACGCTTCGTCACCGCGGCGCGCGCCGCCTTGTACCGGCGGTCGGCCGCCGGGTTGCGGTCGGCCCAGGCACGGGGTGGCGGCAGCGTCGCCTCGCCGGCACCGCGGAGACGGGGGAGGTCCTCGGTGGTGCGGCCTTCCTCGACGGCGGCCCACCAGCGGTCGAGCTCGGAACGGCTGGCGCGGCCCGTGAAGGTCTTCAGCGCGCCGAGTTCGGCGCGGGACTCGGGTGCAGCGGCCGCGGCGGCGACGATCGCCGAGTCGGGGATGGTGCGCCCGGGGGCGATGTCCGCCTGTCGGGCGTACTCGTCGCGGGCGAGCCAGAGCGACCGGGCGATCGCCAGTGCTCGCGCACCACGGAGCGCGTGCATGCCGGACAAGCGACGCCAGGGCTCGGCACGGGCGGGCTTCGGCGCACGGTGCAGGACCGCGTCGAACTCCTCCTGCGCGATCCGGGTCTTGCCCGCCTCGTCGAGCTTCTCGGCGAGGGCGTCGCGGAGGTCGGGCAGCAGCTCGACGTCGAGCGACGCGTACACGAGCCACGACTGCGGCAGGGGACGGGTCGACCAGTCGGCGGCCGAGTGCGCCTTGGCGAGGGTGATGCCCAGCAGCTGCTCGACGACGGCGCCGAGGCCGACACGGGGGAACCCAGCGATCCGGGCACCGAGCTCGGTGTCGAAGATGCGCGTCGGGACGAGGCCGACCTCCTGCAGGCACGGCAGGTCCTGCGAGGCGGCGTGGAACAGCCACTCCTCGTCGACGATGGCGGCCTGCAGCTCGGAGAAGTCGCCGATCGGGATCGGGTCGAACAGGAACGCACCGGCACCGCGGCGGAACACCTGGATCAGGTAGGCGCGCTGCGAGTAGCGGTAGCCGCTGGCGCGCTCGGCGTCGACCGCGACGGGGCCGTGGCCGGCGGCGATGGCGGCGACCGCCTCGAGGTAGTCCTCGCGCGTGTCGATGACCTTGACGGCGTCGTGCGACGCCTCGAAGGCAGGGCTGGCAGCGGGAGCAGTCGAGCCGGCAGCCGTGGCTGCGGACGCAGCCGGGCCGGTCGATCCAGCGGCGTCCTGGGGAGCGGGGTCGGTCACTTGGCGAGCCTCCTCGGGGCCAGCAGGGTCACGCCGTCCGATGCGGGCGGCAGACCGGCGAGCATGGCGACGATGTCCTGCCAGGCCCGGACGTGTGCGGTGAGGTCGTCGCCGCGTGGTGTCCACGACGCGCGGAGTTCCAGCTGGGCGCCGTCGCCCTGTGCGGCGAGGTCACCGTACCCGCGCGAGATGATCTTGGTGGCCGTGCCCGAGGCGTGGTCGTACGTCGCACCGTGCGACTCGAGCGCGTCGACGAGCCAGCTCCAGGTGACGTCGGCGACGAACTCGTCGACGCCGATCTCCGGCTCGAGCGGCGCCTGGGCGAAGGAGACGACACGGAACGCGCCGCCCCAGCCCTCGGGTTCTTCCGGGTCGTACAGGGCGATGAACCGTCCGGTGCCCAGGTCCGACTCCACCCCGTGCGCGGTGCCGGACACGTCCGCCGCCAGGGCGATCGAGAACGGTGCGATCCGGGTCGGGGAGGGGATCTCGGTGACGGTGGTCTCGGCACGGCCGCTGCCGCCGGACACGAACGCGCGGAGCCGCGCGAAGGCGTCGGGCTCTCGGGTTTCGGACACACATGCAGACTAGGCTCCGGGCCATGTCCCGATCCGCGCGACCCGCCGAGGACGTCGTCCAGGAGACCGCTCGATCGGCCGGGTTCATCGCACTCGGCGCCGGTCTGGCAGCTGCTGCGGTGGGGACGGCCGTCATCGGTGGCTTCGTCGCCGCCGTCGCCCGTGCCGTCGTCACCCCCGACCGCAAGCGCAACGAACGCGTCCCGATCCACGCCGTCGACCCCGTCCGGAAGACCGTCACGATCGAGCGCACCGCCGACACCGAGCTGCAGGGCCGCTACTCGCTCTGGTTCGGCGGCGGCACCGGCCACATGCGCGTCGGCGAGGTCCTCGGCACGACCGACACCACCGTCACGCGCCGCATCATCGCGATCGACGCCGGCGATCCGACCGCCGCCCGTCGCGGACGCTGGGGCGGCTGGTTCTACCTGACCCCGGGCGAGCTCGACGTGCCCGTCGAGGACGTCGACTCCGTCCTCCGCTGGTCCACCCCGCAGGACGC
>NZ_QKSX01000019.1:0-73919 GCF_003234305.1 Curtobacterium sp. MCLR17_055
GGGTGCGGGTGTGGGGTGCGGGCGCGGGCCGGGCCGGGTGGAATCGGGCGTAGGTGGTCGAATCGGGCGTACCTGGTCGGAACTTCTGGCCAGGTATGCCCGATTTCGTTTGGCATCGCGGCCGTTCTGGGAAGGAACGTCTCCCCTCCACAACCGTCCAGGCCTGGAGGCCCGTCCACAGTTCCCGACATCGGCCTCCGGAACGGATGGCCGGTCCGGCATCGTCACGTGCATGAACGAGTCGCTGCCCATCCTCCGAGCCTCCGCCATGCACGAGGCCGGCCTCGACGCCACCACCCTGCGCCGCCGGACCCGGACCCAGGGTGTCGGCCGCCTGGTCCGGGTCGGACCGAACGCCTTCGTCGACGGTGCCGCGTGGGACGCCGCCGGGCCTCGTCAGCGGTACGTCACCCGGGTCTTCGCGCGGCTCGGTCGACTCGGCACGCGGGCGACGGCCTCGCACCT
Organism: Curtobacterium sp. MCLR17_055; assembly: GCF_003234305.1. Taxonomy (NCBI): domain Bacteria; kingdom Bacillati; phylum Actinomycetota; class Actinomycetes; order Micrococcales; family Microbacteriaceae; genus Curtobacterium; species Curtobacterium sp. MCLR17_055. Next base: position 466 of record NZ_QKSX01000019.1, read on the forward strand.
GTCCGCGGCGGCCCTGCACGGCCTCCCAGCGCTCGGCGGGTGGGACGTCCCGGTGCACGCGACGGTGCCCGAGTCGATGTACCGGGGCCGGAGCGCCGAGCTGGTCCTGCACACGAGACCCGTCGGCCGGGGCGAACGGGCCACGGTCGGTGCGATCGCGGTCACCTCCGTCCCCCGGACCGTCGTCGACGTGGCGATGACCGGCGACCTGCGGGCGGGCGTCGTCATCGCGGACGCCGCACTGCGACGTGGGTTCGACGACGCCGACCTCCGACGAGCGGTTCCTCCGAAGGCCCGCGCCCGAGCCCTGGCGCAGCAGGTGCTCGACCTGGCCGATGCTCGCTCCGGGTCACCGGCCGAGTCGCTCGCTCGGGTCGTGTTCCGGGAGCTCGGGCTTCCGGACCCGGTGCTGCAGCAGGAGTTCGTCGTCGACGGACGTCGGTCCACAGTCGACTTCTGGTTCCCGGACCACGGGGTCATCGTCGAGATCGACGGGCGGGCCAAGTACTCCCAGGAGCGCTACCTGGGCGGCCGGAGTCCGACCGAGGTGTTCCTCGACGAGAAGCGGCGGCACGGTCGGTTGCTCACCGTGCCGGGTGTGCGGACGATCATCCGGCTCGAGTGGCGAGACCTGTTCGACCTCGATGCGCTGGCGCTGCGACTCCGGGCGGCGGGGCTCCCGTGTGCCGTCCGACCGGTCCGGAGCGCTCGGCTCCGTACGGGGTGACCGTCCGGCGCCGCGCGGGGTGACCCTCCGGCGCCGCGCGGAGTGACCGTCCGGCGCCGGTGAACCGGCACAGCACGCTCTGGCTAGCGTGGCGGCATGGCAGTGCAGGAGATCTGGCTCGTCCGTCACGGCGAATCGGTCGCGAACGTCGCAGCGGCTCGGGCCGAAGCCGCGGGCGACGACGTGATCGACGTCGAGTTCCGGGACGCCGACGTCCCGCTCAGCCCGCTCGGCACCGATCAGTCCCGTGCCCTCGGCCAGGAGCTCGCCGACCGCGGGATCGACGACGTCCCCGTCGCGCTGTGGGTGTCGCCGTACCTCCGTGCGCAGCAGACGATCGCGATCGCGCTCGAGGCAGCCGGCATCACCGAACCCGAGAAGCGGGTGGACGAGCGGCTGCGCGACCGTGAACTCGGCGTCCTCGACCTACTGACCCTGCAGGGCGTCCGCAACCGGTACCCGGACGAGGAACGCCGGCGGCAGTGGCTCGGCAAGTACTACCACCGGCCGGCGGGCGGGGAGTCGTGGGCGGACGTGATGCTCCGGCTCCGGTCGCTCCTCGGCGATGTCGAGCGGGTCGACGGCGCCGAGCGCCTGGTGATCGCCGCGCACGACGCCGTGGTGATGCTCGCCGTCGCGGTGTGCCTCGACCTCGACGAGCCGGCGCTCATGGAGTTCGCCCGGACCCACGCCGTCGCGAACGCCTCCCTCACCCGACTCCGTCGTGATGATGCCGGATCGCCGTGGGTGCTCGAGGAGTTCTCCTCCATCGGACACCTGGACGACGACGAGGTCACCCAGCACACCGGCCGGAAGGACGACGAACATGTCCACTGAACCCGTCACCCCGAACTTCCTGCGGGACTGGCCACTGCCCGAACCCGGTGCCGGCAAGTACGGCCGCGGGCAGGTGCTCATCGTCGGCGGCGCCGCTCGGACCCCCGGCGCCGCGATGCTCTCCGCGCTCGCCGCACTCCGCGTCGGCGCCGGTCGACTCACCCTGGCGGTCGGCCGGAGCGTCGCGAACGAGGTCGCGGTCGCCGTGCCCGAGTCCGGGGTCGAACCCCTCGACGAGGACCAGGACGGACACATCGCCGTCGGTGCGATCGAGGGCATCGCGGACAGCGCCTCGAGCGCCGATGCCGTGCTTGTCGGGCCGGGGCTCGACGAGCCGGACGGTTCGCGTGACCTCGTGGCCGGGCTCGCCGACGTCGTCGGTCCGCAGACCACCGTCGTGCTCGACGCCTTCGCCCTCGGGGTGGCTGCCGACGTGCGGGACCGCCTCGAACCGCTGCGTGGACGGCTCGTGATGACGCCGAACTCCGGCGAGGCCGAACGCCTGCTCGGGCGGGAGTGCAGCGACGACGACGTGGCCGACGCCGTGGCGATCGCGAACCGCTTCGGAGCGGTCGTGGCCCTCGGCGACGCCATCGCCACACCGCAGGGCCGGGCGTGGCTCAAGGGCACCGGCTCCGGCGGTCTCGGCACGAGTGGCAGTGGCGACGTGCTGTCCGGTGCGGTCACCGGGCTGCTCGCCCGCGGCGCCGATCCGGCACAGGCCGTGGCGTGGGCGTCCTACGTGCACGCTGCCGCGGGTGACCGACTCGCGGTGCAGGTCGGGCCGCTCGGGTACCTGGCGAGCGAACTCGTCACCGAGATCCCGCGGGTCCTGGTCGAGCTCGGGGCCTGAGCGCGCCCGTTCTTTCCCAGAACGCCCGCGATACCTAGCGTTTTCGGGCATACCTGGCGAGAACTTCCGACCAGGTACGCCCGAATCGACCAGGTACGCCCGGAACGACCAGGCCGCCCGACCCCTACCCCCGCAGCGACTCCACGGCCTTCGCGATCCGCCGGGCCCGGGTCTCCGGGGCCCTCGCCTGCGTGACCGGGTCGGCGAGCGCCCGCTGCCGTGAGTTCGACAGGGTGTCGAACGCCGCACGCACGCCGGCCTCCTGCAGCGCGGCGGCCAGGTCCTCCGGCAGGTCGACGGTCCGGGGCAGGGTGTCGACCTCGAGCGAGACCTCGACGGTGTCCCCGGCGGCGATCCCGGCGGCCGCACGGTGCGAGGCCGACAGCGGCACCAGGAACTGCCCGTCCATGACCCCGACGGTGGACCGGTAGGTGTAGCCCCGGTGGATCGTGACGACCACCGCGGGGCGCTTGCCGGATCCGAGTGCCTCGATGACGGACTCCGGGACGGGGAGTCCGGTCGCCGTCTTCCGCGCTTGCAGGACCGTCGTCGTGAACCGCATCCGTGCCTCCAGGCCTGGTGTGGGCGCGACCCTGCGCCCAGAACGAGCAAAGCGTACAGCCGCACCCGCTGTTCCGCCGTCGTTCACCACCGGAGCACGGGCCGGAAACCGGCCGCGTCCACGATCGAGCAGAACCCGGACACCCGGTCCCCGCAGCACCTTCCCCCACCCGAAAGGCCCACCCGTGCAGCACAAGCGCACCCTGGCCGGCATCGCCCTGGCCGCCGCCGCAGTCGTCACCCTCGCCGGATGCTCCTCGACGAGCTCCGCCAGCACGAGCAAGGGCGACGCCGACTGGAAGACCACCACCAGCGCCGAGTCCGCCGGCGGCATGGACGCCCTGGTCAAGGCCGCCAAGGCCGAGGGCCAGCTCAACGTCATCACGCTCCCGCCGACGTGGGCCAACTACGGCAAGATCATCGACGGCTTCACCAAGAAGTACGGCATCAAGATCAACTCCGCGAACCCGAACGGCTCGAGCGCCGACGAGGTCGCCGCGGTCAAGTCGCAGAAGGGCCAGTCCACCGCCCCCGACGTGCTCGACCTCGGCAACGCCGTGCTGCAGGAGAACCTCGACCTGTTCGCCGACTACAAGGTCGCGAACTGGGACGACATCCCCACGAACCTGAAGGACGAGGACGGCGCCTGGACGCGCGACTACACCGGCCTGATGTCGATCGGGTACGACTCGTCGAAGATCTCCGACGCCCCGAAGGACATGACGGACCTGCTCGGCTCCGAGTACAAGGGCAAGGTCTCGATCGGGGGCGACCCGACGCAGGCGAACCAGGCCGCGTCCGCGGTGTACCTGGCGGCGCTGGAGAACGGCGGCTCGGCCGACGACATCACCAAGGGCGTCGACTTCTTCGGCAAGCTCAAGCAGGCCGGCAACTTCCAGAACGTGCTGCCGACGCAGGCCACCGTCGCCTCGGGTGAGACCCCGGTCGTCGTCCAGTGGTCGTACAACAACCTGGCCTGGGGCCCGGCGGCGGGCGCGAGTGGCAACCAGGACTGGAAGACCGTCGTCCCGAAGGGGCAGGCGCTCGGGTCGTACTACTCGCAGGCCATCAACAAGGACGCCCCGCACCCCGCGGCCGCCCGCCTGTGGGAGGAGTACATCGCCAGCCCCGAGGTCCAGAACCTGTACCTGCAGGCCGGCGCCTTCCCGTCCACCCTCGCCGCGCTGACGAAGTCGGGCAAGGTCGACCAGGACGCCCTCGACGCCGCCGGTGGCGCACCGAAGGACTACGTCGAGCTGACCGACGCGCAGGTCGCCGACGCCGCCAAGGTGCTCAAGGCCAAGTGGTCCTCGACGATGGGGTCCTGAGCAGCATGACCACCGCATCGGCAGACGCGCCCGCGGCGAGCGGCGCAGCCGCGACCGACGCCGCACCGGCGACGAGCGCGACGAGCGCGACGAGCCCCGTGCGCCCGACGTCCGCACGAGCGTCCGCCGATGCCGACCGCCGCGGCGCCGGACCCCGTGTCCGGCGCCGCGTCGGCCTCGCCTGGCTGGGGCTGACGCCCTTCGCCGCCTACGTCCTGCTGTTCCTCGCCGTCCCTGCCGTGATCGCGATCGGCAGCGGTTTCTTCGACGGCTCCGGAGCCTTCACGTTCGCGAACCTCGCGGCCTTCGCCGACCCGTCCGTGCTGCGGGCGTTCGGCGGGTCGTTCGGCCTGTCCGCCGCCTCCGCGGTCATCGGTGCCGTGCTCGGCGCGGTCGTCTGCTGGGCGCTCTCGGCACTGCGGCCGGACGGACTGGTCCGGTCGATGATCGACTCGGCGGCGAGCGTCCTCGCCCAGTTCGGCGGGGTCATGCTCGCGTTCGCGTTCATCGCCACGATCGGCGTGCAAGGCCTCGTCACGACGTGGTTGGTCACGGTCTTCCACGTCGACCTCAACGCGGACGGCGCCTTCCTCTACACGGTGCCCGGGCTCGTGATCCCCTACGTCTACTTCCAGGTGCCGCTCATGGTCCTCACGTTCATGCCCGCCCTCGAGGGCGTCAAGGCCCAGTGGGGCGAGGCCGCCGCGACCCTCGGCGCCTCGCGCCTGACGTACTGGCGCCGGATCGCGTTGCCGGTCCTGGCGCCGGCGTTCTGGGGGTCGCTCCTGCTGCTCTTCGCGAACGGCTTCTCGTCGTTCGCCACCGCCGCGGCCCTCATCTCCCAGGGCGGCATCGTGCCGCTGACGATCCGCACGCAGCTCACCAGCGAGACGCTCGCAGGGTTACAGAACGTCGCCGGGGTGCTCGCCTTCGGCATGGTCGTCGTGATGGCGGTCGTGATGGGCGCGTACTCGCTGCTGCAGCGCCGTGCCGCGAGGTGGCAGCGATGAGCGCGGCGGCCCCGGTCCGTCCGGTCCGCCCGGCGAAGCCGGTTCGGCTCGGAGGCCCGTCCCGCGTCCGCCGCTTCGGCACGGCCCCGTCCCGTGGTGCGGCAGCGATCGTGCTCACCGTGATCGGGCTCCTGTTCGCCGTGCCGCTGGTCGCCCTGCTGCAGTTCACCTTCCGGCAGGGCACCGACGGCGGGCTCACCTTCGCGCACTGGGCGGCGATCGGTGACCCGGCCAACGCGTTCACCTACCAGCCGGTGTTCGACGGGCTCGGGGCGTCGCTGCTCATCGCCGTGATCACCGTCGGGATCGTGCTGCTCGTGCTGCTGCCCGCCCAGATCATCACCGCGCTCCGCTACCCCAGGCTCCGGAGCGTCCTGGAGTTCGTCTGCATCGTGCCGATCACCGTGCCGGTCGTGGTGCTCGTCGTCGGGTTCATCCCCGTGTACCAGGTCGTCTCGCAGGTCTTCGGGTCCGGCTCCTGGACGCTGGCGTTCGCGATCGGGATCATCACGCTGCCGTTCGCGTTCCGCCCGATCGCCGCTGCCATCACCGCGACGGACCTGATCGTCCTGTCCGAGGCGGCCCGCTCACTCGGTGCCTCGTGGTGGACCGTCACCTGGCGCGTGCTCCTGCCGAACCTGCGCCGGGGCATCACCGCCGCGTGCTTCCTCACGATCACCGTGGTCCTCGGCGAGTACACCCTCGCGGCGTTCCTCTCCCGCAGCACGTTCCAGACCGGGCTCGTGCTCGTGCAGGGGACCGACCCGTACGTCGCCGCGATCTTCTCGGTCGCCGCGCTCGCGTTCGGCTTCGTGCTGCTCGTCCTCATCGGCCGCATCGGAACCCGTCGCACGGGCCGCGTCCGCCGCACCCGCACCACCCGTCGTCCCCGCCTCGAGGAGTCCGCATGACCGTCACCGCTCCGGCAGCCCCGGCGTCCCTCGCCACCACCGGTGCCGTCGTCGAACTCCACGCCGTCGAGAAGCACTACGGCGCACACCGTGCACTCGCCGGACTGTCCCTCCGTGTCGAGCCGGGGGAGTTCGTGTCACTGCTCGGCCCATCCGGTTGCGGCAAGACGACGGCGCTCCGCGCGCTGGCGGGCCTCGAGGCCATCGACGCCGGCTCGATCCGCATCGACGGCCAGGACGTCGCCGACACCCCGGTCAACAAGCGCGACATCGGCATGGTGTTCCAGCAGTACTCGCTGTTCCCGCACATGACGGTGCGGCAGAACGTCGCCTTCGGCCTCGAGATGCGCCAGGTCCCCGCCGCAGAGCGCAAGAGCCGCGTGGTCGAGGCCCTCGACATGGTCCGCCTCGGCGAGTTCGCCGAGCGGTACCCGCACCAGCTCTCCGGCGGGCAGCAGCAGCGCGTCGCCCTGGCCCGTGCCCTGGTCACCCGCCCCCGGGTGCTCCTGCTCGACGAGCCGCTGTCGGCCCTGGACGCGAAGGTCCGGGTGTCGCTGCGCGACGAGATCCGCCGCATCCAGAGCGACCTCGGCATCACCACCGTGTTCGTGACGCACGACCAAGAGGAGGCGCTCGCCGTCTCCGACCGGATCGCCGTGATGCAGGCGGGCGACATCGAGCAGGTCGGCACGCCCGAGGAGCTCTACCGCACCCCGTCGTCGGCCTTCACGGCGGACTTCGTCGGTCAGTCGAACCGGCTGCAGGGCGACCTGCGCGGGGGCGACGTCTTCGTGTACGGCTTCCGGGTGCCGGCTCTCGACTCCTCGGCTCCGGACGGGCCGGTGCTCGCCTACGTCCGGCCGGAGGACATCGCCTTCGCCCCCGAGGGCATCACCGGCACCGTCGTCACCTCGAGCTTCCTCGGGTCGATCCGCCGCACCACCGTCCGCCTGGACGACGACACCGTCGTGACCGTCCAGCACGAGGTCGGCGACCGCCGGGCCACCGGCGACCCCGTCGCCGTGCGCCTGCTCGGCGCACCGGTCGCGGTCGCGCCGCTCGCGTAGCTCCACCCCCCCGCGAAAGCGACAGATCGCGCTCGCGACCGCGCTCACCGTCGCGAAAGCGACAGATGGGCGCGGATGCTTCGCGGACTTCTGTCGCTTTGGCGGGGTGGGCGCGACCGACGGCGGACGGGAGGCCCGTGGCGGTCTGGCACCGCGCCTCCAGGCCGGTGGGGTCAGCGCTGGAAGCGCGTCTCGCGCTCGTCGGCCAGCCCTGCCTCGACGCGTGCCCGCATGTTCTCCGACATGTCGGGCAGGGCGTCGAGCCGAGCCCAGAACGCCTCGGTGTTCTCGCCGTCGGCGGGGTTCGGCGTGCCGGAGACGTACCGGCAGGCGAAGACCAGGTCGAGGTACTGCGACCGGTCGCCGTTCGGGTAGGTCATCTCGGGCAGCACCTGCACCCAGGCCAGGCGTTCGGCGACGGCGACGACGTCGGCTTCTTCCAGGACCTCGCGTTCGGCGGCGACGGCGGGCTCCTCGCCCGGGTCGACGATCCCGGTGACCGGCGTGTACGCGCCCGTGTCGGCCCGCCGCACCACGAGCAGTTCGCGATCGGTGCCGGAGCCGCGGGTCACGATGGCGCTCACGCCCGACAGCCAGAGCGGCGCCGTGCCGATCTTCTCGCGCAGGGACAGGACGAAGTCGGGGGTCGGCATGCCTCCACGCTACCCATGCGACCCCTGTCGCAGACTGGTCATGACCAGTAGGCTTGCCGTGTGGAGATCATCATCCTGCCCACGCCGGACGAGGTCGGTCGCGTCGCCGCGGCCAAGATCGCGTCCGTCGTCGCCAAGAAGCCGTCCGCCGTCATCGGTCTCGCCACCGGATCCAGCCCGCAGGGCATCTACACCGACCTGCAGCGCCGGGTGCAGGCTGGCGAGATCTCGTTCGCCGAGGCTCGTGGGTTCGCCCTCGACGAGTACGTCGGCATCCCGCTCGAGCACCCCGAGTCGTACGCGGCCGTGATCGCCCGCGACGTCGTGGCACCGCTCGGCTTCGACGCCTCGCGCGTGCGGGTGCCGGACGGCCGTGCCGCCGACCTGGAGTTCGCGGCCAAGGAGTACGACGCCGCGATCCGTGCCGCGGGCGGGATCGACGTGCAGATCCTCGGCATCGGGGCCAACGGCCACATCGGGTTCAACGAGCCGACCTCGTCGTTCGCCTCGCGCACCCGCATCAAGACCCTCGCGCCGTCGACCCGTGACGCGAACGCGCGCTTCTTCGACTCGCCCGAGCAGGTCCCGACGCACTGCATGACGCAGGGGCTCGGCACCATCCTCGAGGCCCGCGAGCTCGTCCTCGTCGCCCAGGGACCGTCGAAGGCCGCGGCCGTCGCCGCTGCGATCGAGGGGCCGCTCAGCTCCTTCGTGCCCGGTTCTGCCCTGCAGCTGCACGAGCACGCGACCGTCGTCGTCGACGAGGAAGCCGCCGCCGGGCTGCAGCTCGCCGACTACTACCGCTACACGTACGCGAACAAGCCGGCCTGGCAGCGGTTCGAGTAGGCGTCGGGCTCGGGCTCAGCCCCTGGCGGCTGCGGCGAGGCGGCTGAGCCCCTCGTCGAGGGTCTCCGCCGAGCACCCGAAGTTCAGCCGCGCGAAGCCCCGGCCCTGCCGTCCGAACGCCGGGCCGGAGCCGAGCGCAACCTTCGCCCGGTCGACGAGCTCCGCTGCGGGGTCGTCGCCCCACGGCAGCGCCCGCAGATCGAGCCACGCCAGGTACGACGCCTGCGGCTGCCGGTACTCGGCGCCGGGCAGCACGTCGCCGATCCGCTCGGCCAGGGTGCGCCGGTTCGCCGCGAGCTCGGTGAGCAGTGACGCCAGCCACGGCCCACCCTCGCTGAAGGCCGCCACGCTCGCCGTGTAGCCGAGGATGCCGGTGCGCTCGACGACCTCGGTCGGCAGGCCGTCGAACCAGGCGCGGGCCCGCTCCGAGGCGCCGATCATCATCGCGCACTTCGTGCCGGCGAGGTTCCAGGCCTTGCTCGCACTCGTCAGGGCGACGCCGAGCGACGCGGCCTCGGGGCAGGACTCCAGGAACGGCGTGAACACCGCGTCGGCGTGCACGAGCGGCGCGTGGATCTCGTCGGACACCACGACGGCGTCCCACTCGGCGGCCAGCTTCGCCAGTGCGACGAGCGACGCGCGGTCGTGCACCAGGCCGAGGGGGTTGTGCGGGTTGCAGAGCAGCACCGTGCGGGCTCCGTCGGCGAACGCCTGCGCGATGCCGTCGAGGTCCATCCGCCAGCCGGCCGTGGTGTCGAAGGGGTCGGCCGGGCCCGCGGGTGCGAGCAGCGGGACCTCGGTGACGGTGCCGCCGGCCTCGGACACGTACTCCCAGAACGGCGGGTACACGGGCGGCATGATGACGACCTGGTCGCCCGGCTCGATGACCCGGCGCAGCACCTCGACCGCCGCGACCGACACGTCCGTGGTGGTGCGGACCAGGTCGGGGTCGACCCGCCATGCCCACCGGCTCTCGGCGAAGTCGGCGAACGCCTCGGGCAGGGCCCGTCCGTGCCCGACGTACCCGGTGTCGCCGTTCGTCACCGCCGTGACCAGGGCGTCGCGGATCGGTTCGGCGAGCATGCTGTCCATCTCGGCGACGAACATGGGGAGCACGTCCGGCGGGTAGGCCGTGTACTTCTCGCTCGTGCGGGACCGGTACGCATCGAAGACGGACACCATGACGCTCATGCGCCCATCCTGACAGCGAGGCACGCGGGGCGCGAGGGTGGTGGTCAGGCCGGGCGGAGGCCCGCCAGCAGCACCTCGACGTAGCGCTCGGGGTCGTGCACCCGGGAGCCACCGGCGACGGCGGCTGCCCGCATCCCGCACAGCAGTCGTCGCAGGTCGTCCGCGTCGACGTCGGCACGCACGAGCCCCTCGGCCCGTGCCCGTGCGAGCAGCGCGTCGACGGACTCGACCAGGTCGCCCGCGAGCGCCGCGGTGTCGGCGCACGAGAAGCCGCCGTTCGTCAGCAGGTCGCCGAGGGCCGCGTCGTCGACCATGCTCCCGAACGCAGCCGTCACGACCCCCCGGAGCGCGTCCGCCGCGTCGGGCAGCGCGACGGCGACACGGACGAGGTCGAGCATGTCCTCGAGCGCATCGATCGCGAGTGCCTCGAGCAGGTGCTGCTGCGACGGGAAGTGCCGGTAGGCGGTCCCGACACCAACACCGGCCTCGTGTGCAACGGCGTTGAGGAGTGGCTGCTCGCCCCGCTCGACGAACGACCGGGCGACGTCGAGCAGCGCGGTCCGGTTGCGTTGCGCATCGGAGCGCAGCGCTTCCGGCCGGGCCATCGCGATCGTCATACGGACACTCTATCCGCTTGTGCTACCGTTCCGGATGGATCATCCGATTCCAGGCGACGAGTGAGCAGGAGACGACCAATGGACACCTTCGAGTGGGAACCGTCCGCGATGCCCGACCAGCGCGGCCAGACCGTGGTGGTCACCGGCGCGACCGGCGGACTCGGGCTGGTGGTCGCGACCCGACTCGCTGCCGCCGGAGCGCGCGTCATCGCGGCGGTCCGCAACCCCGACAAGGCGGCTCGCGTCCTGCCCGTCGGCCTGGAGGCGCGGGTCGTCGACACCGCGTCGGTCGCCTCGGTCACGGCGTTCGCCCGGCAGCTCGTGGCGGACGGCATCGTCGTGGACGCCCTCGTCAACAACGCCGGCGCGACGCTGGGCGCGTTCGGGTTGACCGACGAGGGCATCGAACGCACCTGGGCCACCAACGTCGTCGGCCCGGCCGTGCTCGCCGACGCGATGCTCCCGCTGCTCGGCGGACCGTCGCCCCGGGTCGTCCTCGTCGGGTCGAACCTGTCGCAGCGCACCCGCCGCGTGCCCGCACCGGGCGGGGTCGACGATCCGAGCGACTACTCGCAGCTCACCGTGTACACCGACTCGAAGACGGCGGCGACGGCGCTCGCGGTCGACCTCGGTGAGCGGCTCCGCGCGGCCGGCTCGGACGTCCGCTCGGTCATCGCACACCCCGGCATCGCGGCGACGGGGATGAACGACCAGGCCGAGACCCTCGCGCAGCGCCTCGGCGGCATGATCGCCCGCAGCATGGCCCGGACCGCGGAGGACGGCGCCCGCTCGACGCTCTGGTCGGCCACCGCGCCGGACGTCGCCGAGGGGGTGTTCGTCGGGCCGGCGCTGCGACGTGGTGACCGGCGGCTGCACGTCGTGCCCGTCCGCGGGGCCGCCACCGACCCGGTGTTCCGGCAGCGGGTCCGCACCTTCGTCGACGAGGTCGCCGCCCGCACCGTCGTCTGACCGGGCGGGGCCGGGCCCGTCGCCGAACCCGACGTGAACAGCGGGAGAGCGCTCGGTGACGCGGGCGGCGTCCCCCGTCCGAGGGGGCTAGCGTCACCGATGTGAACCGATCTCGCGTGCACCGTCGCCCGCTCGTCCGTCCGCTCCCGCTCGCCGCGGTGGCCACGATCGCCGCACTGCTGGGCACGGCGATCGTCGCCGCGCCGGCCGTGGCCTCGCCGTCGACGCAGGCCGGGCGCGCCGTCAGCGATCCCGCGCGGTACGTCGACCCCTTCATCGGCACGAGCAACAACGGCAACACCTGGCCCGGGGCCACCGCGCCGTTCGGCATGATGCAGTGGAGCCCCACGGGCACCGCGGGCGACCAGACGTCGACCCCGGTCGCGAACGGCTACTCGTACGACGTGAACCGGCTGCGCGGCTTCAGCCTGACGCACCTGAACGGTGCCGGGTGTGCTCCCGGGGCTGCCGGCGACGTGCCGATCATGCCGGTCACGACCCCGGTCACGACCTCGCCGTCCGCCGACTCGAAGGACGCCGTCTACGCCGCCGGGTACTCCCACGACCAGGAGTCCGCGAGCCCCGGCCGCTACGGCGTCACGCTCGACAACGGCGTCCGCACCGACCTGGCCGTGACCACCCGTGCCGGCGTCGGCGCGTTCACGTTCCCGGCCGGCAAGGACGCGAACCTGCTCTTCCGCACGTCGAACTCGATCAACGGCAGCGAGGCCGCGACCACCCGCGTCGACCCCCGCACCCGCACGGTCAGCGGCAGCGTCCTGACCGGCGGCTTCTGCAGCCGCCGCGCGAACGGTGGCGGCGCCACCAACCCGGACCGCCGCAGCTACTACCGCCTCTACTTCACCGCGACCTTCGACACGGCGTTCGCGAGCACCGGCACCTGGAAGGACGGCACGGTCCAGCCTGGAGGCACGTCCTCCTCCGGTGGGGAGGGGTACCTGACCGGCGCCGACCGCGCCGGACGCGGGTCCGGCGCGTGGGTCGGGTTCGATGCGCGTCGCGGAGCGACGGTGCAGGCGAAGATCGGCATCTCGTACGTGAGCGCAGCCGGTGCGGTCGCCAACCGTGACGGCGAGGTGACCGGGCGCTCGACCGTCGCCAGCGTGGCGGCCGGCACACGGGCCTCCTGGAACCGTGAACTGTCGCGCCTGCGCGTCGGTGGCGGCACGGCTGACCGGACCACCCAGCTGTACACGTCGGTCTACCACGCACTCATGCAGCCGAACACGCTGAACGACCGCGACGGGCGCTACCTCGGCCCGGACCTGCGGGTGCACCGGATGGACCGCGGACACCGGGCCGTCTACGGCACGTACTCCGGGTGGGACCAGTACCGGGCGCAGATCCAGCTGCTGGCGCTGCTGCGGCCGGACGTCGCCGGGGACATGGCGCAGTCGATGCTGCGGTTCGCCGAGCAGAACGGCGGCGTGTGGGACCGGTGGCTGCACCTCGGAGCGCCGACGCACGTGATGACCGGAGACCCCTCGGCCGCGACGCTCGCCACCTGGTACGCCATGGGCGTCCGGAACTTCGACGTCCGGGCCGCCTACGCCTCGCTCAAGCACCAGGCGACGGTCGAGAACGCGGACGCCGAGAGCGACATCGGGTGCCCGGGGCAGTGCCTGGCGCAGCGGCCCGCACTCGACGAGTACCTGGAGCGCCAGTACGCGGCGAACGACGACTGCTCCTGCTGGGGTGGTGCGGCCGAGACCCTCGAGGACTCGATCTCCGACAGCGCGCTCGGGTACTGGGCCGGTTCCCTCGGGCTGCGGTCGGACGCCCGGATGTTCGCGGAGCGGGGGACCTACTGGAAGAACACCTTCAACGCCGCCGTCGGGTACCAGGCTGCTCGTCAGGCCGACGGATCGTGGACGCCGGACTGGTCGCCCTCGACCGGCACCGGGTTCGCGCAGGGCACGAGCGCGCAGTACACCTGGCTCGTGCCGCAGGACGTGCAGGGGCTGTCGAGCGCGCTCGGCGGTGACGACGCCGCGACCGCTCGGCTCGACGACTTCTTCCACGACAGCACCGGTGCGTTCGCGGTGACCGGTGGAGACGCCACGAAGTTCGACCCGACGAACGAGCCCGACATCCACACGCCGTGGATGTACAACGCGCTCGGCAAGCCCTGGAAGACGCAGGAGACCGTGCGGCAGGTCGTGGATGACGCCTACTCGACCGGTCCCGGCGGCCTGCCGGGCAACGACGACCTCGGCACCATGAGCGCCTGGTACGTCTTCGCGTCGATCGGTCTGTTCCCGCAGACGCCCGGGCGAGCGGAGATGCTCATCGGCAGCCCGACGTTCAGCACGGTCGACATCCGGCGGTCGAGCGGCGAGCGGATCGTCATCCGGTCCTCGGGGACCGAGCCGTACGTGCAGGGCGCCCGGTTGAACGGGTGGACGCACGAGCGGTCCTGGGTGCCGGCGTCCTTCGTGACGCGGGGTGGAACGTTGTCCCTGCGGGTCGGGGACACGGCGGACACGAGCTGGGCGAGCGGCGAGCGGGGGCGCCCGATCGACCGCTGAACACTGCTTGACACACCGTACTTCAGCGGTGATATGTTGACCTCCTCGGGGAACACGAGGGGGCACCATGGGGGATCTGACGGTCGACCTGCCGACGGTGCAGGCGGTCGCACGAGCGGCGGGGCAGGCGGTCACCGACCTCCGCTCTGAGCGCCCGTTGTCCGGTTCGGACGGCGGTGCGTTCGGCTCGGGGGCGGTCGAGTCCGCGTTCGTCGCGTCGGCCAGGGCGCACGACGCGATGATCCGGTCCCTTGGTGACGACGCGGACACGCTGCGCGAGTACGTGACCGCCGCCGCCGAAGCGGTCCTGCGTGCGGATGCCGACCTCGCCCGGCGGGTCCGGTGAGCGCGGACCCGGTCGCGGGCGACCCGGACGGCATCCAGCGGATCGCCCGTCGGCACGACGACCACTCGGACGCGGTCCGTGACGGCGCCCGGCACGTGCTCGTCGCTGCGGAGCACGCGGCGTCCGGCTGGGCGGGGCGGGCGCAACAGCGGTTCCTCGTGACGGCGGCGGCGATGCCGGCGAGTGCCCAGCGCGTCGCGGCGCGGCTGGACGCGGCGTCGGCCGCACTCGCCACCTACGCGCGCCAGGTGCGGGAGATCCAGGACGACGCCGCGAGCCTGCAGACGACCCGGCGGAACACTGCGGACGACATCGCGGCCAACGAGCGGGCGATCCGCGATGCCACCGTGGTGGCGTCCGGACCGGATGCGGTCGAGTCGGACCGTGCGCTCCTGCAGCAGCTGGAGCGCAGCGGCGAGTGGTTGGCAGCGCTGGACGCTCGGCTGACGGCGCAGTGGGACGAGCTCGTCGCCCGCCGAGCCGCAGCCGACCGAGCGGCGTCCTCCGCGCTCGAGGACCGGTCGGTGCTCGGCAAGCTGGTCTCCGCCACGGTCGTGTCCGCGATGAGCGACGGGCAGTTCCTCACCTGGCTCGGCACCCTCGACCCGGAGACCGTCGCCGCGCTCGGTGACGACGCACGGGTCGCCAAGCGGCTCGCCGGAGTCGACCCTGCGCACGTGGCCGGGTGGTGGCAGGCGATGTCGGGCGTCGACGGTGTGCCGTCCGCGGTCCAGCGGGCGTTCGTCAAGGCGATGCCGGCGGTCATCGGCAACCTGAACGGTGTCGCCTCCTGGGCGCGGGCACGGGCGAACACGACGGTGTTGGCTGACCGGCTCGCACACGCGCGGAAGCAGGTCCGCCACTGGCGCGAGCGGCACGACGCCGCCCGGAACCCGGCCGAAGCGGCGACGGCACGGGAGCACTTGCTCGTCTGGGAACGGCAGCGCGACGCCTACCGGAACATCCAGGACACCCTCGCCACGACACCGGTCTCGCTGGTGGCACTCGTCGACGACCGTCCCCCGCTCGCGCAGATCGTCGCGGGTGACCTCGACCGTGCCACGCACGTCAGCGTCATCGTGCCGGGCATGAACACCGCGACGTACCAGGACGGCACGGTGCAGGACTACAGCGCGATCGCCATCGGCATGCGTGCTGCGCAGGTTCGGGTGTCCGGTGCCCGCGCGGGCGACGTGGCCGTCCTGTCCTGGATCGGCTACCACCCGCCGATGGCCGACGACCCGTCGTTCCGGTCCGTCCTGGCGAACGACCGCGCGCGAGCGGGCGCCGAGCGACTCGTCGCCGACCTCGACGGGTTCCACGCGGCACGAGCGGTCGCCGGGCGGGACGCCGACCTGACCGTCATGGGGCACTCCTACGGCACGACCGTGGCGACCATCGCCCTGACGAAGACCCACGCCGACCACGTGGTGCTGCTCGGCTCGGCCGGTGTGACGGACGCCGTACCGAACGCGTCCATGCTGCACGTGCCCGAGGGGCAGGTCTTCGCCAGCCAGGGCGCGAAGGACGGCTGGGCCGTCACCGGGCAGAACCTGTCCGGTCGGCGTGACCCGACCGAGTCCACGTGGGACGCGCACGCGTTCAGCTCCGAGACCGAGGGCCGTGGGTCGGACACCCTGCACGGCGTCACCCGCCACGGGCCGTACGACGGCGATGACGACGACGGCCGGTACTCGTACTTCGACAACGGGACCACCGCCCAGCACAACGCTGCACGAGCGGCGATGGGACACGGGGACGAGATCCCGGAGCGAGGCCGCCCCTTCGACCGGATGCGGCAGCAGACCAAGGACGACTGGCTCATGTACGGCTGGCAGACCGGGGGCACCGGTGACCCGACGCTCTGAACGGTCGTGGGCGGCACTCGCCGGACCCCTGGTGGTCACCGCACTCCTGACCGGGTGCACCGGCCCCGCCCCGGACTCCCCGATGCAGAAGGACACGTCGATGAACGTCGAACAGTCGCACCAGGACGTCCTGGACATCTTCGCCGCCGTGCGCTCGGTCGTCGGGCAGGACGGCTGGGGCGACGACGAACCCGCGTGGTTCATCTGCGGCACCGGCGACCAGGAAGCCGCCCAGTACTCGTACTCGGCCGCACGCAGGCTCCCGCTCCCGGGCACGCCCGACCAGGTCGCCCAGCGCGTCACGAAGGCGCTCGCTGCGATCGGGTACGACGGAGCCCGCGTGCAGCACGACGACACGCTGACGCCCGAGCGCACCGTCGTCAGCTACCCGAACGGCTACCTCGGTGGGACGGCAAGGGACGGTTTCGCCGTCCTGTTCCAGGCGTACGAGTCCCATGCGGACGTGTCCATCTACGGGCACTGCGTCCCGGGCCGGGCCCCACGGTTCGGTGAGCCCCTCAACCCCCGCCCGACCGACCTGCCGTGACGTGTCCGAGCGAGCCGTCTGCGCCGTGCGCGCTTCAGCGCAGCTCGCGCCCGCCGCCCCAGACGCGCTCGACCTCGAGCGACGGCGTCAGCGCCACCATGTCGGCGGCGAACCCCGGCGCCAGCCGACCCAGACGGTCGCCGAGCCCCAGCGCGCCGGCCGGCACGCTCGTCAGCGCCGCCACGGCCTCGGGCAGGGTCCGCCCGGCGAGCGAGACCGCGTTGCGGAGCGCCACGTCCTGCGTCAGCGTCGACCCCGCGATGGTCTCCGTCCCCGCCACGTGTGCGACGCCGTCGGTCACCGTGACGTCGAGCGACCCGAGCCGGTACGAGCCGTCCGCAGCGCCGGCGGCACCCATCGCATCGGTGATCAGCGCCACACGACCCGGCGTCGCCCGGAAGAGCGTGTCCGCCACGACCGGGTGCACGTGCACGGCGTCCAGGATGAGTTCGAGCGTCACGCGGTCGTCCGACACGGCGGCGCCGATCGGCCCCGGTGCGCGGTGGTGCAGCCCGGGCATCGCGTTGCAGGCGTGGGTCAGGATCGTCGCGCCGGCGTCGAACGCGGCCCGCGCCTGGTCGTACGTGCCGACCGTGTGGCCGACGGCGACCGTGACGCCGGCGTCGACGAAGCGGCGGACGGCGTCGAGCGCTCCGGGCAGCTCGGGCGCGATCGTGACCTGGCGGATGACACCCTCGCCCGCTTCGAGCAGGGCGTCGACCGCGGCGGGGGTCGGCTCGATCAGGAACGACTCGTTGTGGGCGCCCTTGTTGTGCGGGGACAGGAACGGTCCCTCCAGGTGCACGCCGAGCACGAGCGGGTCGGTCGCCATCACGGCGCGGACGTGGGCCAGCGACGCCGCGAGGGCGGGGACCGGGTTCGCGACGAGCGACAGGACGGAGCGGGTCGTGCCGTGCGAACGGTGCATCGCGAGCGAACGGTCGAACGAGTCGTCCTCGTACGCCTCGGTCGCCCCACCGTGCCCGTGCAGGTCCACGAAGCCGGGCGTCAGGACCGCGTCGCCCAGGTCGACGACCCGGTCGGCCACGGGGGCCTCGGGGCCGGAGCCGGTCGCGTGGATCGTGTCGCCGACGACCAGGACCCAGCCGTCGGCCGTGGTGCCGGCCGCGTCGACGACGCGGGCTGCGCGGACCAGCGTGCGCTGGGCCTCCTGGCCGGTCTGGAGGCCCGTGGTGCTCATGCGGTCTCCTTGCGGAACGCGATCACGCCGCTCAGGGCGGCGATCACGATGAAGACGATCCCGACAACCGGGTGGCCGATGGAGATCCAGGTCGCGCCTGCGGCGACGACCAGGGCGACCTCGACGATGGTCTTGCCGACGATGTCGGTCTCGATCGGGGAGCGCGGCGACCGGAAGAAGTACCAGACGACCGCGGCGAACAGCGGAGCCCCGACCATGAACAGGTAGCCGGGGAGCGGGAGCTGCCACGACCAGTAGCCCCAGAAGGCCAGGGACAGCAGGCCGAACACCATCACGGCGATCCGCAGGATCATCCAGGCCTCGAACCGCCGTCGCGGCTGCCGGACGGCTGCCGGGTCGGGGACCGATTCCCAGTCGACGGGGGACTGCGGGGCGTTGGTCATGGTGCTGCCTACTTGAAGATGATGGTGCGGGCGCCGTCGAGCAGGACGCGGTCCTCCGCGATCCAGCGCACCGCCTGGGTGAGCGTGCGGGACTCCTCGTCCTGCCCGATGGACACCAGCTCTGCCGGTTCCTTGGTGTGGTCGACGCGGACGACGTTCTGCTCGATGATCGGGCCCTCGTCGAGGTCGCTCGTCACGAAGTGCGCGGTCGCACCGATGAGCTTCACCCCGCGGGCATGCGCCTGCCGGTACGGGTTCGCGCCCTTGAAGCCGGGCAGGAACGAGTGGTGGATGTTCACGGCACGCCCCTCGAGTGCCGCGCAGAGTTCGGGCGACAGGATCTGCATGTAGCGGGCGAGGACGACGAGCTCGATGTCGTGCTCCTCCACCGCCTGCAGCACACGCCGTTCCATCTGCTCCTTCGACTCGGCGTCGGTGACCGGGCGGTGCTCGAACGGCACGGAGTAGAACGCGGCGAGCTCGGACAGGTCCGCGTGGTTCGACAGCACGAGGGGGACCTCGATCGGCAGCTGTCCGCCGCGCTGCCGGTAGAGCAGGTCGTTCAGGCAGTGGCCCGCCTTCGACACGAGCACGAGGGTGCGCAGCGGACGACCGACGACGTCGAGCTGGACGCGGGCGTCGTAGCGGGCGGCGACGGGGGCGAGTGCTGCCTCGAAGGCGGCGCGGTCCACCGGCGCCATCACCTGCAGGCGCATGAAGAACGTGTTCGTGTCGGCGCTCGAGAACTGCTGCGACTCGGTGATGTTGCCCTGGGCGGCGACGATCGCTCCGGAGACGGCGTGCACGATCCCGGGCTGGTCGTCGCAGACGAGCGTCAGGGTCCAGTGCGTGGGGGTCGGGTCGGTCACCGGATCAGGGTACCGGCCGCGGGGGAGGTGCTTCGTGAGCAGGAATGGTCGAGTGTGCCGCGGCGACTCGACCATTTGTGCTCACGAACCGTCAGTGGCGGGCGCGGCGGCGGTGGCGCGCCCGGCGTCAGCGCCGGCGCGCGAGCAGACGACGGACGAAGTAGACCTCCATGCACAGGGCCAGGACCGTCGCCGCGATGCCGATGCCGACGTACGCGGAGCCCCGGTCGGCGTTGACGATCGCCGCGATCGGGATGCCGATGCAGAGGATGCCGCAGATCACCACGTTCCAGATCGCGCCTGCCTTGGTGTCGCTGCTGAACCCGCCGCCGTTCGCCATGCCCGCGACGCTACCGGTCCGCGGGTGGCGAGGTGCTCCAGGACGTCCGGAGGCCGCCGAGTGAGCAGAAGACGTCGGGTGCGGGGGTGCGACCCGTCATCTTCTGCTCACTCGGCGTCGGGCGCGGGCGCGGCGGCGGCGCACCCGGCGTCGGCGTCCCGCAGGCGACGGTCGGCCAGGGTCAGCACGGTCAGGAGCACCGCGACGCCGAGGATCACCCACCCCAGCACGTGCAGGTCCGGCGTCGTTGGGGCCTGGCCGAACACGCCACCGATGAGCGAGGACGCCGCGATCGCCCCGATGTACACCGCGGTGCGCGACAGCCCGGCCGCGGTGCCGATGTACTCCGCGGGGACGAGCCGGTACAGCGCCGCCTGGTTCGACACCGACGCCAGGGCCTGCGGCACCCCGAACAGCGCCGGGGTCAGTGCGAGCAGGACGACGGGCGACCCGGTGTGCAGGAAGAGCAGGAGCACGCCACCGACGATCGGTACCAGCGCGGCGACGACGAGCGGCCCGCGGATCGCGGTCTTGCGTGCGACCACGAACGAGGCCACCCCGGCGACGATCGCGGCCGGCAGCTGGATGTAGCCGGCGACGTCGCTCGGGTAGCCCGCGACGTCCTGCACCCACTGGGAGAACCCGTAGGTCATCGTGTAGGCGAGCAGGTACGTCAGGAACAGGCGGCCGTACGTGCGGGACAACGCGCCGTTCCGGGCGAGCAGCCGCACGTCGACGAACGGTCGCACGGCCCGCAGCTCCCACGCGACCAGGGCGACGAGCAGCACGACGGCCACCGCGAGCAGCCACCACAGCCCGGCGGACAGGTCGAGCAGGAAGACGAGCAGCGCCGAGACGGTCCCGGTCATCAGCACCATGCCGAGCGGGTCGAGCGCCTGCAGCACCGGCAGGTCAGCGTCGTCCCGCGGGCGCAGCCGGTCGGACGGCAGCCAGAGCGTCGCCACGACGATGCCGAACACCGCGAGCGGCACGTTCACCAGGAAGATCGCGTGCCAGCCGAACGCGGCGATGAGCGCCCCGCCGAGCGGTGGGCCGGCGGCGGCGGACACGAGCGACGTGATCGACAGCGCCCCGAGCACGAGCGGCGGCGTCGGCTTCCCGATCCGGGCGGAGTGCTGCCGGAGGGTGGTGAGTGCCGCCGGGTACGCCGACGACGTCCCGATGCCGATGAGCACCCGGGCGAACACGGCCCCGCCGAACCCGGTCAGCACCTCGGGCACCACCCCGGCGATCCCGACGATGACGAGCCCGGTCAGGAACACCTTCTTCGGGCCGAACCGGTCGGCGAGCTTGCCCATCGTGGGCTGCGCGATCGCACTCGCCAGGTACAGGGCCGCGACGAGCCAGATCGCCTGCGCCGCACCGATGCCCAGGTCGCGGGAGATCGGGGTGAGGGCGACCGACACCATCGTGGTGTTGATCGGGTTGAGCAGGGGTCCGACGAGCACCGGGATGAGGAGCTTCGGGCCGAAGCCGCTGCCCGTGGTCGTGTCGGGGGTCGTGGTGGTGGACGTGAGAGTGCTTCTTCCGGTTGCAGGACTGGGCGAGGGGTGCGGGTCAGGGATCGACGATCGGCCCGAGCAGGTCCATCGCCCGCGCGACGACGCGGCGGTCCGTCTCGGGCAGGGTCGCGAGCCGCTCGGCGAGCTCGCGGTTCCGCGCGGCCCAGGCGGTCTGGCGCGCGTCCCGACCGGCCGCCGTCGCGCTGACGATCGATCGCCGGCCGTCCGTCGGGTCTGCCTGCCGCTCGGCCAGGCCGAGGTCGACCAGGGCCTGGACGGTCGCGCCCATCGACTGCGGTCGGACACCCTCGGCTCGGGCCAGGTCGGCGATGGTGGCCGGCCCGTGCCGCAGCAGGCGTCCGAGAGCGGCGGTCTGCGACGCCGTGACGTCGTCCGACTTCGAGGCCAGCAACGACCGCCGCAGTCGTCCGTGCATCGTCAGCACGGCGTCGGCCAGGTCGGTCGGGTCGGTCTCCGGTGCGTCGGTCACGCCCGGAGGCTAGTCCGTCATCAGCCCACCTTGCAAGTTTGCCTTCTGATATCGCTCAGGGAACGGCGGACCCGTCGTCGCCCGCGTCCGGCTCGAGCAGCGGGAGCAGGGTCGCCGAGACCGGTTCCGCACCGTCGCCGAACCACGCGTTGCTCGCCCGGACGATCGGATGGGCGCGTGCCAGCAGCGCCTCGCCCTGGTCGGTCAGCTGCATCCGGGAGGCCCGTCCCCGGCCCGGTGCAGCACCCCGCTCCACGAGTCCCCGCGTCGAGAGCCCCCCGACGAGCGTCGTCATGCTCTGCGGTCGGACGCCGACCGCCCGCGCCAGGTCGGCCTGGCTGAGCTCGCCCGCCGCCGCGAGCTGGATGAGCGCCCCGAACTCCACGGGCGTCAACCCGAGCGGCGCCAGCTCGGCCGCGAGCCGGCGGGAGAGCGTCCGTGCGGCCCGGATCACCGTCCACGCCACGATGCCGTCGACGTCGTCGCGCGGGGCTGGGAGTTCCTGGGGCACGGGGTGATCGTACCGGCGTACGTTCTGGTATCAGAAAACTGATACCAGAACGGGTCAGCGGGACGAGGAGCAGACATGGGCGAGATCGTGGCGGTCACCGGCGTGACCGGGGACGTCGGGGGCAAGACTGCGGAGCTGCTGCGGGCGGCCGGGGTGACGGTGCGTGCCGTGGTCCGACGGCCCGAACAGGTCGACGCGCTCCGGGCGCGGGGCATCGACGGACGTCTGGCCGACCTGGACGACGAGGACGCGCTCACCGCGGCGCTCGAGGGGGTCGACCGGTTCTTCCTCGTGACGCCGGTCAGCCAGCGGCAGCGCGAGCAGGGCACCACCGGGGTCCGTGCGGCGCAGCGTGCAGGGATCGGCCGGATCGTGCAGCTGTCGGGCGGGGACGCCGCCGAGCACTCCCCGATGTCGTGGGCGAGCGCCGCCTGGCACATCGACCGGCTGGTGCGCGAGAGCGGGCTGGCGTGGACGATCCTGCATCCTTCGTCGTTCATGACGAACGTGCAGCCCTCGGCGCCGGCGATCCGACGGGGGTGGTTCCCGCACACCACGGGCCGCGGGGTGATCGGCTGGATCGACACCGAGGACATCGCCCGGACCGCCGCCCGGGTGCTGATGGAGGACGGCCACGACGGCACCGAACCGGTGCTCACCGGCCCGGACCTGCTCGACGCGCGCGGTGTCGCCGCCGCGCTCGCCACCGGGCTCGGCCGACCCGTGCGCGCCCTGCACCTGCCGAGCCGGGTCTACGCCGGTGTGTTGCGCCTGAGCGGCGTGCCCGCGTGGCAGGCCGAGGGGCTCCGGCAACAGTTCGGCCGGGTCGTCCGCCGCGGCCTCGACGGCGTCGACGTGATGAGCGACGACGTCCGACGCATCACCGGCACCGCACCCCGGAGCCTGGCCGACTGGGCGCGAGCCCACCGCGACGACCTGCTGGGGTGACCCGCCGCACCGGAGGTGATCCGAGCCTCCAGGCCGTGGGCCGTCAGCGCGACGTGAGCGTGACGACCAGGTGTTCCTGCACGTAGCCGAGCCAGTCGTAGACGTCGCGTAGGCCGACGCCCGCGTCGGCCTCGACCGAGCGTTCCTCGTCGTCGGCGTCCTCGATGCCCAGCCGGTCGGCGATCGTCAGCCGCAGGTCGGTGAGGGTGCGGAGCCACGCCTGCTCGTCCTCGGCGTCGAGCGAACCGTCGCGGGTACCCGTCAGCCAGTCGTGCACGATCGAGGCGTTCGTCGTCTTCTGCGTGAGCAGGTCGGACTCCGTGTACTTCCGGAACTCCGCGCTCGCCGCGTCGTCGCCGGGGTAGGCGTCCGGGAACATCCGTTCGCTGATCGGGTCGGTGGATAGGTCACCGCCGAGCACCTGCTGCAGCTGCTCGGTGAGCGAGGCGAGCAGGTCGCGCTCGCCGGAGGACAGGCCGAGGTGGACGCCGTCGGCGCGGCGGACGAACGGGATCACGCTTCGGGGGCCTTGTCGACGGTCGCCTGCAGCCCGTAGCCGTGCATGGACTGCACGTGGGCCTCCATCGACTCACGCGGGCCCGTCGCCACGATCGCCCGACCGTCGTCGTTGACCTGGTGCATGAGCCGCTCGGCCTGCTCGCGTGAGAACCCGAAGTGCCGCTGGAAGACGTAGGTGACGTACGACATCAGGTTCACCGGGTCGTCCCACACCACCGTGACCCACGGGGTGTCCGCCCGCGCACTGGTCCGTTCGTCCGTGGTGGTCCGTTCGTCCACGTCGGGCGAGAGCAGCGTCATGCATCCAGGGTGACACAGGGTGCGGTGGCTCGGTACGATCGTCAGGTCGCGACTGGCGTTGGATGGGTCACCATCGGGGAGCGACAAAGACACGGTGCGCGGCCGTACGCCTGGGCTGCACCGACCGACCGTCCGAGTGCGACCAGCTGGTCGTCCGCACACCGTAGGAGTCCCGTGTCCATTGCCGATCTGCCCCCGTTCGTCTCCGACTCGGCCGAGGTGGCCGAGCAGGCCGCCGCACGCGCCGCCTTCAACGCCCCGCTCGCCGAGGTCGATCCCGAGATCGCCGCCGTCCTGCAGCAGGAGCTCGGCCGCCAGCGCGACACCCTCGAGATGATCGCGTCCGAGAACTTCGTGCCGCGCGCCGTGCTCGAGTCGCAGGGTTCCGTGCTCACCAACAAGTACGCCGAGGGCTACCCGGGCAAGCGCTACTACGGCGGCTGCGAGTACGTCGACGTCGCCGAGCAGCTCGCCATCGACCGTGCCAAGGCGCTCTTCGGTGCCGAGTACGCGAACGTGCAGCCGCACTCCGGTGCCACGGCCAACGCGGCCGTCCTGCACGCCATCGCCTCGGCCGGCGACACCATCCTCGGCCTCGAGCTCGCGCACGGCGGTCACCTGACCCACGGCATGAAGCTCAACTTCTCGGGCCGCATCTACAACGCCGTGGCGTACGGCGTCGACCCGGAGACGTTCCTGGTCGACTACGACGACATCCGCGCCAAGGCCATCGAGCACCAGCCGAAGGTCCTGATCGCCGGCTGGTCCGCCTACCCGCGCCAGCTCGACTTCGCGAAGTTCCGCGAGATCGCGGACGAGGTCGGCGCGAAGCTCTGGGTCGACATGGCGCACTTCGCCGGCCTCGTCGCCGCCGGGCTGCACCCGTCCCCGGTGCCGCACGCCCACGTCGTCTCGTCGACGGTCCACAAGACCCTCGGCGGCCCCCGCTCGGGCATCATCCTGTCGAACGACGAGACCCTGTTCAAGAAGCTGAACTCCGCGGTCTTCCCGGGCCAGCAGGGCGGCCCGCTCATGCACGTGATCGCCGCGAAGGCCACCGCGTTCCTGCTCGCCGGCACCCCGGAGTTCAAGGACCGTCAGGAGCGCACCATCCGCGGCGCCCAGGCCCTCGCCGCCCGTCTGACCGCTGACGACGCCAAGGCCGCGGGCATCGACGTGCTCACCGGCGGCACCGACGTGCACCTGGTGCTCGTCGACCTGCGCGCGTCCGAGGTCGACGGCAAGCAGGCCGAAGACCTGCTGCACGAGGTCGGCATCACCGTGAACCGCAACTCCGTGCCGTTCGACCCGCGCCCGCCGATGGTCACCTCGGGTGTCCGCATCGGCACCTCGGCGCTGGCGACCCGCGGCTTCGGCGACGCCGAGTTCACCGAGGTGGCCGACATCATCGCGCTGACCCTCATGCCGAACCCGGACGTCGCAGCGCTCTCGGCCCGCGTGAAGGTCCTGACCGACGCGTTCCCGCTCTACGCGTGAGCGGTTCGGTCAGCGCGGCGCTCCCGCGCGAGCTCTGGGCCGGTGAAGGGAGTGCCGTCCGCATCGACGGCACGGCCCTCGCCGCCCGGACGCTCGACGAACTCCGGGGCCGGATCGACCGCCTGCACGAGCACGGCATCCGTCCGGGCCTCGGCACGATCATGGTCGGCTCGAACCCCGGCTCGATGTCCTACGTCGCGGGCAAGCACCGCGACTCGGCGTCGATCGGGCTCGACTCGCACCGCATCGACCTGCCCGAGACGGCGTCCGCTGCCGACATCCGGGCCGCGATCCTGCAGATGAACGACGACCCCCGGGTCACCGCGTTCATCGTGCAGCTCCCGCTGCCGCAGGGCATCGACCCGACGCCGATGCTCGAGCTGATGGACCCGTCGAAGGACGCCGACGGCCTGCACCCGACGAACCTCGGCGAGCTCGTGCTCGCCGTGCCCGGTGGTGCCGGCACGATCGACGCACCGCTGCCCTGCACCCCGCGGGGCATCGTCGCGATGCTCGACGCGTACGAGATCCCGATCCGCGGCGCACACGTCACGATCATCGGGCAGGGGCTGACCGTCGGACGGCCGCTCGGCCTGCTGCTCACGCGGCTCGAGGCGACCGCGACCCTGACCCACTCGCTGACCGCCGACGTCGCCGCGGAGTGCCGTCGCGCCGACATCATCGTCGCCGCAGCCGGGGTCGCCGGGCTCGTCAAGCCGGACTGGGTCCAGCCCGGAGCCGCCGTCATCGACGTGGGGATCACCCGCGTGGTCAACGAGGAGACCGGCAAGGCGAAGCTGCACGGCGACGTCGACCCCGCGGTCGCGTCGGTCGCGGGCTTCCTGTCGCCGACCCCCGGTGGCGTCGGGCCGATGACCCGCGCGATGCTCATGAAGAACGTCGTCGAGGCCGCCGAGCGCCAGCTGTCGTAGCGCGCGGGGTCGCGCGTGCCGATGGTGTGCAGCAATGGTCGGGTGGCGTCGTCGCACCCGACCATTGCTGCTCACGAAGTGCGGCCCGCCGGTGCTACGGTCGCGGCATGGGGGACGAACGACTGCAGACGGCGCCGGTGATGCGAGCCCGGCCCGAGCCGTCGCAACTGACCAAGGACGCCCGGTGGCTGGTCGTCATCGTGGTGCTCTGCGCGCTGTTCCAGGCTCCGGGGTCGACCTGGTCGATGACACTCGCGCACGCCGGCCAGGAGTACACGTTCACGTCGGGCCCCTGGTTCGGGTGGACGCTCGCGACGGTGGGGTTCGCGGTCGCCGGGTTCGTCGTCGCGATCGCCCGCCGTGGTGCAGCCCGGTTCGACGAGCACACCGTGATGGGCCTGACCCTGGCCGCCGTGCTCGGGACCACCGCCGTGGTGTGGTTGCTCATGCCGGCGCAGACTGCGTGGGTGGAGTGGGCCGTGGAGCACGGTCGGACGCACCCGTTCGTGCTCGGGAACGTGGTGGAGTACGTCCGGTACGCGGACTACCTCGGCTGAGTCGGCGCGGGCGCGGCCGGGCGCTGCCGTTCTTTCGCGCTGAGCGACAGTCCACGGGCTGATCGCCGCGTGAACTGTCGCTGAGCGCGAAACGTCGAGCGCGCGAGCGGCTGAGCGCGCACGCGCGCGCTGCACCCGTCAGTCGCGCCGGGCGCCCTGCGCGGCGTGCACCGTGAACACGTTCGGCTCGCGGAACCCGGCGTCGGCGAAGGCGACGGTGACGGCGGCGGTGATCGCCCCGCGTGACTCCTGGTCGACCAGCGCGATCGCCGCACCGCCGAACCCACCACCGGTCATGCGCGCACCGACGGCACCCTGCTCGACCGCGGTCGCGACGGCCAGATCGAGCTCCGGCACGGAGATCTCGAAGTCGTCGCGCATCGACTCGTGCGACGCGACGAGCAGGGAACCGATCGCCCGGGGGCCCTGTTCGCGCAGCGTGCGGACGGTGTCGAGGACGCGCTGGTCCTCGGTCACGATGTGCCGTACGCGGCGGAAGGTCTCGTCGTCCAGGAGCTCCTGCGCACGAGGCAGGTCCTCGACGCTGACGTCACGCAAGACCTCGACACCGAGCACCCGCGCACCCTTCTCGCACGAGGCCCGACGAGCCGCGTAGCCACCGGTCGCGTGGGCGTGCTCGACGCGGGTGTCGATCACCAGGACCTCGAGCCCGTTCGCCTCGAGCGCCAGGTCGACGACGGCGGTGTCGAGCGTGCGGCAGTCGAGGAACACGACGGCGTCCTGCTCGCCGAGCAGCGAGGCGGACTGGTCCATGATCCCGGTGGGGGCACCGACGGCGTGGTTCTCCGAGTACTGCCCGACGCGCGCCAGGGTCTTCCGGTCGAGGCCGAGTTCCCACAGGTCGTTGAAGGCCAGCGCGACACCGCATTCGATCGCCGCACTGGACGACAGGCCCGCACCGACCGGCACGTCGGACTCGATGAAGACGTCGAACCCGGTCTTGTCGTCCAGATCGGCACCGGCCTGCTCGCGCAGGGCCCAGGCGATCCCGAAGACGTAGGCCGACCAACCGTCCATGGCCTCGGGCGACAGGTCGTCGAGGGACAGCGCCATCGGCTCGCTCGAGGCGTCGAAGGCGGAGGCGACGCGGATCGTCCGGTCGTCACGCTGCGCGATGGAGGCGGTGGTGCGACGGTCGATCGCGAAGGGCAGCACGTAGCCGTCGTTGTAGTCGGTGTGCTCACCGATCAGGTTGACGCGACCCGGGGCGGAGTACCGCACCGTCGGCTCGTACCCGTAGACCTGCTGGAACGTCATGCGCGCTCGACTCCCTGTCGGATGAACTCGGCCGCCTTCTCGGGCACGAGGTCCCCGATCCAGGCGCCCATGGCGGCTTCGCTGCCGGCCAGGAACTTCAACTTGTCCGCCGCACGTCGCGGCGAGGTGATCTGCAGCATCAGCCGCACGGTGTCGCGGGCGGTGTGCACCGGTGCCTGGTGCCACGCGGCGATGTACGGCGTCGGGTCGCCGTAGAGCGCGTCGAGCCCACGCGTGAGCCGGAGGTGCATGTGGGCCAGCTCGTCCTTCTCGGCGTCGGTCAGGCCCGCGAAGTCGGGGACGTGGCGGTGCGGCAGCATGTGGATCTCGATGGGCCAGCGCGCGGCGAACGGGACGAAGGCGGTGAAGTGCTCGCCAGCGAGGACGACCCGCTCGGAACCCCGCTCGTTCGCGAGGTGCTGCTCGAACAGGTCCGGACCGAACCGTTCGATGCTCGCGAGCAGGCGCTGGGTGCGCGGTGTGATGTACGGGTACGAGTAGATCTGCCCGTGCGGGTGGTGCAGCGTGACGCCGATCGCCTCGCCCCGGTTCTCGAAGGGGAACACCTGCTGGATGCCCGGCATCGCGGAGAGTGCGGCGGTACGGTCGGCCCAGGCTTCGACGACGGTGCGGGCACGCGACTCGGAGATGGAGGCGAAGGACCCGGAGGTCTCGGGCGAGAAGCACACGACCTCACACCGGCCGACCGAGCGGAGCTGGCGGTTCAGGCCGACGTCGCTCAGGGACTCGAGCGACTCGGGAGCGTCGTCGGCTTCGAGCAGCGGGCCGAACGACGGCGAGCGGTTCTCGAACACGGCGACGTCGTAGCGGCTCGGGATCTCGGACGGGTTGGCCGGGCTCTGGGGCGCGAGCGGGTCCTGGTCGGCCGGCGGCAGGAACACCCGGTTCTGCCGGGACGCCGCGATCGAGACCCACTCGCCCGTCAGGACGTCCTGCCGCATCCGCGCCGTCTCGGGCCGCGGGTCGAGCACGCGCTCGTCGATGCTGCGTTCTGCGGGCAGCGTCGAGTCGGCGTCATCGAAGTAGAAGAGGTCGCGGCCGTCCGCGAGCTTCGTCACGCGCTTGGTGATCACCGGAACAGCCTAGCGCCCATCCGAAGCGTTGCGAAAGACATCGGAAGCAAGCGAAACTGTCCACATGACGGACGCCGACCTCTCCTTCCTCGCCGGCGCGCTGCCCGCGCCCCTGCGGCAGGACCGCATCGTCGCGATCGTCGACGGCGCCCCCGGCATGGTCCGGACGGCCGCGTTGGCCGCGTCCCTCGGCACCAGTGAGGTGACGGTCCGCCAGGACCTCGCCGTCCTCGACCAGGAGGCCCGGATCCGGCGGGTGCACGGAGGCGCGGTCCGCCTCGGGGCCGGGTCCACCGAGCGCCCCTTCGAGGAGACCGCCGTCGAGCACCAGGTGGCCAAGGCCGCCATCGGCCGTGCGGCCGCTGCGCTGGTCCGCCCGGGGGAGTGCGTCGTCCTCGACGTCGGCACCACGCCGGCCGCCGTCGCCGAGGCCCTCGTGGCGCGCACCGAGCTCACCGGCGTCACGGTCGTCACGAACTCCCTCACCACGGCGCTCGCGCTCGAGCGAGCTGTCCCGCGCTTCACCGTGATCGTCACCGGCGGCACCCTCCGGCCCCTGCAGCACTCGCTCGTCGCCCCCTTCAACGGCGCGGTCCTGCCGATGATCGCCGCGGACCTCGTGTTCCTCGGCGGGACCGGACTCGACGTCGACCACGGCCTGACGAACGTGAACCTGCCCGAGACCGAGGCCAAGCGGATGCTCGCGGCGACGGCCCGGCGTACGGTCGTGGTCGCGGACGGGTCGAAGTTCGGCCGGGCCCACATCGGGGTCGTCCGCGCGCTCGAGGACATCGACGTCGTCGTCACCGCCGAGGCCGACGCTGCCGCGGTCGCCACGATCCGGGCGGCCGGGGCCCAGGTGATCGTCGCCGACGGCGAGCAGCACACCGAACCAGCCGGAAGGAAGAACACCCCATGACCGCAGCACCCACGGGTGGCCAGTACCGCCTCCACCACGCCGGACCCGACGGGGTCGTCGAAGCCGTGGTCACCGAGGTCGCCGCGGGCATCCGCGAACTCCGCGTCGCCGGCTTCGACATCACCGAGCCGTTCCCCGTGACCGAGCAGCCGCCGGGGGCGAACGGCATCGTCCTGGCGCCCTGGCCGAACCGCGTCGCCGGTGGTGTGTGGGAGCTCGACGGCAAGCGGCAGCAGCTCGACGTCTCGGAGCCGAAGTACGGCAACGCGTCGCACGGACTGCTCCGGTTCGCCCCGTACCGGGTGGTGTCGCAGACCGAGACGTCGATCCAGCAGGAAGCGACGATCCACCCGCAGCACGGGTGGCCCTTCACCCTCGAGACGCGCGTGCTGCACGAACTCGTCGACGACGGCATCCGTGTCACGCACGAGGTCACGAACCGTTCGGGCGTGCGCGCACCCTTCGCTGTCGGCGCGCACCCGTACCTGCGTGCCGGTGACACCCCCGCCGACGACCTGGTCGTCACGCTCGACGCCGCGACCGCCTTCACCGTCGACGAGCAGAAGGTCCCGAACGGTTCGGTGCCGGTCGAGGGCACGCCGTACGACCTGCGCCAGGGGCGACGTGCCGGGGACTCGGACCTCGACACCGCCTACACGGACGTCACCCCCGACGCCGACGGGATCCGCCACACGACGATGCACGGGCCGGAGGGCGACGGGGTCGAGCTCTGGCAGGACGCCTCGTTCCCCTACGTGCAGGTCTTCACCTCGCGCGAGTACCCGCGGGGCGACGGGAAGGGCCTCGCCGTCGCGGTCGAACCGATGACGGCGCCCGCGAACGCCCTGAACTCGGGCGAGGGCCTGCGCTGGCTCGAGCCGGACGAGACCTGGACCGGTTCGTGGGGGATCCGCCGCGTCTGGTCCTGAGGACTCCGGTCGGCGCCACCACCGACACGAAGAAGGCCCCGCCGGGTGTCCGGCGGGGCCTTCTGTGTTCGTGTCGGACGCCGGGCGTCAGCCGCGGCGCATCCGGAGTGCCTCGACCGCGAGGGACTCGGTCGCGTACCGGCCGACCTCGTGCGCCCACGCCGGGTCGTCGCCACGGAGCGCGATGAAGTCCTTGCGCTGCCGGCAGACGTAGCCGAGCACGGCGGTGGCCGTCGCGACCTCGATGAAGTCCTTGCGGATGTGGCGGGTCGTGACCTGGGCGTTGCGGCGGAGCGTGTCGAGCAGGAGCTCGTTGCTCATCGTCGTGTTGGTCGCTGCTGCGAGCTCGACGATGCGGCGCGCGTCACCGGTGGTGCTGGTCTGCGTGGCTTCGATGGGCTCGATCACGGTGTACCCCGTTCGTTCGTGATGGTGCTGTGCTGCAGGATCCGGTGATCGGATCCGGGAACGACACTATCGGCGGCAGCCCAACAATCCGCTGAGGGCGGGCTGTGGTGGGCAGGGGATCTCCCATGAGCCCGCTGGGGACGGGTTGTACCCCGTTCGGGAGCAGACGGCGTCCCTCAGACGCAGCGGGCGCTGCCGACGGGTCCGCCGAGGGCGTCGAGGGACTCGCTGACGCGGTCCGCCAGGTACTGGTAGCCGGCGTCGTTCGGGTGGCCGCCGTCGACGGCGGAGTACCCTGGGCTGTTGCTCGACGTGAACCACCTGCCGGCGAGGGCGTCGATGTACGGCACACCGGCGGCGGCGGCACCCGCGGAGACCGACGCGGCAACGCCGACGGTCGAGTTCGCCCACGGCAGCGGTGCTGACGGGCCGAGCGCGACGACGACGGCGTCCGGCCAGGTCTGCTGCGCCGTGCGGAGGGTCCGCTCCACCGTGGCGCGGAGGGTGTCCGAGTCGACGAGCCAATCGTTCTGGCTTCCCTGCACGATCACGAGCTGGGGGTCGAACGCAGCGTGCCGCTCGAGGCGTGGCCCGTACGTGTAGTGCGACGAACCGGTCCGACCGGTGTCGACGTAGCCGGTGCCCGGGTACCCGTCGATCTTGGCCGTCCACCCACGGTCCTCGCTGAGGTCCTGCGCCCAACCGCGGAGTCCGCTGGCCGAGCCCCGACCCGAGGTGTACGAGTCACCCACGATCAGGACGCGTGACCCGGGCTCGATCGCCGCGGCGACGCGATCGGCCGAGACGCCGGGGGCAGCGACGGCCGAGGCCGAGGTCGACGAGGACACCGGCTGGCAGGCACTCGAGACGCTCGGCAGGATCAGCAGGAGTCCGGAGACCCCGAGTGCCATCGCGCCGAGGGCGAGGGCCGGTACCAGCTTCCGGCGGCGTCGACGCATCGTCGCCGGGCCGGTGGGGGTGCCCGGCCGCTCGCGCTGCGATCGTCGGCCCATCGAGGACATTCTAGACAGGAGCTAGTGGGTGGGCCCCGTGGGGCTCGAACCCACGACCCTCGGATGAAAAGCCGGCGTTCAGGAAGGTGTGGGCCCCGTGGGGCTCGAACCCACGACCCTCGGATTAAAAGTCCGGTGCTCTACCAACTGAGCTAGAGGCCCTCACCCGCAAGGCTAGCGGGTGAGGGCCTCCGGGACGGAACCGTCTGACCGGGTCAGCCCCGGCGTCCGGTGAGCGTCCGCAGCAGCCACGCGATGACCGCGATGATCAGCAGCACGATGCCGACGTAGAGCAGGAACTTGAGGCTCGCAGCGAAACCGCCGACGAACAGCAGGATGACTGCGATCACAGCCAGGATGATGAGCAGGGCGTTCATGGATGGTCCTCTCCTTCACGTGCAGGGAGGAGCGCCTCCCTGCCGCAACACGGTACGCGTGGCGCAGCGGTTGCGTTCTGGGCGAACGGGACGCGGGCGTGTCACCGGCCGCGCCTACACTGCTGCGGTGCCTCGCGATCACCACCGTCCCGTCCACTTCACCGACGCCGAGTTCGCCGCCATCCAGGGCGGTGAGGACCCGGCGCTCGTGAACCGTGTCGCGCACGAGACCGCGAACGCCCTGCTGCACCGGGTGCGCGAGGACCCGGACCCGGCCGTGGTCGAGCGGCTCGTCACCTACACCGACGTGCACGGCATCGACGCCATCGCGGAACTGTGGGCACGGGTCGGGGCACACACCCTGCCGGGGGCGCTCTGGCGGGTGTACCTGGTGCGCATCGTCATCCGGCAGAACCCGGAGGAGATCGCGTACCTGTTCGAGCGGGGCACGGCGCAGATCGGCACGATCGACCAGGCGGTCGCGGGTGCCGAGGAACCGACGGGCCCGGCGGAGATCCTGACGCTCGCCGACCGCATCCTGCACGGCCTGTACACGGGCGACCTCGCGGTGGCGCTCGACCGCGGGGCGTCGTTCTGCCGTCTGACCGCCGCCGGCGCGACCGCCGTGGCGGACGAGTCCGACCTGGTGGCGTCCGAGCGCGCGAGCGAACTCACGACGCGGGCGCTCCGCCTGACGGAGCTGGCGGCCGACCTGACCGAGGCTGCGGCGCTCTGGCGCCGCGACAGCCTGGACTGAACGAGCGGCGGGGCGGACCCGCACCGGGCCTCCAGGCCAGGGCCGCGCAGCAGCGCGATGCCGCGCCAGGCCAAGGGCCGCGCAGCAGAAAACCCGGACGCGACCGCGTCCGGGCACAAAAAGACCGGGCCGCAGAAGCGCCTCTCGGCGCGAGGCCGCTCGAAGCGGCGAATTTTGGAGCCCGGGGCTTGCTGCGGCCCGGCGAGACCAAGTCTACGAGACGTCGGCTGATCCCTCGACCCTGTTCACTCATGGTGGACAGAACCGGCCCCGGGCGTGCCCGCGCGCACCCCTGTGCAGGCCCGCCGCGCCCATCCCGCCGAGAAATCCCGACCCCCATCCAATCCACAGCGGGGACGGCACCGAATCATCTGCGTGACGGACGGAATGCCCGTCACGAAGCGAGAGGCCCGGTGTGACCCGGACCGGCACCGCCGGTCAATTCCCTGTGGGTCACGCCGGCCCCTCGTCTCGACCGCCCATGCGGAGGCTTCGTGCTACCCGCCTGGTCAACGAAAGCAACCGAGAGGAGGGAAACCTGCAATGCTTGCCCTCGTGGATAGCGACACCGAACGCTGGAGCTCGTCAGAGCCAGCTCAGGCATCGCCGGACGACCTCCTCGCCCGGGTCGCCGCCGGTGACCAAGCCGCCTTCGCGGACCTCTACGACGCACTCTCCGGTCGGGTCCTCGGTCTGATCACGCGCCTCCTCCGGGACCGCGCGCAGTCGGAAGAGGTCACACAGGAGGTCTTCCTGGAGGTCTGGCAGCAGGCCACCCGCTTCGACCGGAAGCGTGGGACGGCCGCCAGCTGGGTCCTCACCATGGCCCACCGCCGAGCGGTCGACCGGGTCCGTGCCTCGCAGTCGTCGCACGACCGCGACACCAAGATCGGCATCCGCGACCTCGAGGCCGGTTTCGACCAGGTCTCCGAGTCCGTCGAGATCCGCATCGAGCACGAGCGCGTCGGCCGAGCGCTGGCGAAACTCACCGAGTTCCAGCGGCAGGCCGTGCAACTCGCGTACTACGGCGGCTACTCGCACAGCGAGATGGCCGAACACCTCGGTGTCCCCATCGGCACCGTCAAGACCCGTCTCCGTGACGGGATGATCCGACTCCGAGACGAGATGGGGGTGACCTCATGACCGAACGCCACGACGACCCCGCACTGATGACGGGTTCCCACGCACTCGACGCGCTGTCCGACGACGAGCGCGCGCTCCTCGAGGACGCCCTCCGGACGTCCCCCGAGCTGCAGGCCGAGAACGACTCGCTGCGCGAGACCGCGCTGCAGCTCGCCTACGCCGTCGCACCGATCGAGCCCCCCGCGTCGCTGAAGGCGTCGCTGCTGGCCCGGATCGCGACGACCCCCCAGGCCGCGCCCCTCGCCGACAGGACGGTCGACCAGACTCCGGTCGCCGAGACCACCTCCGTCCAGGAGGCCCGTCCCGAGCCCGCCAGGCACGTCGCCTCGATCGCCGACGGCCCCACCGCCGGTGGCCGGGCATCGTCCGAGGCCCGCCGCCGCTGGTTCCAGCGTCCGGCGGTCATGCTGACGGCCGCAGCTGCCGTCGCCGCGGTCTTCTTCGGCGGACTCGGCGTCGGGTCGATCTTCGACCCGAACGGCTCCGGCACCGGCACCACGCAGGCCTCGAGCGGCCTCGACCGCATCTACGCCGCCTCGGACTTCCAGCGCACGACGACCAAGGTCGCGGGCGGCGGTTCGGCGACGGTCGTGTGGTCGAACGACCTCGGCAAGTCCGCGGTGATCCTCGACGGTGTCGAGCAGGCGCCGAAGGGCAAGACGTACGAGCTCTGGTACATCGGCTCCGAGGAGCAGGGCGGCACCATCAAGTCGGCCGGCCTGGTCGACGGTGCGGCTGACGGTGTGCACTCCGCCGTGCTCAAGGGCGCGATGTCCGAGGGCGCGACGATCGGGATGACGGTCGAGCCCGAGGGCGGTTCCGAGCAGCCGACCACCTCGCCGATCATGGCGGTCCCCACCACCACGGCCTGACGCCTCGGGCGGTCCTGCTGGACTGCCACCGACGCAGAACGACGAAGCCGCTGTCACACGACAGCGGCTTCGTCGTTCTTCGTCCGCACGGCTCTCCGGCGCAACCACGAAGGCCCGGTGCGCGTCCGTGGCGGACGTGCACCGGGCCTCCAGGCCGTCCGTCAGTGCGACGGACGGATGCCGATCAACCGAAGCGGCCCGAGACGTAGTCCTCGGTGGCCTGCACGGACGGGTTCGAGAACATCGTCGCGGTGTCGTCGAACTCGATGAGCTTGCCGGGGGCGCCGGTGCCGGCGATGTTGAAGAACGCCGTCTTGTCGCTGACGCGCGACGCCTGCTGCATGTTGTGGGTCACGATCACGATCGTGAACTCCTTCTTGAGCTCCTCGATCAGATCCTCGATGGCGAGGGTCGAGATCGGGTCGAGGGCCGAGCAGGGCTCGTCCATCAGGAGCACGTCCGGCTCGACCGCGATCGCGCGGGCGATGCAGAGACGCTGCTGCTGCCCACCGGACAGACCCATGCCGGGCTTGTCGAGGCGGTCCTTGACCTCGTTCCACAGGTTCGCACCCTGCAGCGAGCGCTCGACGATGTCGTCGGCCTCGGAGCGGGAGACGCGCTTGTTGTTGAGCTTCACGCCCGCCAGCACGTTGTCGCGGATCGACATCGTGGGGAACGGGTTCGGACGCTGGAAGACCATGCCGACCTGACGACGGACGAGTACGGGGTCGACGCCGGCGCCGTACAGGTCGTCGCCGTCGATCTTGACCGAGCCCTCGACCCAT
Organism: Curtobacterium sp. MCLR17_055; assembly: GCF_003234305.1. Lineage (NCBI taxonomy): Bacteria > Bacillati > Actinomycetota > Actinomycetes > Micrococcales > Microbacteriaceae > Curtobacterium > Curtobacterium sp. MCLR17_055. The sequence goes on from NZ_QKSX01000019.1 coordinate 37,012, forward strand.
GCGCCGGGGATGACCTCGTGCATGCGGTTCAGGGTGCGGAGGAAGGTGGACTTGCCGCAGCCCGACGGGCCGATGAAGGCCGTGACGGTGCGGGGCTCGATGGTGATGTCGACACCCTCGACCGCCTTGAACTTCGAGTAGTAGACGTTGAGGCCGTCGACCTCGATGCGCTTGGACACGTTGATCCTTCTGGGTGGGTGGTGTCGCTGGTTCCGCGGGGGCGGAGGGTCAGCGGCTGAGCTTGGGGGCGAAGAGACGGGTGATGAACCGGGCGAGCAGGTTGAGCAGCATCACGATCAGGATGAGCACGAGGGCCGCGGTCCAGGCCCGGTCGACGAACGGCACCGGGTTGGCGCCCTGCTGCGAGTACTGCGTGTACGCGTACACCGGCAGGGTCATCATCGGGTCACGGAACAGGTTGTAGTTCATGCTCGCGGTGAAGCCGGCCGTGACGAGCAGCGGGGCGGTCTCACCGATGACGCGGGCGATCGAGAGCATCACGCCGGTGGTGATGCCGGCGAGGCTGGTGGGGAGCACGACCTTGAGGATCGTGAGGTACTTCGGCACCCCGAGGGCGTACGAGGCCTCGCGGAGTTCCATCGGGACGATCTTCAGCACCTCTTCGGTGGAGCGCACGACGATCGGGATCATCAGCACCGACAGGGCGACGGAGCCGACCAGGCCGAAGCGGGCACCCGGGCCGAGGAACAGCGCGAAGAGCGCGTAGGCGAACAGACCGGCGACGATCGACGGGATGCCCGTCATGACGTCGACGAAGAACGTGATGCCCTTCGCCAGTGCGCCGCGCCCGTACTCGACCAGGTAGATCGAGGTGAGCAGGCCGATCGGCACCGAGATGAGCGCCGCGAACAGCGTGATCTCGAGCGTGCCGATGAGGGCGTGGACCGCGCCGCCGCCCTCGGAGATGACCCCGCGCATCGAGTACGAGAAGAAGTTCGCGTCGAAGCGGGCGACGCCCTTGGCGATGACCGTCCAGAGCAGCGACACCAGCGGCAGGACCGCGATGACGAACGCCGTGATGACGAGCGAGGTGACCAGACGGTCGACCGCCTTGCGGCCACCCTCGACGATGCGCGAGATGACGACGATGAGGACGTCGAACAGGACCGTGCCGAGGAAGATCGCGGCGACGACGTTGAAGTCCTTGACGGCGCCACCGGCGTTGAGCAGGGCGAAGACCAGGACGAGGGCGACCCAGCTGCCGACGAGGAGCAGCCACGGGACGGAGGCGTGCAGCTTGCCGTTGGCGTAGACGTTGCCGGCGGTGCCGGTCTGACGGAGCGCGAGGGACATCGGGTGCGACCTCTCAGCTGACTCGGCTGCGGACGATGTACCGCGCGAGCATGTTGATGACCAGGGTGATGACGAAGAGGATCAGACCCGACGCGATGAGCGCGTTCAGGGCCGTGCCGGATGCCTCGGCGAACTGCAGGGCGATGTTCGCTGCGATCGTCGAGGGGTTCTGCGACGTCAGCATCTGGAACGTGACGTTCGTCGAGACCGACAGCACCAGTGCGATCGCCATCGTCTCGCCGAGAGCACGACCGAGGCCGAGCATGATCGCGGAGACGATGCCGGACTTCGCGAACGGCAGGACCGACAGGCGGATCATCTCCCAGCGGGTCGCGCCGAGGGCCAGGGCCGCTTCCTCGTTGAGGGTCGGGGCCTGCAGGAAGATCTCACGCATGACCGCGGTCATGATCGGGATCGCCATGACGGCGAGGACGATCGACGCGGTCAGGATCGTACGACCGGTGCCGGACACCTGGCCGGAGAACAGCGGGAACCAGCCGATGTACTCGTTCAGGAACACGTAGAACGGCTTCACCAGGGGCGCCAGCACGGCGATGCCCCAGAGGCCGTAGACGACCGACGGCACCGCGGCCAGCAGGTCGATCACGTAGCCGAGGACCGGCGCGAGTCGACGCGGCGCGAAGTGCGAGATGAAGAGGGCGATCCCGAGGGACAGCGGCACGGCGATCACGAGCGCGATGAGCGCGGACCAGACGGTGCCGAAGACCAGGGGGCCGACGAAGTCCCAGAAGTTCGTGGCCTTGCCCGGCAGCTCGCCGACCTTGGCGGAGAAGGCCGGGATGCTCTGCCAGACGAGGAACGCGGCGACGAGCACGAGCACGAAGAGGATGAGGCCGCCGGCGATGACCGAGGCGGCGGAGAAGACGCGGTCGCCGACACGGACGACGGGCTTCGGCTTGGTCGGGGTGACGGTGGCCCCTGGCTGGGCCGGTGCGGTCGTCATGGGGTACTCCTGTCGGAGGAACGCCGGGGGAGGCGACGGGTTCTGGGGTGGTGGTGCGGTGTCCGGGCCGTGGGCCCGGACGGGTGCGCGTCCGGGTGGGTCCTGGACGGGTGCGCGTCCGGGTGGTGTCCTGGACGGCTGAGTGCCCGGACGCCGGTCGAGTGGGTGGGACCGGCGTCCGGGCGCTCAGGGGGCCTTACTTGATGGAAGCGACCGCGTCCTTGGCCTTCGACGCGAGGTCGGAGGAGAGGGCGGCCGACTTGGCCTCCTTGGCAGCGGCGTCCTGAGCGGCGCTCGAGACGACGTAGTCGAGGTAGCCCTTCACGAGCTCGGCCTTGTCGGCGTCCTTGTACTCCTGGCACGCGATGGCGTAGGAGACGAGGACCAGCGGCCAGGCACCGTCAGCGGTGTCCTTGCGGTCGATGTCGATCGCGAGGTCGTTGTCCTCGCGGCCGGTCGCGATCTTCGAGTCGGCGACGACCTGCGCGGCGCCGTCGGCCGAGATCTCGGTCGCCTTGTCGCCGACCATCAGCTTCGCGCGGTCGAGGTCGCCCGCACCGGAGTCGTCGATGTAGGTGATGGCGTTGGTGGCGTTGCCCATCGCGGAGGCGACACCGGAGGTGCCCTTCGCGCTGTCACCGACCGAGTACGGGAAGGTCTGGCTGGGCTCTTCGGTCCAGACGTCAGAAGCGTTCGCGGAGACGTACTCCGAGAAGTTCTGCGTGGTGCCCGAGTCGTCGGAGCGGTGGACGACCGTGATGTCGGCGTCCGGCAGCTTCGCGTCCTTGTTCAGGTCGGCGATCTCGGAGTCGTCCCACTTGGTGATCTTGCCCGAGAAGATGCCCGCGATGGTCTTCGCGTCGAGGGTCAGGTCGCTGACGCCGTCGACCTTGTACGCGATGGCGATCGGGGAGATGTAGACGGGGATGTCGATGCCCTTGGTGTCCGCCTTGCAGGACTCGAACTTGCCCGAGAGCTCCTCGTCCTTCAGCGCGGCGTCCGAGCCGGCGAAGTCCGCGGCACCCGACATGAAGTTCTCGCGGCCGGCGCCCGAGCCGTCCGGGGTGTAGTTCACGGTGACGCCCGAGGCCTCGTTCTGGAAACCGGCGGCCCAGGTGGCCTGCGCGGTCTGCTGTGCCGACGAGCCGGAGCCGGTCAGGGTGCCGGAGAGCTTCGAGTAGTCGCTGCCGCTGGTGGAGGAGGACTCGGTGCTGCCCGCGTCCTCGTTCGCCGCGCACGAGGAGAGCACGACTGCGCCGGCGATCGCGATTGCTGCGATCGAACCGATTCGCTTGATGTTCACAGGGGTCCCTTCGGGAATGGAATGCAGTGGGACCACTGCGGTCCCTGGGCCGGTGCCGACCCGGGAGCGACTGTAGGGACGCGAGGTGACCGCAATCACCCCCGCTGGTGAACGGGAGGTGAACGAGGGGTTGTCCACGTCGGGGCGGCGTGCGCCGCTCCCGCGCAGGGAGCAGGATCGGGGGCACTGTGCGCTCGTTCGGAAGATGCGCACGCATGATCGCGGACGAGCGGCCGAGAGGCCCGGATCGCGTTCCCGGGCGCGGCGCGGCCCCGTCGCGTGGCCGGCTACGCCGGGATCGTGTTGCGGTGCGTCTCGACCGCGACGAGGGTGTCCCCCGCGATGTGCATGACGGAGAAGTCCCCGACGGACAGCATCGCGGTGCGGCGCAGGTCGAAGCGGCCGGAGTCGTCGGCGGTCGCGGTGGCGATCCGGGCGATGATGTCGGGCAGCACCGGACCGTGCGAGCAGAGCACGGCGGTCTTGCCCTTGTCGAGCCGGCGCCGGACGACGCCCTTGACGTCGGCGGCACCGCGGTCGTGGGCGTCCTGGCTGATGTCGGCGGTGCTCGAGACCCCGAGCTTCGTCGCGGCGGAGAGCGGCTCGACGGTCGCGAGGCACCGCGCCGCCGTGCTGCTCACGATCTTCTTCGGGCCGAACGCCGCGACCGGTGCCGCGGCGGCCTTGGCCTGCGAACGGCCGACGGGCAGCAGCGGACGGGTGGCGTCGGGGCCGTCCCAGTCCGAGCCGGGCACCGTCTTCGCGTGGCGCAGGGTGATCAGGGCGAACGTGCGGTGCTGTCCGGCGGCGGCGCGTTCGGCGAACCGGTCGAGGATCGCGACGTCCCGCTCGTACGTCAGGCGGTTGCGGGCGTCGTCGATCGTGACCCACTCGAGCGCGGCGACCTCGTGGTTCGGCACGAAGGCACCGGCGCGGGCGTACTCCTTGGCCGAGACCCGGGCCGCCCAGTAGTGCACGACCTTGTCGCGGCCGTTCGGCAGCACGTACTCGGCGGTGCCGAGCGGTGCGCCGAGGTGGACGCGGTACCCGGTCTCCTCGTCGATCTCGCGCACGGCGGTCGTCGGGACGGCCTCGCCCGGGTCCACCTTGCCCTTGGGTAAGGAGACGTCCTTGTGGTGGTCGCGGTGGATGAGCAGCACGAGGGGCGTGCCGTCCTGTTCGCGCCAGACGACCGCACCCGCAGCGACGACGGGGCCCGAGGGACCGCCGCTCACCGAGTCGAGCGCTTCCGGGCCGAGATCTTCCGCATGGTCACATTCTGCACGTCCTCGAGCGGACGGCCCGCATCGTCCGTGGAGTGCCGTGTCCACTCGCCGTCGGACTCCAGGTGCCACGAGCTGGCGGTGTCGGCCATCGCCAGGTCGAACATCTCCTGGACCTCGTTGATGTGGTCCGGGGCGACCAGCCGCACGAGCGCCTCGACGCGTCGGTCGAGGTTGCGGTGCATCATGTCGGCGCTGCCGATGAACACCGCGGGGTCGCCGTCGTTGTGGAACGCGAACGCACGGGAGTGCTCGAGGTAGCGCCCGACGATGCTCCGCACGCGGATGGTGTCGCTGACACCTTCCATGCCCGGCTTGAGCGAGCAGATGCCGCGCACCCACACGTCGATCGGCACCCCGGCCTGGCTCGCCAGGTACAGCGCGTCGATGATCTGCTCGTCGACCATCGAGTTGACCTTGATCCGGATGCCCGAGGGCTTGCCGGCACGGGCGTTGGCGGCCTCGGTCTGGATGCGCTTGAGCAGGCCCTTCCGCAGGTGCAGCGGTGCCACGAGCAGGCGCTTGAACTTCTTCTCGATGGCGTAGCCGGACAGCTCGTTGAACAGGCGGGTGAGGTCCTTGCCCACCGTGTCGTCCGAGGTGAAGAGCCCCATGTCCTCATAGATGCGCGAGGTCTTCGGGTTGTAGTTGCCCGTGCCGATGTGGCTGTAGTGCTTGAGTGTCCCGCCCTCTTGCCGGATGACGAGCACCAGCTTCGAGTGCGTCTTCAGCCCGACCAGGCCGTAGACGACGTGCACGCCGGCCTTCTCGAGCTTCCGGGCCCAGGTGATGTTGTTCTGCTCGTCGAAGCGGGCCTTGATCTCGACCAGGGCGAGGACCTGCTTGCCGGCGGCCGCGGCGTCGATGAGCGCTTCGACGATGGGGCTGTCGCCGGAGGTGCGGTACAGGGTCTGCTTGATCGCCAGGACGTTCGGGTCGGCCGCGGCCTGCTCGAGGAACGCCTGCACGCTCGTGGCGAAGGACTCGTAGGGGTGGTGGACCAGGACGTCGTTCGCCTTGATCGCGCGGAACAGGTCGGGCTTCGTGTTCGGTTCACCCGGCTGGAACTGCACCGGGGTGGTCGGCACGTGCTTCGGGTAGTGCAGGTCCGGACGGTTGATCTTGGAGATCTCGAACAGTCCGCCGAGGTCGAGCGGCGACGGCAGCCGGAAGACCTCTTCCTCGGTGATGTCGAGTTCACGCACGAGCAGGTCGAGGGTCACCGGGTCCATGTCCTCGGTGATCTCGAGGCGGATCGGCGGACCGAACCGACGCCGCAGGAGCTCGCGCTCGAGGGCCTGGATGAGGTTCTCGGCCTCGTCCTCCTCGATCTCGACGTCCTCGTTGCGGGTGACCCGGAACACGTGGTGCTCGAGGACCTCCATCCCCGGGAACAGGTCGTCGAGGTGGTTCGCGATGAGGTCTTCGAGCGGGATGAAGCGCATCCGGCCGGAGTTGTCGTCGGGGAGCTTGATGAAGCGGGAGAAGTTCTGCGGCACCTTGAGACGCGCGAACTCCTGGCGCTGCGACTTCGGGTTGCGGACCCGCACCGCCAGGTTGAGCGAGAGCCCGGAGATGTAGGGGAACGGGTGCGCCGGGTCGACGGCCAGGGGCATGAGCACCGGGAAGATCTGCTCGTTGAAGTACTCCCGCATCCGCTGCCGGTCGGCTTCGTCGAGGTCGGACCAGTGCTCGATGTGGATGCCCGCGGCGTCCAGGTCGGGCTTGAGCGACCCGATGAAGGCCTGGGCGTGCCGGTCCTGCAGCTCGTGGGCCTTCTTCGCGATGTCCCGCAGGACGTCGCTGGGAGCACGGCCGACGTTGGTCGGGACGGCGATGCCGGTGTCGATGCGGCGCTTCAGGCCGGCGACGCGGACCATGAAGAACTCGTCGAGGTTGGACGCGAAGATCGCCAGGAAGTTCGCCCGCTCCAGCAGGGGCTGCGTGCGGTCTTCGCCCAGCTCGAGCACACGCTGGTTGAACCGGAGCCAGCTGAGCTCGCGGTCGAAGTAGCGGTCCGTCGGCAGTGACTCGTGCTCGATCTCGACGACTTCGTCGAAGTCGTCGAGGTCGGGTGCGACGGATTCGCCGTCGAGCTGCGGTTCGGTGTCCATCCCCACATCCTGCCACCCGGCCCCTGCCACCGGAGGGGCCTCGGTGGACGCTGTGGAAACCGGCGGTGAACCGTTCGGTTGTGCAGGAACGGCCGCGACGGACCGAGGTGCTGCGCTCAGCGCGCGAAGACCTGCACGAACGCGCCCCACTGCGCCGGCGCCCGCTGCTCGAGCCACGCGCAGAACTCGGGGTAGGCGGCATCGATGGACAGGACACTGATCACCCCGCGCTGGCCGTGCACCTTGACGTCCAGGCCGCCGAAGCGGTTCGTCGTGGGCCGGATGTGCTTGATGGCAGCGGGGTCGACGGTCCGGGCGGCACGGAACATCGGCGTGACGACCAGCTGCGAGTCGTACGCCTCGACCCGGCGCCGCTTCTGCCCGACGCCCAGGTAGACGAACAGCAGCCCGAACAGCCCGATGCCGAGACCGCCGAGGAGCATCCCGATCGCCTCGGGGTCGTCGAGCAGGGCGAGTGCGGCCAGCAGGAAGAACCCGCCGACCACGATGAAGACGATCCCGATGATCCGGAGCAGCAGGTAGTTCCACCGGCGAGCGCGGACGGTGAAGAGCACGCCGTACGCCTCGTCCCCGACGACCGCCGACGGGGGGCGCTTCCGGTCGCTCTGGCGGACGAGTGCGGTGACGACGGCGGGGATGGCGACCATCGCGGCCATCGCGAGGAACACCGGCGACGGGTTGAAGTTCACCGCCCTGCCCCCGACCGTGCGTCGGGACGTCGTCGTTCGATGGGCGATCCGCCCTGGTCCCCCTGGATCATGGGCGCAGCGTATCAGTGACCTGAGGGTTGCTCCGGCGCCGCGTACTGCACGTCGATCGCGTGCTGCGTGAACCCCGAGCGCCGGTACAGCGCCAGCGCCGGCTCGTTGTCCCCCTCGACGTACAGCGCGGCGGCGGTCAGCCCGCGGCCGCGCAGCCGAGCGGTGCCCGCACGCATGAGCACTCCGCCGAGCCGCTGCCCCTGCAGGTCGGGCCGAACGGCGACGGCGTAGAACTCGCCGATGCCGTCCTCGACCTTGAGCCAGCACGAGCCTGCGAGCTGCCCAGAGGCGTCGCGGAGCAGCAGCAGGTCCTCGCCGGAGAACCAGTCGTCGGCCTCGCGGGCGTGCAGGTCGTCGAGCGTCATCCGCCCCTGCTCGGGGTGGTGGGCGAAGGCGGCGGCGTTCAGGGCGAGCCAGTCGGTCTCGTCGTCGGTGCCGGGGCGGAACGCCGACAGCGAGTAGCCGTCGGGCAGCGCCACGTCGGCATCAGCGTCGGCGGCGACGTCCACATCGGAGTCGGCGACGGGCGCCCGGAGCTGCAGCAGCGTGCGGACCGCGCGCCAGCCGAACCGGTCGGCCAGCGCTTGCGCTGCCGGGTGGTCCCCGTGCGCCCACGCGAGCCGCGGAGCGGCCCCGCCGCCCAGCGCGAGTGCCTGCGTCACCAGGGCCGTGCCGATGCCCTGGCCACGGGCCTCCTGGGCGACGACGAGTTCCAGCTCGCCGTCACGGACCACCGTGACCCCGTGGTCGACGGTCAGGACGGTCGCGCGCCCCGCGCGGACGTCCACCAGGGTCTGGTCGGAGAACGGGGGAGCCTCGCCGGGGGCGACGAAGCTGCCGAGGTCGGGCAGCACTACTGCCCCATCAGGCGCTCGGCCTCGTCGTCGTAGACGTTGAAGCGGTACCCGACGTTGCGGACGGTGCCGATGAGCGACTCGAGGTCGCCGAGCTTGGCACGCAGTCGTCGGACGTGCACGTCGACCGTGCGGGTGCCGCCGAAGTAGTCGTAGCCCCAGACCTCGCTGAGCAGCTGCTCGCGGGTGAAGACGCGTGACGGGTGGGTGGCGAAGAAGCGCAGGAGCTCGAACTCCTTGAACGTCAGGTCCAGCGGCCGGCCGCGCACCTTGGCGGAGTAGCTGGCCTCGTCGATGACGACACCGGACGCCTGGATCTTCGAGCTCGTCTGGCCCTTCGCCGCACGACCGGCCGACAGCCGGATGCGGGCGTCGATCTCGGCCGGTCCCGCGCTCTCGAGCACGACGTCGTCGACGTTCCAGTCGCTGTTCACCGCGGTCAGCCCGCCCTCGGTGACGACGAGCACGATCGGCGTGGTCGACCCCGACGAGGCGAGGATCTTGCACAGGGCCTTCGCGCTGACCAGGTCGGTGCGGGCGTCCACGAACATCAGGTCGCTCTGCGGGGCGTTGACCAGCTGTGCGGCCTCGGCCGGCACGTGGCGGATCCGGTGGCTCAGGAGGCCCAGGCTCGGCAGGACGTCTCCGGGCGCGGTCGAGGTGAGTACCAGGAGCTGTGCCACAGGACCTCCGGAGGTGGATGACGTCGTGGAGACATCCTAGTGATGCTCGGGAAGGACTCATCCGGCCGGACGGATTGCGCGTCATCCCGCACCGCACGGCGCGAGCAGCGCACCGCTCGGCGCGAGCACCGCACTGCACGATGCGTGCGTTCCGCACGTCCCTGACATGATGGAGCGCGTGACCGAGCCCGTGCACCCCACCGACCAGCGTCGCCTTCGGCTGACGTCCGTCCTGCCGGTCTGGGTGCTGGCGGTCGTCGGGGCCGTGCTCGTGCTGACCGTGGCCGAGCGCGACGCCTTCGCCTGGCTGCTGCTCGTCTTCGTCGCCTGCGTGATGGTCAGCTTCGTGCTGCAGCTCATCACCGCCACGAAGGACGGTCTGGTCGAACGGATCAGCATCGCTTCGTCCGGGGCGTTCGTCGTGGTCCTCGTCACCGCGGTGGTGCTCCTGGCGCGTTGAGCCGAGCCGCGTAGACTCCGAGCATGGATTCGCTGCTTGCGCTCGAGCTCTTCTACGTCGGCCTCCTCGGCCTGGCGTCGCTCGCGATCGCGTTCATCTCGGTGGTCGTCGTCGTGAAGCTGTTCAAGGGCCAGCGTTGATCGAGCTGCCCGAGGGCCTCGCCCCCGAACTGGTCCCGCTGTCGTGGCTGGTCGGCGTGTGGGAAGGCACCGGTGTGGTCGAGTACCCGGTCGGTGACGACGACGAGGTCCGGAACTACGAGTTCGGCCAGCGCGTCAGCTTCAGCCACGACGGCCTGCCGTACCTGAACTACTCGTCGACCACGTGGCTGCTCGACGACGACCACACCCCGCTCGCCGCCGAGATGGGCTACTGGCGGATCGACCGTCCGACCGAGCCGGGCGACCGCGGCCCCGCGATGCTCCTGGGTGACGGGCCGACGCCCTTCAGCACGGTCGAGAGCGTCGAAGCGCTCCGCAACACCACGGACGGCTTCGACGTCGAGGCCGCGATCATCCACCCGACGGGCGTCAACGAGCTCTACGTCGGCCGTGTGCTGAAGGGCCGGATCGACCTGTCGACCGATGCCGTGCTGCGCTCGCCGAACGCGAAGGACTACTCCGCCGCGACCCGCCTGTACGGGCTGGTCGAGGGCAAGCTCTTCTGGGCGTGGGACATCGCCGCGCTCGGTCGCGAACTCACCTCGCACGCCTCGGGGCAGCTCGCGAAGGTCGACTGATGTCGGTGTTCGCCGCGCGTGACGGCTTCGTCGCGGCCGACTCGGTCGCCGCGCACTTCGGCAACCCGATCGGGGAGCAGCGCCTGCTGACCCGGGGGCGTGCCGTCGTCGAGCTCGGACTCGGTGTCGTCACCGTCTCCGGACCGGACCGGTTGTCGTGGCTCAACTCGATCACCTCGCAGCAGCTCACCGGGTTGTCGACCGGCGTCAGCACCGAGACGCTCGTCCTCGACCAGGCCGGACGCGTCGAGCACGCGGCCCGCGTCGTCGACGACGGTGCGACGGTCTGGCTGCTCACCGAGCGCGCTGACGCGGCGCCGCTCGCCGGGTGGCTCGACTCGATGCGCTTCATGCTCCGGGTCGAGGTCGCCGACCGCTCCGACGACTTCGTCACCCTCGGCTGGTTCGGGGCGGACGCCCCGTTCGCGTCCGTCGAGTTGCCGGAACCGCCCGTCGCCGAGTGGGTCGACCCGTGGGGCGCCGTCACGCCGGGCGGATGGGGCTACGCCGACCAGGAGGCCCACCCCGGCTCCGACTGGACCCTCCGCATCGCCGTGGTCACCCCCGGCACCGCGACCGCGATCGCCGCGTCCGACGTGCCCGTCGCGGGGCTGCTCGCGTACGAGGCGCTGCGGATCGCCGCCTGGCGCCCGACCCTGTCCGACGTCGACGAGCGGACGATCCCGCACGAGCTCGACTGGCTGCGTTCCGCCGTGCACCTGTCGAAGGGCTGCTACCGCGGGCAGGAGACCGTCGCCAAGGTCCACAACCTCGGGCACCCGCCGCGTCGGGCCGTGCTGCTGCACCTCGACGGGTCCGACGGCGTGCTGCCAGTGCCCGGAACCCCGGTGCTGCTCGACGACAAGCAGGTCGGTCGGCTCTCGGCGTCCGCGATCCACCACGAGCTCGGTCCGATCGGGCTCGCCGTGGTGAAGCGTTCCCTCGACCCCACCGCGACCCTGCGGCTCGAGGCCGACGACGTCGTGGTGACCGCGGCGCAGGAGACCATCGTCCCGCCCGAGGCCGGTGCGACGGCGAACGTCCCGCGGCTGCCCCGCCTCGGAGCCGTCAAGCGCTCCTAGCTCCCCGTTGACGGTCGCAAAACACCGGTGTTCGCCGGTCGCACCGCGGTTTGCGGGTGTTCGGAGCGCGAACACCGGTGTCTTGCGTCGCAGCGTCAGGCGGGCTCGACGGCCGCCCACGGGACGCTGAGCTCACCGAGCCGCCAGCGCGTCACCCCGTGCAGCACCGGCCAGCCGCGGTCACGCATCCCGCGCACCGTGGCGATCCACCGCTGCCGGGGCCCGTACGTGCCGAGCGGAGCGGCGACCGCCCACGACAGGTCGAGGTCGCGCAGGAACGCGTGCACCCGTTCGCCGGGCACGTTGCGGTGGATCAGGGCCTTGGGCAGCCGCTCGGCGACGATCGAGGGCACATCGAGCCCGGCGAGCCGGAGCGACACCGTGAAGGTCCGCGGCGCGACGTCGTCGAGCGTCACCCACGATGCGACCCGACCGACTTCGTTGCAGGTCCCCTCGACGAGCGCACCGCCGGGCTGCAGCCGGTCCTGCATGATCCGCCACGACCCGACCACCGCGGACTCGTCGTACTGCCGCAGCACGTTGAAGGCCCGGATGACGGCGGGCCGGCGCTGCCCGGGCGTCGGGGTCTCGAAGCCACCCAGGCGGAACGTCACGCCGTCGCGGGTGCCTGCGTTCGCGAGCGCGACCCGCGAGGGCTCGATCTCGATGCCGGTCACCTCGACGTCGGGTCGGACGGCCGCCAGCCGGTCGCGCAGTTCGAGCGTGGTGGTCGGTGAGGCTCCGTAGCCGACGTCGGCGACGAGCGGGTCGTCCGTCCGGCGCAGCACCGGCAGGGTCGCGATCCACCGGTCGACGCGGCGGAGCCGGTTGTACCCGGTCGTCCCGCGCGTCACGTTCCCGATGGGCATGCGTCAAGGGTACGGGGCCGGTACCGCTCGGTAGACTCGGAGGCATGACCTCCACGCTCGTCCTGCTCCGTCACGGCAACAGTGACTGGAACCAGAAGAACCTGTTCACCGGTTGGGTCGACGTCCGGCTCAGCGAGCTGGGCGAGAAGGAGGCGAAGCGCGCCGGCGACCTCATCGCCGAGTCCGGCATCGTCCCCGACGTCCTGTACACCTCGCTCCTGACCCGTGCGATCCAGACGGCGGACATCGCGCTGCTGCAGGCCGACCTGGCCTGGCTGCCGGTGAAGCGCGACTGGCGCCTCAACGAGCGCCACTACGGCGACCTGCAGGGCAAGGACAAGGCCCAGACCCTGGCCGAGTACGGCGAGCAGCAGTTCATGGAGTGGCGCCGCTCGTTCGACGTCCCGCCACCCCCCATCGCCGACGACGCCGAGTGGTCGCAGTTCGGTGACCGCCGCTACGCCGAGCTCGGCGACCGGCTGCCCCGCACCGAGTCGCTCAAACTCGTGATCGACCGTCTGCTGCCGTACTGGGAGTCCGACATCACGAAGGACCTCGCCGCCGGCAAGACCGTGCTGGTGACGGCCCACGGCAACTCGCTGCGGGCGCTCGTGAAGCACCTCGACGGCATCTCCGACGACGACATCGCCGGCCTGAACATCCCGACCGGCATCCCGCTGGTGTACGAGCTCGACGACGACTTCACGCCGACGAAGCCCGCGTACTACCTGGACCCCGAGGCCGCCGCAGCCGGCGCCGCCGCCGTGGCCGCCCAGGGCGCCAAGAAGTAGCACCCACGCAGAACGCCCCGTCCGGCATCCGGGCGGGGCGTTCGTGCGTGTGCGGGGCTTCGCGGAAGCGACAGTGGGCCGCGAACGTTCCGCCGACTCCTGTCGCTCTGCCAGGAGGAACGGATCGCCCCGTCGACGACCTGTCGCTTCGGCAGCGTGGTCGGCCCGACGAGCCGTGGCTGGTCAGACGAAGTGCGACGCGATCTCCTGCACCAGCGCCCCGACGTCGTAGGGCTTCGTCGTGTCGACCCGGATCACCGGCACGCCGGGAAGACCGACGGGCCGGGCGTCGTCGCCGTGCTCGTCCCAGAAGGCCAGCACGTCGGCCAGGTCCCCGTGCACCTCGTGCCGCACCGGCACGGTGCCCGGCTCGTACCGGTCGCGCAGCCGCTCCTCGGCGGTGGCGCGGTCCGTGTCGCACCACACCTCGACGGCGCGAGGCGACCCCGCGGACGCGAGTCCGGCCTCCAGGAGGTCGCGGTCACGGGACGGCAGCCAGACGGCGTCGAGGACGACCCCGTTCTCGACGGCCCGCGCCATGGACCACATCGTGTCCATCGCGATACCGCCGAGCGGCCGCGAGGCGATCATCGGGCCGACGACGTCGGCGAGGGGCTCCTTGATGCGGTCCTTCGACAGGAACGGGCAGCCGAGCACCTCGGCGAGTGCCGTGCCGATGCTGCTCTTGCCGGAACCGGGCATGCCGTTGACGATGATCGCGACCTGGGCCATGCCACGATCCTCGCAGACCGATCGGGCCGGGTCAGACCGATCGGGCCGGGTCAGACCGATCGGGCCGGGTCAGACCGCCGCGGTCGAGGTGGACGCGCCGGTCCAGTCGCCGGTGGCCAGGTACTCGACCTTCTTCGCGATCGAGACCGCGTGGTCGGCGAAGCGCTCGTGGTAGCGGGAGGCCAGGGTGGCGTCGACGGTGTCGATCGGACCGCCCTTCCAGGCCTCGCCGAGCACGAAGTCGAAGACGCTGGCGTGCAGTTCGTCGACGGCGTCGTCCTCGTCGCGGATCTCGGCCGACAGCGCGATGTCCTCGGTGGCGAGCAGCCGCGTGAGCTTCTGCGCCATCGCGACGTCGTGCCGGCCCATCTCCTTGAAGGTGCTGCGGAGGCCCTTCGGCACGACCTTCTCGGGGAAGCGCTGGCGGGCGAGCTGCGCGATGTGCTCGGCCATGTCGCCCATGCGCTCGAGCGAGGAGCTGACGCGCAGGGCCGTGACGACGACGCGCAGGTCGCGGGCGACCGGGGCCTGGCGGGCGAGGATGTCGATCGCGATCTCGTCGAGGCTGTTCGCGGCGAGGTCGATCTTCTCGTCGTCGGCGATCACCTCTTCGGCGAGGGCGACGTCGGAGTCGCTGAAGGCCTGCGTGGCTCGGGTGATGGCGGACTCGACGAGCCCGGCGATCTCGGTCAGTCGCTCCTGGACGTCCTGGAGTTCCTGCTGGAAGACTTCGCGCATGGGGGAGTACCTCTCTCTGCGTACCGGACGAGTGTCGTCAGCCCAGGTGAACGAACGGTGACGCGGGGCTGAACGCTTCGCGTTCTGGCCTTCCGCAGACGGTGAACGGTACCGGAACCCCGCATGACCATCCCTACACTGGCGGCATGGACAACGCGTGGCTCGTGCCACTGTCGATGCTCCTCGGCGGGGTCTTCGGCGCGGGCGTCGTGGTGCTGATCATCACCGCCGAGCGGACGGCACGTGCTGCCGACGTGGCGGAGCGGACCCTGCCGGACGGCGTCGCAGCGGTCATCGCGACGATGCACAACCCGGCGGTCGTCATCGACCCGTCGAACACCGTCGTCGCGGCATCCCCCCAGGCCCTCACGGCGGGGCTCGTCGTGCGCCGGCGCCTGGTGCACCACGAACTGCTCGAGCTCATCGACCGGGTGCGCAAGAGCGGGGAGATGGGGTCGGAGGACCTCGAGCTGCCGCGTGGTCGCCACGGGGAGCTCATCGGCTACCTCAGCTTCCGTGCCGCCCAGCTCGGCAACCGGTACGTCCTGCTCACGGCGGACGACCTGACCGAGAGCCGGCGCATCGACGAGGTCCGCCGCGACTTCGTCGCCAACATCTCGCACGAGCTGAAGACGCCGATCGGCGCCATCGGCCTGCTGTCCGAGACCCTCGTCCTCGCCGCCGACGACCCCGTGCACGTGAAGAAGTTCGCCGCGCAGCTCATCACCGAGTCCGAGCGGCTCGGAGCGCTGACGAAGGACATCATCGAGCTGTCCCGGCTGCAGTCCGTCGACGCGCTCGAGAACAGCGAGGAGACCGGCATCGACAAGATCGTGCAGGCCGCCATCGACGCGAACGAGGTCGTCGCCCGCGCCCGCTCGATCGAGATCATCCGCGCCAAGAAGTCGAAGCTGCGGGTGATGGGCGACCGCGGGCTGCTGCAGGTCGCGGTGTCGAACCTCATCGCCAACGCGGTGAAGTACTCGCCGGACAACACCCGCGTGGGCGTGGGCGTCCGGTCGTCGAAGGGCTTCGTCGAGATCGCCATCACCGACCAGGGCGTCGGCATCCCCGAGGCCGACCTCGACCGCGTCTTCGAACGGTTCTACCGTGTCGATCCCGCACGGTCGCGCGCCACCGGGGGCACCGGCCTCGGGCTCGCGATCGTCAAGCACGTCGTCAGCAACCACGGTGGTGACGTGCGCGTCTGGTCGCAGCCCGGCAAGGGCTCGACCTTCACCATCCGTCTGCCCGAGGCAGACCCCGAACTGACCACAGCACTCGAAGAGCAACTGGAAGAGCAGCCATCGTGACCAAGATCCTCATCGTCGACGACGAGCCGGCCCTGAGCGAGCCCCTGGAGTTCCTGCTGCAGCGCGAGGGGTACGAGACCTCCGTTGCTGCCGACGGCGTCACCGCGCTGTCGAAGTTCGACGCGGAGAACCCCGACCTGGTGCTCCTCGACCTCATGCTGCCGGGCCTGAGCGGCACCGAGGTGTGCCGGCAGATCCGGACCCGGTCGAACGCGCCGATCATCATGCTGACCGCGAAGGACTCGGAGGTGGACATCGTCGTCGGGCTCGAGCTCGGCGCCGACGACTACGTGACGAAGCCGTACTCGACCCGGGAGCTCCTGGCCCGGATCCGTGCCGTGCTCCGTCGCCGGACCGAGGACGACCCGGCGGACAGCGGCATCCTGCAGGTCGGCGGCATCCGGATGGACGTCGAGCGGCACACGGTGTCGGTCGACGGGTCCGAGACCCCGATGCCGCTCAAGGAGTTCGAGCTCCTCGAGCTGCTGCTCCGGAACGCCGGCCGTGTCCTGACCCGCGGGCAGCTCATCGACCGGGTGTGGGGTTCCGACTACTTCGGCGACACCAAGACCCTCGACGTGCACATCAAGCGCATCCGCTCGAAGATCGAGCGGGTCCCGTCGACCCCCGAGATCCTGGTGACGGTCCGCGGTCTCGGGTACCGCATCGAGGCCTGAGGCGGACGGACAGGAGGCCCGGTGCGAGTCCTTGGGACTCGCACCGGGCCTCCTGTGCGAACGGTCCGGGCGCGGTGTCAGCCGCGCCCGTCGGCGTCAGTTCGTGCCGTTGTCGCCCTCGGACGAATCCGTCTGCGAGTCCGTCGGCTGCGTGCCGGGCACGGCCTCGCCGGTCGACTGTGCGCCGCTCTCGGACGGGGACGTCGAGGTGGGCGTCGGGGTCGGGCTCGGCGCGAGGGTCTGGTACTCCTCCTGCGAGCTCGTCAGCACCGGCACGTTGGCCGAGGTGCCCTCGGCGTCGGGGTAGCTGAAGTAGACCTTCACGAGCGAACCGGGCTTGGCGTCCGCGTTGTCGAACACGATCGGCTCGGCGTCACCGGCGGTCGTGCCCTGCGTGGTGTCGCCCTCTTGCACGCTCGACTCGTCGTCGCTGCCCGCACCCGCGGCCATGGCGAGGTCGACGTGGGTGTTGGCCGGCACGTCGACGGTCTGGGTGTCGCCGCCGATCTCGATCGAGACGGTGTAGTCGTCCTGGTCGTCGTTGTTCACCAGCGTGCCGATGAAGCGGGCGCTCTCACCGTCGTCCGAGATCAGGAGGGCGTTCCGCACGTCGACCTTGCCGGTCGAGACGTCCACGCCGTCGGTGATCTGCTTGATGTCGACGGTGTGGGCCGGCGACATGAACTCGCACCCGGTGGCGCCGAGCGCGATGGTTGCCGCAACGGCGACGGACACGAGTACCCGAGGTCGCAAGAGATTCCTCCGTAAGTCACGATGGAGACCGGGCGGTCCCCGCGCCCATCCTAGCGATCACCGGGAGGGGTGAGCGTTGAGGGTCCCCTTACCGGAACGGCCCTTGTGGTAAACTGGATGTCTGGGAACGGAGCCTGATACATGCAATTCGAGGTCGGCGAGACCGTCGTCTACCCCCATCACGGGGCGGCAACCATCTCTGAAGTCAAGACTCGCGTCATCAAGGGCGAGGAAAAGGTCTACCTGAAACTGCGGGTGACGCAGGGTGACCTGACGATCGAGGTCCCGGCGGACAACGTCGACCTGGTCGGCGTCCGCGACGTGATCGGCAAGGAAGGACTCGACAAGGTGTTCGAGGTCCTCCGGGCGCCGTTCACGGAAGAGCCCACCAACTGGTCACGCCGCTACAAGGCGAACCTCGAGAAGCTCGCTTCCGGTGACGTCATCAAGGTGTCCGAGGTCGTCCGCGACCTCTGGCGGCGCGATCAGGACCGCGGGCTCTCCGCGGGTGAGAAGCGGATGCTGGCCAAGGCCCGGCAGATCCTCATCTCCGAGCTCGCGCTGGCCGAGAAGACCGACGAGGACAAGGCATCGACCGTCCTCGACGAGGTCCTGGCTTCCTGAGCCTGACGACAGCGCACTGAACGCGACAGCACGAACGACGACCGCACGGTTCCCCGAAGGAGTGGACCGGTCGGTCGTCGTCGTTGCGGCCGGCTCCGGCACCCGGCTCGGCATCGGGACCGCGAAGGCGTTCGTGCCCGTGGCCGGTGCGCTGATGCTCGCGCGGGCGCTCGAACCCCTGTTCGCCTTGCCGTCGCCGACGCTCGTCGTCGTGGTCGCACCGGCGTCGCACCTGGACGAGTGCCGGCAGGTGGTCGGTTCGGTCGCGGGTGCTGCGGTCGCGTACACGGCCGTCGTCGCCGGAGGCACGGATCGCCACGGTTCGGTCGAGGCCGGCCTGGCCGTCCTGCCGGACTCCGTCACCACGGTGCTCGTGCACGACGCGGCGCGGTGCCTCACGCCCGCGGCACAGTTCTCGCGGGTGTTCGACGCCGTCGCCGCCGGTGACGGTGCGGGCGTCGTGCCGGCACTCCCCGTCACGGACACGGTCAAGCGGGTCGACGGTGACGTCGTCGTCGAGACCGTCGACCGTGCGGCGCTCGTCGGGGTGCAGACGCCGCAGGGCTTCCCGCTCGCGGCACTGCGGCGTGCGTACGCGGTGTCGTCGCAGTCCGAGACGGACGATGCCGGGGTGTTCCAGGCCGTCGGGGGCACCGTGCGCTTTGTGCCGGGTGACGCCGACGCCTTCAAGATCACGACGCCGTGGGACCTCGGCCGGGCCGAGTCGATCGTGCGGGCGCGGACCGAGGCTGGTGCTGGTGCTGGTGCTGGTGCGGCTGCCGGTGCGGCGGGTGCCAGCCAGGCCGACGCCGTCGCGGTCCGACTCGGGCTCGGGGTCGACGTGCACGCCTTCGACGACGCCTCGCCCTGCCGCGTGGGGCTGCTCGACTTCCCCGGCGAACCCGGCCTCTCCGGGCACAGCGACGGTGACGCGGTGGCGCACGCGGTGTGCGACGCCCTGCTCTCCGCCGGGGGCCTCGGCGACATCGGCGGGCGCTTCGGCACCGCGGACCCGCAGTACGCCGGCGCCACGGGCGACGTGTTCGTCCGCGGCGCGGTCGCGCTGCTCGCCGACGCCGGGCTCGTGCCGGTGTCCGTCACCGTGCAGGTCATCGGCAACCGGCCGCGCATCGGCCGCCGCCGTGACGAGATGCAGGACGCCCTGTCCGCGGTCGTCGGTGCGCCCGTCGCCGTGTCCGGCACGACGACCGACGGGCTCGGGTTCACCGGCCGTGGCGAGGGGCTCGCGGCGATCGCCACGGCACTCGTGCGTCCCTCCTGAAACGGCGGCCCCGCGCCGATTATGGTTGAGGCGTGACCGTTCGCCTCTACGACTCCCGCGCCGCAGCCGTCGTCGACCTCGTGCCCCTGGTCGACGGACACGTGAGCGTCTACGTCTGTGGTCCGACGGTGCAGTCGTCGCCGCACATCGGGCACCTGCGGTCCGCGCTCGTCTACGACATCTGGCGTCGGTGGCTCACCCACCGCGGGTACCGGGTGACCCTGGTGCGCAACGTCACCGACATCGACGACAAGGTCCTCGACCTGGCTGCAGGCACGGACGAGGAGTGGTTCGCCCGCGCCTACCGGGTCGAGCTCGAGTTCACGGCCGCGTACAACGCCCTCGGCATCCTGCCCCCGACCTACGAGCCCCGCGCCACCGCGAGCGTGCCGCAGATGCACGAGATCATCCAGCGCCTCATCGACCGCGGGCACGCCTACGCCGCCGACGACGGCTCGGGTGACGTCTACTTCGACACCGGCAGCTGGGCCGACTACGGGGTGCTCACCCGGCAGCGGCGCGAGGACATGGTCGAGGCCGCCGACGCCGATCCGCGTGGCAAGCGCGACGCCCGTGACTTCGCGCTCTGGAAGGGTGCGAAGCCCGGCGAGCCCTCGACCGCCAACTGGGACTCCCCGTGGGGCGCCGGCCGCCCGGGCTGGCACATCGAGTGCTCGGCGATGTCCCGTCGGTACCTCGGCCCCGCGTTCGACATCCACGGCGGCGGGCTCGACCTGCGCTTCCCGCACCACGAGAACGAGCTGGCGCAGTCCACGGCCGCCGGAGACCCGTTCGCGTCGTACTGGCTGCACAACGGCCTGGTGACGGTCGAGGGCCAGAAGATGTCGAAGTCGCTCGGCAACTCGATCTTCGCGGCGGACTTCCTCGGATCCGCCCGTCCCGCCGTCGTCCGCTACTTCCTCGGTGCCGCCCACTACCGCTCGTCGATCGACCACCACGAGGGCTCACTGACCGAGGCCGAGGCGGCGTACGACCGCATCGCCGGGTTCCTCGAGCGCGCCGAGACCCGGCTCGAGGGCGTCCACCTCGCCGACGCCCCGGCCGTGCCCGACGCCTTCGCCGCGGCGATGGACGACGACCTCTCCGTGCCCCAGGCCCTGGCCGTGCTGCACGAGACCGTGCGCACCGGCAACGCTGCCCTGGACGCCGACGATGCGGAAACGCTCGGGACCGCGTACCATCAGGTGGCTGCGATGGTGGAGGTGCTCGGCATCGACCCGCGAGCCGACCACTGGTCGGGCGGCGGCCACGACACCTCGGCAGGCCCGCTCGCCGCCCTCGTCGAACGCCTCGTGCAGGAGCGCGCGGACGCCAGGGCAGCACGGGACTTCACCGCGGCCGACCGCGTGCGCGACGACCTCGCCGCCGCGGGCATCACGATCGAGGACACGCCGTCCGGAACACGCTGGAGCATCGCCTGAACACGGCAGTGCCGAACAGGAGCTACGCATGAAGAACGTCTCGGGAAGCAAGAAGGGTCGGCCCGGCGCCGTCCGCACCGGTCGCAAGGGCAACAAGCAGGTCGGCTCCGGCGGACAGGGCGCCCAGGCGCTCGAGGGTCGCAAGCCGACCCCGAAGGCCGAGGACCGCCCGTACCACCCGGCCGGCAAGCGCAAGGCCGCGAAGGACCGCTTCGAGGCGGCCAAGGGCCGGCACGGTTCCTCGAGCACCCCGCAGGGTCGCACGGGTCGTCCGCCGGCGCGCAAGACCGACGACTCCGAGCTGGTGACCGGGCGCAACTCGGTGCTCGAGGCCCTGCGCACGAAGACCCCGTCGTCGACGCTCTACATCGCGTCGCGCATCGAGGTCGACGACCGCGTGAAGGAGATCCTCGCGCTCGCCAACCACCGCGGC
This sequence comes from Curtobacterium sp. MCLR17_055, assembly GCF_003234305.1. NCBI lineage: Bacteria > Bacillati > Actinomycetota > Actinomycetes > Micrococcales > Microbacteriaceae > Curtobacterium > Curtobacterium sp. MCLR17_055. The sequence goes on from NZ_QKSX01000019.1 coordinate 58,244, forward strand.
GTGCCGATCATCGAGCTCATGCGTCCCGAGCTCGACCGCATCACCGGACACGACAGCGTGCACCAGGGCGTCGCCCTGAAGGTGCCGGCGTACCAGTACGCCGTGTCCGAGGACATCGTCGAGCAGGCGTTCTCGCGCGACCAGGTCCCGCTGCTCGTCGCGCTCGACGGCATCACGGACCCCCGCAACCTCGGCGCGATCATCCGGTCGACCGCGGCCTTCGGCGGACACGGCGTCATCGTGCCGCAGCGTCGTTCGGTCGGCGTGACGGCGTCGGCGTGGAAGACCTCGGCCGGTGCCGCGGCGCGCACGCCGGTCGCGATGGCCCCGAACCTCACGCAGACCCTGAAGTCGCTCAAGTCGATGGGCCTGTTCGTCCTCGGCCTGGACGGCGACGGTGACGTGGAGCTCGACGGCCTCGAGCTCGCGGACCGCCCGATCGTGATCGTCGTCGGTTCCGAGGGCAAGGGCCTGTCGCGCCTGGTCACCGAGACCTGCGACGCCATCGTGTCGATCCCGATCTCGAGCGCCACCGAGTCCCTGAACGCCGGCATCGCCGCGAGCGTCACCCTGTGGGAGGTCGCGCGGCGCCGTCGCACCGCGTAGCCCCAGCACTTCGTGTGCAGGAATGGTCGCCTCCCCGAGCGGGAGGCGACCATTCCTGCTCACGGTGGCAGGCGGGGTCGGGCGCGACGGTCTGGAGGGCCGGCGCCGGTCTCCGGGACGCGGGGCGGGCCTCCAGGCGGTCGCGTTGCCGACCCCCGAACGGTCAGGACGCGTTGGCTGGTGCCCGCCGTGTGGTCACGATTCGTCGCTGCGCGACGCCGCAGGCGACGGTCTGCGACCGTTCGGCGCTCACCCGGCGGGGTGTCGTGACCGAGCGGGGACCGCGTCAGACCGTGGCGCGCCAGTCGTCGACGTCGTCGGACTCGTCGGCGTCGTCGTCGTCCAGCACCGGGATCGGCACGGTGATCGACGAGGTCGGCGGGTTGATGAGCAGGCGCTCGTCGCGACGGTGCCGGAGCACGTCGTTGATGTAGGCGGTCGTGGCCTCGGGCAGGGAGACGGAACGCTCCTCTTGCTGGGACATGAACCAGCGGTGCTCGAGCAGCTCGTGGAACACCTCGGCGGGTTCGAGCCGGCCGCGCAGGTCACGGGGGATCGAGCGGACGACGGGCTCGAAGACCCGTGAGACCCACTCGTGCGCCACCATCTCCTCGTCGAGTTCGTCACGGCCGTTGCGTGCACGGTACGAGTCGAGGTCGTTGAGCAGGCGCCGCGCCTGGTTCTCGCCGGCGTCGAGCCCGGTGAGGCGCAGCAGTCGGCGCTGGTGGTGCCCGGCGTCGACGACCTTCGGCTGGATCCGGACCTGCGAGCCGCCCTCGGTCGTGTGGATCGACAGTTCCTCGATGTCGAAGCCGAGCTCGTTCAGACGCTCGACGCGGTCGTTGATGCGCCAGCGTTCCTTGATGTCGAACTGCTCGGTGCCGGTGAGCTCGGTCCAGAGCGTCCGGTACTGGGCGACGATGCGGTTCGACACGTCCACGGGGTCGGCGTTCTCGTCGAGTCGCCCGCCGGCCTCGAGGTCGAGCAGCTCGCCGGCGATGTTCACGCGGGCGACCTCGAGGTCGTTCTCACGCTGGCCGTTCGACAGCCCGCCGGGGTAGAGCTTGCCGGTCTCGGCGTCGACCAGGTACGCGGCGAAGGCGCCGGCGTCGCGACGGAACAGCGTGTTCGACAGGGAAACGTCGCCCCAGTAGAAGCCGATGACGTGCAGGCGGACGAGCAGCAGCGCGAGGGCGTCGACCAGACGGGTGGCGGTCTCGGGGCGCAGCGTCTGTGAGTAGAGCGCGCGGTAGGGCAGCGAGAACCGCAGGTGGCGGGTCACCAGCACGGGGTGCAGTGGTTCACCGTCGGCGTCGACGCGGTTCGTGATGACCGCGACCGGGTCCACGCACGGCACGTCCATCCGCTGCAGGGTTCGGAGCATCTCGTACTCGGACCGGGCGACCTCTTCGCCGGTCTCCTTCACCGCGGCGACGTACCCGCTCAGGTGCACGAACCGCACGAGGTGCCGCGAGATGCCCTTCGGCAGCGCGACGATCGTGTCGTCTGGCCAGTCGGCGAGCGGCAGGTCCCACGGCAGGTCAAGCAGGCCGGGGTCGACGGTGGCGGCGGTGATGGACATCGAGTCGGGCACGGTGGTTCCTCTGGTGTCGGGGACAGCCGAGAGCCCGCGTCCGCCCTTGTGAGGCGGGCGCGGGCTCTCGGGGGAGTGCGCTGGTTACGCGCTGACGACGGCCTTGTCGTCGAGGCGGTCGCCCGACTCGGTGTCGAAGGCGTGGACGTGACCCTGCTTCGGCGTGATGACGATCGTGTCACCGATCGACGGGTGTGCACGACCGTCGACACGGGCGACGATGTCGGCGCGCTGGCCGTTCACGTCGGCGTGACCGTAGAGGTAGCCGTCGGCGCCGAGCTCCTCGACGACGTCGACCGTGACGGGCAGGCCCTCGCCGGTCTGCGACACGATGACGTCCTCGGGGCGGATGCCGACCGTGATCTGTGCGGCACGGGCGTTCGACAGGGTGTCGCGGTCGATCGCGTGGTTGAGCGTGCCGAACTTGATGCCGCCCTCGATGACGTCGGCGGGCAGCAGGTTCATGGCCGGCGAACCGATGAAGCCGGCGACGAACACGTTGTTCGGCTTCTCGTACAGGTCGCGCGGGGTGCCGACCTGCTGCAGGATGCCGTCCTTGAGCACCGCGATGCGGTCACCCATGGTGAGGGCCTCGGTCTGGTCGTGCGTGACGTAGACCGTGGTGACGCCGAGACGACGCTGCAGCGACGCGATCTGCGTGCGGGTCTGGACGCGGAGCTTGGCGTCGAGGTTCGACAGCGGCTCGTCCATGAGGAACACCTGCGGCTGACGGACGATCGCACGGCCCATCGCGACGCGCTGACGCTGACCACCGGAGAGCGCCTTCGGCTTGCGGCCCAGGTAGTCCTCGAGGTCGAGGAGCTTGGCGGCCTCCTGCACGCGGGTGGCGCGCTCTTCCTTGCCGACACCGGCGATCTTGAGCGCGAAGCCCATGTTCTCGGCGACGGTCATGTGCGGGTACAGCGCGTAGTTCTGGAACACCATCGCGATGTCGCGGTCCTTCGGCGGGACGTCCGTGACGTCGCGGTCGCCGATGCGGATCTGACCGGAGTTGACCTCTTCGAGGCCGGCCAGCATGCGGAGCGAGGTGGACTTGCCGCAGCCCGAGGGGCCGACGAGGACGAGGAACTCGCCGTCGGCGACGTCCAGGTCGAGGGAGTCGACCGCGGGACGGTTGCCTCCGGGGTAGAGACGGGTTGCCTTGTCATAGGTGACGGACGCCATGAGCGTTCGGTCCTTCCTTCACCGGCAGGTACGTGCCGGACGATCCGAGTGAAGCGGTGTGCCCGTACGGGCCCCGGACAGTCGCCGTCGACTGTCGAGGTTCATACAACACGAGTTCACCCTGGTGCGCCAGTGTTTTCCCCCTTGGTCGGCGGCTTCCCAGAGCGCCCCACTACAATCGCCGGGTCCGTCCGCCGAGCAGGGGAACGCCGAGCGGACACCGATCAGGAGGACGACGCACCGATGAACAACCGCCCCGAGGGTGCCGCCCGCGCCGCGCGGAACGAGCGCCGTGAAGCCGCCCGCCAGCGAGCCCAGCGTGCCCGGACCCAGCAGAAGCGACGCCAGCGTGGTGTCCGGCTCGGCCTGCAGATCGGGCTCGGGGTCGTGCTCCTCGCCGCCGCGACGATCATCACGCTCGTGCTCGTCGACTCCGTGAAGCCCGCCGGCCCCGGCCCGTCGACCATGTCGCAGGGTGGCATCACCATCGGGCAGGATCTGAAGCCCGTCGAGGCGTCGGCGTCCGGATCGGCTTCCGCTTCGCCGAGCAGCGCCGCGACCGACGGCGCCGGCACCGTCCGGATCACCCTGTACGTCGACTACCTCTGCCCGGGCTGCGGCCAGTTCGAGCAGGCGAACGGCGACTACATCAAGGACCTCGTCGACTCCGGTGCGGCCACGGTCGACATCCACCCGGTCGCGGTCCTGTCGAACCGCTCGCAGGGCACGAAGTACTCGCTCCGCGCCGCGAACGCCGCCGCCTGCGTCGCCGAGCACTCCCCGAACCAGTTCTACGCGGTGAACCAGGCGCTCTTCGCGAAGCAGCCGGACGAGGGCACCCCTGGTCTGACCGACGCGGAGCTCACCGACGTCGTCACGGGTGTGCAGGGGCTGCAGGAACGCAGCGCCGTCCGGAGCTGCATCGCCGACCAGGACTACGCCAAGTGGGTGGACGAGCAGACGACGGCGGTGTCCGACGGCACGATCCCCGGGTCGACGCTCAAGGAGTTCCCCGGCACGCCGCTCGTGCTCGTGAACGGGCAGCGCTACGAGCTGACCTCCCCGGTCACGAACGACGACTTCCGCACCTTCGTGGTGACGGCCGCCGGGGCGACCGACGCCACCCCGACGCCCACGCCGAGCGCGACCCCGTCGCCCACGCCGACCAAGCGCTGACGTTCGGACGAGCGCTGACGTCTGGACGAGCGCTGACGCGCTGACCACGGACGGGAGGCCCGGTGCCAGCTGGCACCGGGCCTCCCGTGGTTCGACGGTGCGGCTACAGGGCCGAACCCGGGATGCTCAGGGTGTCGCAGCTCGTCGCGCCCTGCTGGTAGCCCCGCAGGAACCAGCGCTGGCGCTGCTCGCTCGACCCGTGCGTGAACGAGTCCGGGTCGACGCGGCCGGTCGCGCGCTCCTGGATGCTGTCGTCGCCCACGGCGCTCGCCGCCGACAGGGCGTCGGTGATCTGGGAGCGGGTGATCGGTTCGAAGAACGTCTCGCCGTTCGCGTCCTTCGTCGTGGCGGCGTCGCCGACCCAGGCCCCGGCGTAGCAGTCCGCCTGCAGCTCGACGCGGACGCTGCCCGACGACGCCCCCGTGCCGGAGCGGTCGGTGTTCGCGAACGACCCCTGCAGCTGCTGGATGTGGTGCCCCCACTCGTGGGCGACGACGTACATCTGCGCGAGCGGACCGCCGGACGAGCCGTATTGCGACTGCAGGTCGTCGTAGAACGCGGTGTCCAGGAAGACCGCACGGTCCGGCGGACAGTAGAACGGGCCGGTCGCGGCCGAGGCCTGCCCGCACGAGGTGTCGGTGGAGTCCTGGAACAGGAAGAACTCCGGTGCCGTGTACGAGATGCCGAGCGATCGCGCCTCGGACGTCCAGTAGGCGTCGAGCGACTCGGCCGCGCCCTCCATCCGGCACTCGACGCGCAGGTTGGCGTCGCGTCCGGTCCGGCACTCGGGGGCGGCGTCGACGGACTCGCCCTCCTGCTGGATCGTCGTCAGGCCGTTGCCGCCGCCGACGATCCCGCTCAGGTCGAAGCCGGTGAACTGCGCGATCAGGTACACCACGATGACGCCGACGCCCACGGCGCCTCCGCCGATCGCCGTGGTGCGACCCCGCCGCTTGACCTTGCCGCCCCGGAGTTGCGAGTCGTCGTTGAACGTCATGATCCCGAACCTACCGATCAGCACCTCCCGATCAGCGGCCCCGCGTACCGTCGGCGGCGTCGGCCACCCCGACACCTGTCGTACACCTGTCGTACAACCGGAAGGAACCGCACGATGGCCACTCCCATCAGCACCGTGATGAGCCCCGCCCGCTACGTCCAGGGCAAGGACGCGATCACCCGCGTCGGCGAGTTCATCGCCCCGATCGGCAAGCGGCCCCTGATCGTCGCCGACGACGTGGTCTGGGGCATCGTCGAGACCGCCGTCTCCGAGAGCTTCCGGTCCGCCGACCTGGCCGTGGAGCGTGTCGGGTTCGGCCGCTTCGCCACCCCAGAAGCCGTCGACGAGCTCGTCGAGCAGATCCGCGCGAAGGACGCCGACGTCATCGTGGGGCTCGGCGGCGGCTCCGCCATCGACGCTGCGAAGGCCGCGGGACACCTCGCCGGCATCCGGTGGGCCAGCGTGCCGACGGCCGCGTCCACCGACGCCCCCACCTCGGCGCTCGCCGTCATCTACACCGCCGAGGGCGAGTTCATCGAGTACCGCTTCTTCCCGCACAACCCGGACCTGGTGCTCATCGACACCCGGCTCGTCGCCAACGCGCCGGTGCAGTTCCTGGTCGCGGGCATCGGGGACGCGCTGGCGACCTGGGTCGAGGCCCGTGCCGCGAAGCGCGCCAACGCCGACACCATGGCCGGCGGCCTGCAGACCCAGACCGGCGTCGCGCTCGCCGAGCTGTCGTGGAAGCTCCTGCACGAGAACGCCCTGCAGGCCATCGAGGCCGTCAAGGCCAAGGTCGTCACCCCGGCGCTCGAGAAGGTCGTCGAGGCGAACACGCTGCTGTCCGGCCTGGGCTTCGAGTCCGGTGGGCTCGCCGCCGCCCATGCGATCCACAACGGGCTGACCGCGGCGCCGCAGGCGCACGGCCTGGCGCACGGGCAGAAGGTGAACATCGGGACGATCGCGCAGCTGGTGCTCGAGGGCGCCCCGGCCGAGGAGATCGAGGACTTCGTCGTCTTCACCACGAAGGTCGGCCTGCCGAACACCCTGACCGAGATCGGCCTGACGGTGGACGACCGTGACGTGCTGCGCGCCGTGGCCGAGGCCGCGACGGTGGAGGGCGAGACCATCCACAACATGCCGTTCCCGGTGACGCCGGAGCTCGTGGTCGACGCCCTGGTCGCGATCGAGGGCATCGCACGCAGCGTCCGCGCCGAGCACGGTCTGCCGGAGCCCGTGCTGTACGAGCACCACTGACGTTCGAGCAGCACTGACGTTCGAGCAGCACTGACGGGCGAGGGGTCAGGTGCGGATCAGCGGCTCCATCGTCGCCAGGTCCGCACCGATCCCGACGTCGACGAGTTCGATCCGCCCGGCGAGGGTGGCGGCGGGTCCGGTCAACAGGCCGGCCTTCACCCCGCCGAAGGTGACGGTGACGTCGGCGTGCAGGACGTGATCGTCCGCGACGCCGCCGGTGTCCACGTCGATGCCGCTCGGCACGTCCACCGCGACGACGAACGGCGCACGCTGGTCGCGGGCGAGCTCACGGATGGCGTCCACGACGTCCCGCGCGGGGGACCGCAGTGCGTTCGCGCCGTGCACCCCGATGCCGAGGATGCCGTCGAGCACCAGGTCTGCCTCGAGTGCGGCCTCGGTCGCGACGTCCGCCAAGCGTTCGCCGTCGCTCCGGCCGGCGGCTCGCAGGATGTCGGCCGCTCCGCCCGCGTTCGGTCCCGAGGCGCCGGACGGGCCGTCCAGCAGACGGGCGCCGGCGTCCAGCGCCGCTGCCAGGCCGGCCTCGTGGACACGGGAGCCGACGCGCAGGACCGCCACGTGCCTCCCGGCCGCTGCCAGGCGCGCGCCCGCGAACAGGGCGTCACCGCCGTTGTCGCCGCTGCCGGCGAGCACGAGGACGGATCCCGGCCCGTCGACCGGCCGCACGGCCGGGTCGTCCAGCAGGTCGCCGACGATGCGCGCGAGCCCGTCGGCGGCGCGCTGCATCAGGGGTTCCCCCGCGTCGAGGTGGGGGCGTTCTGCCGCCCGGATCTGATCGCCGCCGTAGCCGTCCATGGCCACCACACTGCCCCGATACGCTTGAGAGGACATGTCACTCGTCCCCGAAGCGCCCCGCCCCCGGTTCGTGATGTCGCCCGACGGGCTGCGACTCGCGACCTACGACTTCGGCGACCCCGACGCCCCGGCCGTCATCGCGGTGCACGGCTTCGCCTCCGGTGCGGTGCTCAACTGGCACGCCTCGGGCTGGACGCGGCACCTGGTCCGTGCCGGCTACCGGGTCGTGGCACTCGACCAGCGCGGGCACGGCGCGAGCGCGAAGCCGCACGACCCGGGTGCCTACTCGATGGACCTGCTCGTCGCCGACGTCACCACGGTCATCGACACGTACCTGCTCGACGACGTCGCGTTCCTCGGCTACTCGCTCGGCGCACGGGTCGGCTGGCACACCGCCGAACGGCTGCCCGGCCGGATCTCACGTGCGGTGTTCGGCGGGATCCCGGACGCCGACCCGATGCGTCGCGTCCGCGTCGACCAGGCGAAGGCGTACATCGCCGACGGCACCCCCATCGAGGACCGCGTCACGAACGGCTACCTGACGATGGCGGGCAACGTCGAGGGCAACGACCTCGGCGCGCTCGTGGCCATGGTCGAGGGGATGCGGAACAGCATCGAGCCGACCCCGGAGAACGCCCCGGCGCAGCCGCTCCTGATCGCCGCGGGCAGCGAGGACGGCATCCGCGACAGCGCGGTCCGGCTCGCCGAGGCCGCACCGGACGCCACCTTCTTCGAGATCCCCGGGCGCAACCACTTCAACGCCCCGACCTCGCGGCCGTTCCGCGAAGCGGCACTGCGGTTCCTGTCCGCCCCGCGCTGAGGGGTACTCGTGGGTCCCCTCGGTCGGACGGCACCGGGCGTACCGTCCCCGCCATGGACTACAGACTCCTCGGCAACAGCGGGACATCGGTGTCGACGCTGACCCTCGGCACCATGACGTTCGGCAGCGAAGCCGACGAACCCACCTCACACGCCATCCTCGACGCCTTCGTGGCCGCCGGTGGCACGCTCGTCGACACGGCGGACGTCTACTCCGGCAACGAGTCCGAGCGGATCATCGGCCGCTGGCTCGCAGCACACCCCACCGAGGCCGCACAGGTCGTTCTCGCCACCAAGGGCCGGTTCCCGCAGGGCGACGGCCCGAACGACCTCGGCCTGTCCCGACGACACCTGCGCGTGGCCCTCGACGCCTCGCTCGAGCGGCTCGGCGTCGACCACATCGACCTGTACCAGATGCACGCGTGGGACGCCCTGACCCCCATCGACGAGACCCTGCGGTTCCTCGACGACGCCGTGTCCGCCGGGAAGATCGGCTCCTACGGGTTCTCGAACTACCTCGGATACCAGGTCACCAAGGCCGTCTACGAGGCGAAGGCGCACGGCTGGGCACCGCCCGTCACCCTGCAGCCGCAGTACAACCTGCTCGTCCGCGACATCGAGCACGAGGTCGTGCCCGCCTGCCTCGACGCCGGCATCGGCCTGCTGCCCTGGTCGCCGCTGGCCGGCGGCTGGCTCTCCGGCAAGTACCAGCGCGACGAGGCCCCGACCGGCGCGACCCGCCTGGGCGAGAACCCGCAGCGCGGCATGGAGGCCTGGGAAGCCCGCAACGGTGACGAGCGCACGTGGGAGGTGCTCGACGCCGTCTCCGAGGTGGCCGACGCCCACGACGCGTCGAAGTCGCAGGTCGCGCTCGCCTGGCTGCTGGCCCGTCCCGCGGTCACGAGCGTGATCCTCGGCGTCCGCACCCTGTCGCAGCTCGAGGACAACCTCGGTGCCGCGGACCTGGTGCTCACCGACGACGAGCTCGACCGGCTGACCGACGCCAGCGCTCCCCGCATCGACGACTACCCCTACGGCACGGCCGGCGTCGCGCAGCGGGAGCGGAAGATCACCGGCGGACGCTGAGCGGACAGGACCCCTGCCCGTTCGTGCACATCGTGCGGATTTCCGCGGATGTGGGGTCAGGGTGTGGACGCGCGGGTCGGTGAGGTGTCATCCTCGTCGCACGACCGGCTGGTTACCGCGTCCAGCGCCCGGAACGCCCCCTGATCCGCGTTCCGTGTGCCGATGCCCCGGGCGAGACTTCGCCCGGGGCATCGCTTCATCAAGGGCAGTGCGTCGCACCCCCTCCACACCTTCTGTACGGCAGTATTCCACCGTGCTGCTCTGCTTCGTCGACGAATCCTTCAAGCCGGACCTCTACGGCTTCGGCGCCGTGATGGCGGACGCGGCACAGACCCGCTGGCTCACGCACCGCATGCACGAGATCGTCGCGGCGCCAGGCCTACGGGACTCCCGGAACGTACATGCAGACCCGGCTCGAACGGTTGCTCGACACCGTTCACTTCGCGCCGAGTCACCACTCACGCATGCTGCAGGTCGCCGATCTCCTGGCGTTCGTCTGGGTGCGCTCGCGGACGGTGGAGGAACGGGATCCGCGGCAAGCGCGTGTCCTCGCCGCGCTCGTCGACGACATCGAACGGTGCGCGTACCAGCCCGGCGTCTGGCCCTGAGACTGGTCGACCGGCACCACCGGCCGGACGCACGACAGCCCCGCTCGAGGCGGGGCTGAAGGCGGTGCGGGCGGCGAACGAGCCGCGGCCTGCGCATGCAGTATATGGGGCCGGCAGCGGGACTTGAACCCGCAACCCCCGTATTACAAGTACGGTGCGCTACCAATTGCGCCATGCCGGCTGACGCCGCTCATCCTACCGGTGAGGGCGTCCGGGGCTCACTCGCCCGACTTCTCCGAGAAGTTCAGCGAGATCGAGTTCATGCAGTACCGGTCACCCGTGGGGGTGCCGAACCCGTCCGGGAACACGTGGCCCAGGTGCGAACCGCAGTTCGCACAACGGACCTCGGTGCGGGCCATGCCGAGGGAGTTGTCCTCGATGAGCTGCACGGCGTCCGGGTTCACCGACTCGTAGAACGACGGCCAGCCGCAGCCGGAGTCGAACTTCGTGCCGCTCTTGAACAGCTCCGCGTTGCAGGCCGCACAGGTGTAGACGCCGGCGCGCTCCTCGTCGAGGAATTCACCGGTCCACGGTCGTTCGGTCCCCGCCTGGCGGAGGACGGCGTACTGGTCCGGGGAGAGCTCCTCGCGCCACTGGGCGTCGGACTTGTCGACGTTGTATGCCATTGGTTCCTCCTGCTTCCGGCCGGGCTCTTCCGGGCACTCCCGACCACTTCACTAAACTCGCCACGATGTCCGAGCATTCCGTGCACCACGCCCGCTGGACCCGTCTGACGACGGACGAACTGTACGGCATCGTGGTCCTGCGCAACCGCGTGTTCGCGCTCGAGCAGCGGGTCACCGCCGAGGACTTCGACGGCCGTGACCGCGAGCCCGACACCGAGCACTGGTGGTTCGGCACGGACACCGATGCGGTTGGGTACCTGCGGCTCATCCGCCCGGCAGTCGACGAGGTCCACCCCGACGGCGCAGCGTCGCCGGCGTGGGTGATCGGCCGGGTCGCGACCGACCCCGGGCACCGTGGACAGGGGATCGCCGGCCGGCTCGTCGCCGCCGTCCTCGACGAACACGGACACGACCCGTTCGTCCTCCATGCCCAGGAGTACGTCGCCGCCCTGTACGAGCGGTACGGCTTCGTGCGGTTCGGGGAGCCGTACGACGAGGCAGGCATCCGACACGTCGGCATGCACCGGCCCGGACGCTGATGGACACCCGCGCCCGGTTCGACGCGTACGCCGACCGCATCCAGGCGGTCTCGCCGTCGTACGCGGCCTGGGCACGGTCGCTCGACGACTCCCTGGTCGCGCTCCTCGCCGAGGTCCCCGAGCAGCAGCGGCAGCCGGAACTGTTCTTCGCGGTCGCGCGGCAGCTGGGCGCGGACCCGTCGGACCCGGGTGCGCTGCGCGCGCTCGGCCTGGAGGCCCGCCCTGCGCTGGTCACGGCCCTCGCCTCCGCCACGGTGCAGGCCAACGACCCGCAGCGGCTCGCCCCGGTCGTTCCGCTGTTCGCGGCGCTCGCCGAACGGTCCGCGCGTCCGCTCGGCCTGGTCGACGCCGGGGCCGCCGCCGGGCTGTGCTCGATCCCGGACCGGGTGACCCTGGACTACCGCGTCGGTTCCGGGGCCGCAGTCCTCCGGATGCACACGGCGGTCGCCGAGCCCTCGGTCCGGCTCGTCGCGGACGCAACCGGGGCCGTTCCCACTCCCGCGACCGTCCCGATCAGGGTCGGCGCCCGGGTGGCCCTCGACCCGAACCCGATCGACCTGTCGGTCCCCGGTGCGTTCGACCGGCTGGTCAAGGCCGTCCCGCCCGAGGCGTCGGACCGGACCGCCCTGATGCGCGCGGCGGCGTCCGCGACGCTCACCGTGCCTCCAGTCCGGATCCGGGGCGCGCTGCCCGGCGACCTCGACCGTGCACTGGACGCCCTGCCGGACGACGTCGAACCGGTCGTCCTGACCACCGGGACCCTGGTCTACGTGCCGGGCGCGGAGCGGCAGCGGTTCGTGGACCGGATCCGTGCGCGAGGCGTGCACTGGATCGCCCTCGAACGCACCGGGATCCTGCGCGGGGTGGCGGCGACGCTGCCCGACGACGTCGACGCGGCGGATCCGGACTCGTTCGCGACGGTCTCGCTCGACGGGGTCGCGGTGGCCGTCTCCGACCCGTTCGGTCGGCGTGTGCGCTGGTTCCGCGCGCCGAACCTGTGACCGGTGTTCGCGACAGTCCAGCGCCGTGCCAGGGTCCGGATCGACTCCACCCCTACGATGTGCGAGACCCGTTACCCGACCGTGATCGGAACCGCCGTGACCAGCCCCACCGACGAACGCAGCACTGAGCAGCTCAGCGAGCTCGCCCAGCGCGTGCTGTCGTTCGAGCAGGACCGGGCACGGCACGACCGCACGAAGGAAGCGGAGATCCGGGTCGAGTTCGAGATGTCGGCGGCGCGCTACTACCAGGTGCTGAATCGCGTTATCGACTCGCCCGCGGCACTCGCGTACGACCCGCAGCTCGTCAGCCGGCTGCAGCGGCTCCGTCACGCGCGCACCAGCGCCCGGGCGACGCGCAGCTTCGTCGCGCCCGGTGCGGCTCCCGAAGGACGTGAAGAGGAACGATGAGCACGAGATTCCCCCGAGACCGGTTCGACGACGTCGCCGACGGCCCGCGGGTCGGTGCGCACCGCGGTGCCCAGCGTCGCGGCCGTGGCTGGATCGCCTTCGCCTGGGCGGCGCTCGCCACCGGCGTGCTCGTCGGCATCGGGGTGCTCGTCCTCGCGCTGCTGAACGGCAGCTACTCCTTCAACAGCTCGGATTCCCCCTCGGCCTCCACGTCGGCGTCCGCCACCGCGAAACCCTCGGCGACGTCCAAGCCGTCCGCGTCCTCGTCCGCCGGTTCCGGCTCGGCTGGGTCGGGGTCGGGCAGCGCTGCGGCCGCGACGCCGGCGCAGCAGGGCACCACCACCGTCGTCGTCCTGAACGGCACGACCACCACGGGCCTCGCCAGCCGAGCGAGCGCGGCGCTGACCGGCGCCGGCTGGCAGGTCGCCTCCACCGGTGATGCCGGCACGACGGGCTCCACGTCGACGATCGTCTACTACCAGCAGGCGTCGCAGGCGGCGGTCGCACAGGGCATCGCGAAGCAGCTCGGCGTCACGGCCGTGCAGCAGTCGGCGGCGTTCCCGAACGCCGACGTGAGCGTCGTCCTCGGCGCCGACTACACCGGCTGATCGGTCGTTCTGCGGGCCGTCGCGCCGCGTTTTCCGCGCATTGTGTGACGGCCGTGTTTCGAGCACGTTGATTTCTGACGGAATCGACGTGAAACAACGTCACACCTCTTGCCTGATCGGACGGGTTCGGTCAGAGTCCCATGCAGACGACGATCACGTCGTTCCGCACTGCAGTACCAGGGAGCAAGAGATCATGGCCAACGGAACCGTGAAGTGGTTCAACGCTGAAAAGGGCTTCGGCTTCATCACCGTGGATGGAGGGGGCCAGGACGTGTTCGTGCACTACTCGGCCATCGACATGTCGGGTTACAAGGTCCTCGAGGAGGGCCAGGCCGTCGTCTTCGACGTCGGCACCGGGTCGAAGGGCCCGCAGGCAGAGTCCGTCCGCCCCGCCTGAGCAGCACCACTTCCAGAACGCGCCGTCCCGTCAGGGGCGGCGCGTTCGTCGTGTGCGGGGACGGTGACCGGTGCTGGGAGCGTGACCGCGGCGGTGGTGCGGGGTCCACCGGACGCGACGTGTCCTGGGAAGTCGTCACGAGCCTCCCGACTGTGTTGCACTCACACCCGGCGAGTGCCAGAATCGGCGTTGGCACTCGCTCACGCTGAGTGCCAGCACGACCCCCAAGACGACGTCCGGGAGGGACGAAAAACCACATGGCTAAGATCATTGCTTTCGACGAGGAGGCCCGCCGTGGCCTCGAGCGCGGCCTGAACCAGCTGGCCGACGCCGTGAAGGTGACGCTCGGCCCGCGCGGCCGCAACGTCGTCCTCGAGAAGAAGTGGGGCGCCCCCACGATCACGAACGACGGTGTCTCCATCGCCAAGGAAATCGAGCTCGACGACCCGTACGAGAAGATCGGTGCGGAGCTCGTCAAGGAGGTCGCCAAGAAGACCGACGACGTCGCCGGTGACGGAACGACCACCGCGACCGTCCTCGCCCAGGCGCTCGTCCGCGAAGGCCTGCGCAACGTCGCCGCCGGTGCCGACCCCGTGTCGCTCAAGCGCGGCATCGAGAAGGCCGTCGCCGCCGTCTCCGACCAGCTCCTCGCCAACGCGAAGGACATCGAGACCAAGGACCAGATCGCCGCGACCGCGTCGATCTCGGCCGCTGACCCGACCATCGGCGCGCTCATCGCCGAGGCCATCGACAAGGTCGGCAAGGAAGGCGTCGTCACCGTCGAGGAGTCGAACACCTTCGGCACCGAGCTCGAGCTCACCGAGGGCATGCGCTTCGACAAGGGCTACCTGTCGCAGTACTTCGTCACCGACCCCGAGCGTCAGGAAGCCGTCTTCGAGGACGCCTACATCCTGATCGTCAACTCGAAGATCTCGAACATCAAGGACCTCCTGCCGGTCGTCGACAAGGTGATCCAGGCGGGTAAGCAGCTCCTGATCATCGCCGAGGACGTCGACGGCGAGGCCCTGGCCACGCTCGTCGTGAACAAGATCCGCGGCATCTTCAAGTCCGTCGCCGTCAAGGCCCCGGGCTTCGGCGACCGCCGCAAGGCCATGCTGCAGGACATCGCGATCCTCACCGGTGGCCAGGTCATCTCGGAAGAGGTCGGCCTCAAGCTCGAGAACGCGACGCTCGACCTGCTCGGTCGTGCCCGCAAGGTCGTCATCACCAAGGACGAGACCACGATCGTCGAGGGTGCCGGCGACGCCGAGCAGATCGCCGGCCGTGTCCGCCAGATCCGTGCCGAGATCGAGGCGACCGACTCCGACTACGACCGCGAGAAGCTCCAGGAGCGCCTCGCGAAGCTCGCCGGTGGCGTCGCCGTCATCAAGGCGGGTGCCGCGACCGAGGTCGAGCTCAAGGAGCGCAAGCACCGCATCGAGGACGCCGTCCGCAACGCGAAGGCTGCCGTCGAAGAGGGCATCGTCGCCGGTGGTGGCGTCGCCCTCATCCAGGCCGGTGCCGTCGCACTCGAGGCCCTCGAGCTCGAGGGTGACGAGGCGACCGGTGCGAACATCGTCCGCGTGGCCATCGACGCGCCGCTCAAGCAGATCGCGCTGAACGCCGGTCTCGAGCCGGGCGTCGTCGCCGCCAAGGTCCGCGAGCTCGAGTCGGGTTGGGGCCTCAACGCCGCGACCGGCGAGTACGTCGACCTGATCGCCGCCGGCATCATCGACCCCGCCAAGGTCACGCGTTCGGCGCTGCAGAACGCTGCGTCGATCGCCGGTCTGTTCCTGACCACCGAGGTCGTCGTCGCCGAGAAGCCCGAGCGCACCCCTGCTGCTCCGGCTGGCGACCCGACGGGTGGCATGGACTTCTAAGTCCGCCTGACGGAAGGGCCCCGCACGCTGCGCGTGTGGGGCCCTTCTGTGTGTGCGGGGGTGGGCGGGGTGAGCG
>NZ_QKSX01000002.1:0-287486 GCF_003234305.1 Curtobacterium sp. MCLR17_055
TTCGGCACCGACGCCGTCAAGCGCGGCCTCCTCGTCGGCACCGCCACCATCACCGCCCAGATCAAGTAACACCCCGCACCACCACAATCGGCCCGGACCACGCAGCAGCGCAGTCCGGGCCGACGTGCGTCGGTTGCGGTGGACGTGAGGAACGACGGACTGGAGGCGCGGTGCCAGACCGCACCGCGCCTCCAGTCCGTCTCGTCGGTGCTTCCACAGCCCCACCGCGTGCGGTGGCGACCGCTGCTATGGTCGTTGCAGGCCACGGGAGGGGTGACCGATGGGGGATCTACAGGTCGACGAGACAACGCTCGATGCGCTGACGAACGCCTTGACGCCGGTACCGCAGGCGGTCCGGCTCGACCGGGCCTTCAGCGATCCGCGAGAGGACGCATTCGGGTCGGGCGAGGTCGCAGACGCGCTGGGGACGGCCGGCACCGCCATCACCGACCGTGCCGAGGTGCTCGCGCAGTCCCTCAGCGCCATCGGGCAGTACCCGCGCGAGGTGGCAACCAATATCTCCGCGGTCGAGGACGACCTCGCAGGCCGGTCTGGCGGTCGCTGATGTCCTGGACGACGACCGACCCCGGAGCGGGCGACACCGTCGCCGTCGCGGCGCTGGCGACTGCGCGACGCACCAAGGCTGATGACCTGCACGACGTCGAGCGGACCCTGCGCGACGTCGCGAGCGACGGCCAGAGCGCCGACTGGAAGGGACGCGCGAAGGAACCGTTCCTGTCGAACATCGGCGATTTCGGCGCGGACACGATGATGCTCCGGGCTGCGCTCGTCGAGCAGGCGTCCGCTCTGGAGCGGTACGCGATGGACCTCGAGGCGGTGCAGCAGGAGCAACAGCGGCTCGAGATCGCCCGGGCTTCGGCCGCAGCGGCTCTCGCGTCCGCCCAGACTGCGTCCGAGACGGCTCGCGACGAAGCACGCTCGGCTGCGAAGGACGCCACCACGACCCCCGAGGCGGGCGCTGCACTGCAGTCCACCGCGAACAGGGCCGACGACCAGCTTTCCCACGCAGTCGCGACGACCCGGTCACTCGACATGGAGTGGGACGCGCTCGTCGAGCAGCGTCGTGCGGCCGACCGGCGGTGCATCGACGCGCTCTCGGCCCGCCGGGCGAACGGACTTCCCCAGAAGCTGAGCGGGTCCGACATCGCGAGTGCGACCCCGTTGACGCTGCTCGCCCTGCTCCAGGGCATGAGCGCCGACGAGGCTGCAGCGTTCCTGAAGGCCCACCCCGAAGTCGTCGAGACCATCCAGCAGGCCGACCCCGGCGCGGTGCGCGCGTGGTGGCAGTCGCTCGGGAGCGGCGACGACGGAACCTTGTCCCCCGAGCAGCAGGCACTCATCGCAGCAGTGCCGTCGGTGCTCGGCGGACTGAACGGCCTCCCGCCCGCGGCGCGCGTCGCGGCGAACAAGAACCTCGCGGGGAACCGCCTCTCAGCCGTGCAGTCTCGGCTCCAGGCGCTCCGACTGGCTCTGGCCTGGTCCGAGGCGCTCTCCGGTCGGACCGACAAGTCGACCAAGGATGAGATCGACCGGCTGGCGCTCGAGGAGAAGTACCTGCTCCGGGTCACGGCCGAGCCGCCGAAGACCCAGCTGTACCTGTACGACCCGGACGACCATCGGATCATCGAGATGATCGGCACGCCGTCGCCGGACACGAAGCACGTGATCACGTACGTGCCGGGGACCTTCAGCAATGTCGAGTCCTTCTACAACGGCAGCGTGCAACAGGTGCCCGAATACCTCCAGGGGTACTCCCCCGAGGACACGGTCGTCTTCGTCGCGAAGGACGGCGTCTTCCCTGGCGAGGAGACAGCCGGCGCCGCTGGGGTCGCGGAAGCCAACGACCCCGACTTCGCTCTCGCTCCCGCAGAACGACTGCGGCAGTTGTCGGCCGGGCTCGACGTGGACCCCGACCTGACGGACGCGCAGACGACGGCGATCGGGCACAGCTGGGGCCTGGCGAACATCACGACCTCGGAGACCCTCGGTGCACAGTACGACCAGGTCGCGTCGCTTTCCGGAGCCGGTATGCCGGAGACGTGGCAGCCCAACCGACAGACCACCTACACGGACTACTCCTACGTCGACATCTTGCAGGTCGGGCAAGCGACGGGCGGGGTGTGGGACGGGAACAATCCTCGCCGGAACCCGGCGTTCGGCCACGGCGAGTACTACGGGCCGCCGCCCGAGGACGTGAACCCGTACGATTTCGGGTACCTCATGGACCAGCACAACAAGGTTGCTCGGATCGAAGGAAACCAGGACGTCCTCGACGACCTCGTGGAGGAGATATTCCCGTGACCAGACACCCGGCCATCTCATCCGCCATCGGGGCGATCATCGCCCTCGCACTGACCGCATGCACCGGAGGGCAACCCATGCCGGCATCACCGACGACATCATCGGGTTCCGATCAAGCGGAGACCCGCGCTGCGGCCGAGGAGCGCACGGGTGCCGTGCAACGAAAGATCGCCGACACGTTCAACGCCGAGAAGATTTCGTCTGAGATGACTCGGAAGTGGGTGCTGCTCGCATGTTCTGACTCAGAGGTGCAGTCTGCCGGCGGCATCACCCTGCGGCTGACGAAGTCAGAAGCAGTGGATCCCGCGTACGGCAAGATCCGGTCCGAGTTCTCAACGGACCCCTCGTTCACTGCCGAGACAGACCGGACCGGCAAGGGCCTCGAACGGCTCGCGCTCAGCCGCGGGACAGGCGAGCGATACCTGGTCACTGTCGACAACGAATCGCTGACCGTCCGGATCGCCTCGTTCTCGCCCTGCTATCGGGGTTCCTTGTCCGACCGTTGAGCACACCGATGCGCTGGAGGACCGTGGCGCCGGGACCGCAGGTCTCGACGAGGCCTGCGGCGATCTGGGCAAGTGAACGCCCGGCTCGTTCCTGGGCTGAGCGACACCTCACGGGGTCTGAGGGGCGTGAGCTGTCGCTAGCCACGAATCACGCCCAAGACCATGGACGAGACGGACAAGGTCGCACGCATCGAGGGCGATCGTGCCGTCCTCGACCAACTCGCCGAGGAGATCTTCGAGTGACCACCCGCTCCGCTTGGTTCGTCGCGGGTTTCGTGACGACGTTCGCACTGTCCATCACTGCCTGCGCTGGAGGACCATCGATGAACGAACAATCCGAGCCGGGCGCAACCACCTCGGTGTCCCGGACAACTGCTGAACGTCGCACAACGGAGATCCAGGACCGGGTGATCGGTGCGATCCCGGACGACGCGGTCACCAGCAGCCGCACGATCGACTGGACGCTGTTGGCCTGCTCGGACACCGCTGTCTCGGCAGCGGGCGGCGCCGCCATCACGCTGGCGCGGCCAGTGGACGTCGATGAGACCTACGACGCGATGACCGCCGCTGTGCGGGACGACGGGTACACGGCCGCCACTGACACGACCGACAAGGGCGCGAAGCGATTGACGCTCACCGGGACGAACGACGACCAGCACCTCATCACGATCTACAACGACACCAGGAAGGTCCGGTTGTCGTCGTTCTCGCAGTGTTTCCCGGGTTCGTTGAACGACGAGTGAGTGAACGCCCGCCTCGTTTCGGGCTGAGCCACACCTTGCGTGGTTCACCGGGCGTGGGCTGTCGTCCGGCGCGAGATCACGGCCCGAGCTCGTGGTGCGCCGGGCCGGCGGCAGCTGCCGCGACTCGGTTCCGCGGACAGGCTGCGGGTGACGGGAGGCGCGGTCTGTCCGGCAGGGCGAGACTCGGTCGGCCGCGGGCACGCGCGCAACGAGCAACGCCCCGACCGGACCGGTCGGGGCGTTGCTCGTGGTGGTGCCGATCAGCGGATGATCGAGATGTTGTCCGCCTGCGGGCCCTTCTTGCCGGGCCCGATCTCGTACTGCACGTGATCGTCCTGGGCGAGCGGCCGGGAGCCGGTCGCCGCGACGATGCTGGAGAAGTGCGCGAACAGGTCCTGGGACCCGTCGTCGGGGTGGATGAAGCCGAACCCCTTGCTGTGGTCGAACCACTTGACGGTGCCCGTGGGCATGGCGGTCAGCACGGCGTCAGTGGATGCGCAGCTGCGCGACCATGGGGCACGCGAAGGGGTCGCGGGCAGCGAGGCCGACGCGGTTGAGGTACCGGACGACGATCCCGTACGAGCGCAGCAACGTGGTCTCGGTGTACGGCACGTCGAGGGTGTCGCAGTGGTCACGCACGAGCAGGCGAGCCTGCTTCAGCGCCGGACGCGGCATCGACGGGAACAGGTGGTGCTCGACCTGGTAGTTCAGGCCACCCATCAGGAACGACACCCACCAGCCGCCACGGATGTTGCGCGACGTGCGCACCTGGCGGGAGAAGAAGTCGACCTTCGCGTCGTGGGCGATCGTCGGCATGCCCTTGTGGTTCGGGGCGAACGAAGCACCCATCATCACGCCGAACACGGCCAGCTGCACCCCGAGGAACGCACACGCCATCCCGAACGGCAGGAACCAGAACACCACCGTCAGGTAGATCGCGAAACGGGCAACGAGCAGGGCGCCTTCGATGAGGCGGTGCTTCTTGTCGGCCTTGGTGCCGTTGCCGGTGACGATGGACATCACGGCGTAGCGGTGCAGGTTCAGGCCCTCGAGCGTGAGGAGGGGGAAGAAGAGCCACCCCTGGAAGCGCATGAAGGTCTTCATGGCGCCACCCTTGACGGCGGCGGCGTCCTCCGGCAGGAAGCGGATGCCGTCGGGGGCGATGTCGGGGTCCTTGCCGACGGTGTTCGGGTTGCCGTGGTGGCGGGTGTGCTTGTTCATCCACCACGAGTAGCTGAGGCCCACGAGGAACGTGCCGAGCCAGCGGCCCGCGCGGTCGTTCCACTTCTGGGACTCGAACACCTGACGGTGCGCGGCTTCGTGCGACAGGAACGCGAACTGCGTGAACAGCACGCCCAGCGCGCCGGCCACGATCAGCTGGAACCACGAGTCACCCAGGAACGCGAACGCGACCCAGGTGAGGGCGAGGCTGCCGACGAGTGCGCCGAACAGTGCCCAGTAGAAACCGGTACGACGGCGCAGGAGGCCGTTCTCCTTCACCTGCGCCAGGAGCGCGGAGTAGGTCGAGGTGCCCTTGCGGGCCCCCGTAGCGGGACGAGTGCGGGTGTAACCCGGAGCGAGCGGAGTGGTGGTCATGTGGACCGCCTTCCGGTACGGATCGGTCCTTCAACCGGTTCGAGGGAGTTCACGCGATTGCGCTTGCGGCGACCCTAGGGGCCGAACTTGCGTGTTCACCGTGGTGTCCAGAACACGTTGCGCAGTGCACGAACTCAGCCCGCGTGGCGCTCCGGACCGTCCGCGCACCGACCGGACGATGCGCGCAACGTCTGCCCCGGGTACTCCCCGAACCGACGGAAGTACGTGCCCGAGAACCGCCCCAGGTGCCGGAAGCCCCAGGCCATCGCGGCCTCGCTCACACTGGTCTCGTGCCGGCTGCCGGACTCCAGCACCGCGTGCACCCGGTCGAGCCGCATCCGCAGCAGGAACGTCATCGGCGACACACCGTGCTCCCGCATGAAGGCCGTCTGCAGGGTCCGCGGACTCACGCCCACGGCGTCGCAGATGTCGGCCAGGCACAACGTCCGCTCGCAGTGTCCGTCGAGGTAGGCCTCGGCGAGCTCGACCGTCGACGGCGTCACCGCGCGGCGGAGGACCGCGGGCGTCCGCACGCCGAAGGCTCCGAGGACGGCCTCGACCAGCGCGACCTGCGCACCGGTCCGGGCACCGGACGTGAACCCGTCGCGCGTCGCGGTGACGGCCACCTGCTCGACGCACCGGCGCAGGTGTTCGAGGGCCGCGACGGCGGGCTCAGCACCCCGCGTCGGCAGTTCGGACGCTGCTCCCAGCGACGAGCGCACCTGGTCGAGGAGCGACCGGTCGATGCTCACGAGCTGCAGCGTGCCCTTCGGGGCGCGCACCGAGAACTCCCCGGACGTCGGCATCAGGACGGGCGTGCCCGGGCGGGTCTCGAGGACGACGCCGTCCTCGACGGCGATGCGGACACCTCCGGTGCTCGACCACCCGACGACGATGCGGTCGAGGGGCTCGAAGACCCCGGAGAAGCCGGAGGTCGCCGACGCCGTGACGAGGCTCACGCAACCGTCCCGTCGGGTCCGGTAGCGGAACCGGAACGGCAGCCGGAAGGCGTCGTCCTCGACGTCGAAGCGCACGTCACGGCCGTGCCCGGCCTGGGCGAGCACGCGTGCGGCGAAGGCCCGGTCGGTGCCGGATCGTTCGGTGCGGCGTCGCTGCGCGTCGATCCTCGCGGTGACGGTCCGGGCGGCGTCGGTCCCGTGGACCGCGGTCAGCACGGTGCCTCGTCGAAGCGCTGTCCGCAGCGGTGTTCGAACCAGGCGCGGGCGTCCTGCAGGCTCGCTCGCCGGTCGTGCTCGTGCAGCGCCGCCATGAGCGTGCAGTCGAACCCGTCCACCGTGCGCTCGATGAAGCCGAGCAGCATGTCGGGATCCCCCCATGCAGCTGCGGCGTCGACCACCCGCCAGCACCCGGCGTCGACCGGCTGGACGCGGATGTCCGTCGGGTCCGTCGCGGCGAGCGCACGGATCCGATCGGTGTGGACGACCTGCTGCCAGACGGCGGCCTCGGTCATCACGGTCGTGGATCCCTGGCGGTGTCCCATCGCGCCCTCCCTGTCGGTTCGATGTGGCGCATCGCTTCGACCGCGATGCACGAGACACTTTCAGTATCGACAGGACGATTCCGGTCATGTCAGGGGTTGACTTCGTACCGCGCAAGGTGGATCATCCGTCGCCTCGATCGGTGCCCTGGGAGCGCGCCATCGGCGGGTCCCGTACGGTCGGCGCATGAGCGACGGGAGCAGCGCGACCCAGGACGGCCCGCCCCGACTCTCGCGTGCGGTCCGGGATGCGATGCGGTTCGTCCACGAGCAGGCTGCGACCCACATCACCGTCGCCGACGTCGCCGCGGCCGTGCAGCTGTCGCCGCGGAGCCTGCAGAAGCGGTTCCAGGCCGAGATCGGGCAGTCCCCCGGAACCTTCCTGCGCGCCGTACGCCTGGAGGGTGTCCGTCGCGACCTGCAGGAAGCCTCCGGTGCGCCGGACCGGCGGACGATCGCGGAGATCGCCGAGCGCTGGCAGTTCAGCAACGCGGGCCGGATGGCTGCGGCGTTCCGTGCGGCGTACGGCATCGCGCCCTCGTCGGCGCTGCGGTCCTTCGTTCCCGAGGACGACGAGGACGGCGCACCGAGCCTGTCGGACCGGAACCAGCGGCGCTTCCGCCTGGTGCTCGACTGCGAGGTCGACGTCGACGACGCGAAGGCGGTGCTCGCCGGTGCCCTGCAACGCGCCGGCGCCGGTCCGTGGCGGGACTACCGGCCGGACGGCGGCAGCGAGGACCTGATGGCGTTCCTGCTCGGCAACGCGGTGCGGACGGTGGTGCGTGAGACCTCCGGCGTGACGCTGGTGGCCCTGGACGCGATGCTCCGGGTGCAGGACGAGCAGGGGTCGTACCCACCCGCAGAGCTGCCGGCCTGGCGCGCCGGCCCACCGCCGAACGTGCCTGCGCCGTCCGGATCGTCCGACACCGACCAGCGCGTAGGATCGAGAGACGGCAGGGAAGGCGCCCATGGATGACGCATTCGAGCGTGCACTCCGTGCGCTCCGGTCGGCGGAGATCGCCGACGACGAACTCAGTCGGCCGTTCGCGCTCGCGCTGCCGATGGGCGGTGTCTCGATCTCGACCTTCGGTGACCTGTGCCCGAGCGAGACCGTGTCCGCGACCGACGAGGTCGCCACCCGGATCGACGAGATCCAGCTCGACCTGTCCGAGGGACCGTGCTGGACCGCGCTCGCGACCGATGCTCCAGTGCTGGAGACGGATCTCGTGCAGCGTCCGAACGCCGCGTGGCCCGCCTTCAACGATGCCGTCCGGAGCGAACCCGTCGGCGCGGTCTTCGCGTTCCCGGTCGCCTTCGGGCCGTTCCCGCTCGGCGCGATCGACGTGTACGTGCCGGAGCCCGCGACGATCGAGGACGACACCGTGCGGCAGGCCATGACCCTCGCCTCGGCCGTCAGCCGCCGGGTCCTGCGCCGGGCGCTGCGCTCCATCGCGGACGAGGACGACGCCCTGCTCGACCGCAGCCCGTCGTCGCGGCGCGTGGTGCACCAGGCCACCGGGGTCGTGCTCGCGCAGCTCGACATCAGCCCCGAGGACGCCTACCTACTGCTGCAGGGGCACGCCTTCGCCCGTCGGACGACGATGCGGCGGGTGGCGGAGGAGATCCTCGACGGCACGGTCCGGTTCGAGAAGCGAGGCGACCTGATCGAGGAGGTCCAGTGACGACGGCAGGCCGAGAAGCCCGGATCCTGGAGACGTTCACATCGCTCGCCGACACCCTGGTGGACGCCTACGACGTCGTGGAGCTGCTGCAGACCCTGGTCGAGACGTGCGCCGACGTGCTCGACATCGACGCCGCGGGCATCCTGCTCGCGAACGACGACCAGGAGCTCGAGGTCGTGGCCTCCACATCGGAGGCGACGCGGCTCGTCGAGGTGCTGCAGCTCGACGCCGAGGCCGGCCCCTGCATGACCTCGTTCGCGACCGGACGGGTCGTGACGTGCCCGGACATCGAGGTCGCCCCGGCGGAGTGGGCGATGTTCCGCACGGGTGCGCTGGCGCTCGGGTTCCGCTCCGTGCACGCCGTGCCGCTCCGGCTGGGGAGCAACGTCATCGGCACGCTCAACCTGTTCGGGGCCGGCGTCGGTGCCCTCGCGGAGTCGGACCTGCGCGTCGCCCGGGCCCTGGCCGACGTGGCGACGATCGGCATCCTGCACGAACGGTCCCTGCGCGAGCACGAGGTCGTCCGCGCGCAGCTGCAGCGGACCATCGGGTCGCGCGAGGTCATCGAGCAGGCCAAGGGCGTCGTGTCGTACCTGCGCGGCGTCTCGATCGAGGACGCCTTCGCGGTGATCCGCGGGTACGCGCTCGAGCACCACGAGCCGCTCTCCGAGGTCGCCCGCGCGATCGTGCAGCGCCGACTCGTCCCCTGACGACCCCGGCCGGTCCGCCGGGTCCGGTGCCCCTCCGCCCGCTACGGTGAGCGGATGGGCAAGGTCACGCTGCAGGACGTCGCCGCGCACGCCGGCGTCTCGATGAAGACCGTGTCCAACGTCGTCCGTGGCTACCAGCACGTCAGCGACCCGATGCGCAGCCGGGTGCAGGCCGCGATCGACGAGCTCGGCTACCGCCCGAACGTCTCGGGGCGGTCCCTGGCGACCGGACGCTCGAACATGCTCGCCTTCGCGTTCCCCGACCTGCGGCGTCCGTACTTCGCCGAACTGGCCCACGTGTTCTCCCGGGTGTGCGCCGACCGCGGCTACCAGCTCCTGCTCGAGGAGACCGGCGGCGACCCCGACGGTGAACGCTCGGCGGTGCGGGGTCGTGAGGCCGGCGTGGTCGACGGGGTCGTGATCCACCCGCAGGTGCTCACGCCCGAGGCGATCGACCGGATCCGCGGGGACACCGCCGTGGTGTTCCTCGGCGAGGACGTCCGGCCCCCGCACGCCGACCAGGTCGTCATCGACAACGCCGGGGCTGCCACCGAGGCCGTCGCGCACCTCGTGGCGCTCGGCTGCCGCCGCATCGGGTTCTTCGGACACGAGACCGGCCCGTCGTCGCGCACGTCCGGACTCCGTCTGGACGGCTACCGCGCCGGACTCGTCGCCGCGGATCTGCCGCTCGACGACGCGCTGCTGGTCCCCCGCGAGGTCGGCGACGCCGCCGGTGCCGAGGTCGCCTTCGGCGCCGCGCTCGACGCCGGACTCCGCGTCGACGGGCTGCTCTGCCGCGACGACCTGGCCGCGCTCGGGGCGCTCCGGGCGATGCGCCTGCGCGGCCTGGACGCCCCCGGCGACGTCGCCGTCGTCGGGTGGGACGCGGTCGGCCTCGGGTCGAGCCTGGTGCCGAGCCTGACCTCCGTCGCGCCCGACACGGTCGCCCTCGCCGACACCGCACTCGACCTGCTGGTCGAGCGGATGGACGGCTCCGACGTGCCCGGCCGACTGGTCACGGTCGGCCACCGCCTGCTCGTCGGCGAGAGCGCGCCGTACGCGGACGGCACGTCCGACCGGGCGGCGCACCAGGGCGCCTGACGACGGACGGGAGGCCCGTGGCGGTGCCGCCACGCGCCTCCCGTCCGCAATTCCCCGTCGACTGCCGTCAGCGGTCTGCGGGAGCCGACTCCCCCGGGTGCACGCTGCCGAGCAGCTCGACGACGACGTCCCGCACGGCGTCGGGCAGGCCGACGGTGCCGAGCTCGACGATGCGGTCCGCACGCGGCAGGTCCTTCGCCACGACCTCCCACGCCTCGAGCTTCTCCGGGTTGCCGGCCTGCGCGCCCTCGAGGACCCGCCGCACGGCCTCCCGCGCGTCGAGACCGATGACCGGAGCGCCGACCAGCGTGACCGATCCGCCCGACGCCGAGTCGACGGACAGGTCGACCGAGAACCGGTCGGCCGAGCGTGCCGACGTCGGTTGGCCGTCGGCCGGTGCGGCGAGGAACGTGATCCGCCAGTCGCGGTGGGCGGGGACGACGTCGAGGGCCCCGGTGGTGGCGTGCACCCGGAACTCGGCGTGCTCTGGGTCCCAGGTCAGGCGGGTCCGGGCGGTGCGGCTGCCCTCGCCCTCGTGGTCCTCGACCAGGGTGAACTCACCCGCCGCACCCGGTGCGACGAGGACCTCGAACGCCGTCGGGTTGACGGTTGCGTCGAGCTGATCGGCCGCCGCGAGTGGCAGGATCCCTCCGGCGCGCAGCAGGACCGGCACCGTGTCGAGCGTGCGGTGCAGGTCGACGAACCGGTCACCCGCGTACACCGTGCCGGTGAAGACGTCGGTCCAGGTGCCCGGCGGCAGCCAGGCCCGGGCGACCCCGTGCCGGCTGACCGGGTCGCGCGGTGCCACGATCGGGGCGACGAGCATCTCCGAGCCGAACGCGTAGGTGTTCGGCACCCGGTACGCCTCGTCGCGGCGCGGCTCCAGGTGGTAGAGCGGCCGGACCAGCGCGGTGCCCTCGGCGGTGCCGTGGTTCATCGTGTGCAGGTAGGGCACCAGCCGGTGACGGAAGCGGAGCGCCTCCCCCATCGCGGCGCGGGCCTCGGCCGGGAACGCCCACGGCTCCTTGCGGATGAACGGGTTGTTCGCGGAGTGCAGGCGCATGATCGGCGAGAACACCCCGAACTGCACCCAGCGGGTGGCGAGCTCGTCGTCGCGGACGCCGCGGGTGTGGCCGCCGATGTCGTGGCTCCACCAGGGGTAGCCGATGTTCGCGGCGGTGGCGGTGAACTCGGGCTGGAACGCCAGGGACGCCCACGACACGACGGCGTCACCGGAGAACCCGACGGCGTACCGGTGGCTGCCGGGGCCGGCGTAGCGCGAGAAGGTCATGCCGTCGACGGGGGCCGGGACCGCGGTGGTGTCTGTGTCCGCGGTCGTGTCGGCGGTTGCGTCGCCGGACGCCGCGTGTCGCGCCGAGTCGAGCAGGTGGAAGTGGTTGAGCAGCCACAGCGGGTCGACCCCGGGCAGCCCGGTCTCACGACCCTGCTGCCAGTCGATCCACCAGAAGTCGACTCCCTGCTCCTCGAGCGGACGGTGCAGCTGTTCGAAGTAGGCCTGCAGGAACCGCCGGTCCGTCGGGTCGAACGGGATCGGCTGCTCGGTCTCCGGGTCGACGCCCATCGCCCGGGCCACCGCGGGGTAGGCGTCCTCGAACGCCCGCACGCCGTCGGCCGGGTGCAGGTTCAGCGTCGTGCGCATCCCCCGGCGGTGCAGCTCGGCGAGGAACGCCTCGGGGTCCGGGAACAGCGACGGCTCCCAGGAGTACCCCGTCCAGCCGTTGCCGAAGCGCGGCGGGACCGAGTCCACCCGGTGCCAGTCCATGTCGATGACGGCGACCGAGAACGGCAGGTGTTCGGCGGCGAAGCGGTCCAGCAGCTCGAGGTACGAGGTGTCGCTGTACGGGTGGTACCGGCTCCACCAGTTGCCGAGTGCCCACCGCGGCATCCGTGAGGGCGGCCCGGAGACGGCGTGGTACGTGCGGAGCGCGGCGTCGTAGTCGCGGCCGTACGCGAAGACCGTGACGTCGCGGCGCTCGGGGACCCGTGTGCCGATCCAGCCGTCGTCGGCGAACAGGAACGACTCGCTGTCGTCGAGCGCGGTGATGCCGTCGCGGGCCAGGATCCCCGGCTCGAGCGGCATCCGGCCGTCGACGTCGTCGAGGGTGCGGCCGGTGCCGCCGAGGTCGCGCGGCTCCTGCCCCCAGCGCCAGCGGTTGGCGTCCGGACCGGTGGTCTCGACGACCAGGCCGCTCGGGCTGAAGGGGCGGCCGTCGTAGCGCAGGCGGGCGCGGTCCGTGGTGACGACGACGCCGGCGCCGGTGCCGGTGCCGTCGGCGCCGGCCGTCCACTCCACGGTGAAGGCCGGCACGGGCAGGCGTCGGCGCATCGCGAAGGTCGATGCGCGGTCCTCGAACCCGCCGTCGTCGCTCCACTCGATGCGGAACGCCCCGGCGTCGAGCACGGTGATGCGCCAGTGGTCGCCGGTGACGACGGCTGCGGGGTCGGCGACCGGGTCCGAGCCCGGGAACGGACGGATGGTGGGGAGGACGGCGCCGGTGGTGCCGGTGCCGGTGGTGCTGGTGCTGGTGCTGCTCACGTGGTGCCTCTCAGCTCTTGACCGCGCCCTGCGTCACGCCGCTGATGACCCAGCGCTGCGCGAACAGGTAGACGATGATCGTGGGCGCCATCGCCATCAGGTACGAGGCGAAGGCGACGTTGTAGTTGGTGCCGAACTGACTCTGGAAGATGTTCTGCACCACGGGCAGGGTCTGCAACCCCGGATCCGCCGTGATGAGCGACGGCATCATGAAGTCGTTCCACGATGCCAGGAAGGCGAAGATGCCGACCGTCGCGTTCATCGGGCCGAGGAGCGGCAGGATGATCCGCCAGAAGATCTGCCACGTGGACGCCCCGTCGATGCGGGCGCTCTCCTCGAGTTCGACCGGGATCGACCGCAGGTACGCCGAGTAGAGCAGCACGCTGAACGACAGTTGGAACATGGCGTGCAGGATCCCGACGCCGATCGGGTTGTCGAGGCCGATCTCGGCGGTCAGCTTGATCTGCGGCAGCGCCACCACCGGGAACGGCAGGAACATCGCCGCGAGCAGGTAGACGAACGAGTACCGGAAGAACCGCTTGTGCCAGTTCCGGACGATCGCGTACGAGGCGAACGAGCTGAGCAGCAGCGTGGCGACGACGGTGAGCGCCGCGACGCCCAGCGACACCGAGAAGGACACCGGGAACCGGGTCAGCTGCCAGGCCTCGGCGAACGAGCCCGGGTTGAACGGGAACGGCAGCGAGAGTGCATTGCCGTCGACGGACTGCTCGGTCGTCTTGAACGCCATCGAGAGCGTCACGTACAGCGGGATGAGCACGGTCAGCGACGCGAGGCCGAGGACCACGGTCAGCGTCCAGTTCGTGCCGCCCAGTCGTCGGCGGTGGCCGCGGCCGGAGCGACCGGTGCCGCCGGTGGTCACGGCGCGGGTGTCGGTCGGGGGTCGTGTGTCGATGGCGGTCATGCGAGTCGCAGGTTCCTTCCGCGGGTCGCCGCGAGCTGCAGCACGGAGATGAGGACGGTGATGATGAAGAACACGGTCGCGTTCGCCATCTGGTAGGCGTAGTCGCCGCCGGTGAAGCCGCCGAAGATGGTCATCGCGACGCTGCTCGTCGCGCTGCCGGGGCCGCCGTTGGTCAGACCGACGATCACGTCGTAGGCGCCGAGGTAGCCCTTCACACCGAGCACGGTGTTGATGACGATGAAGCCGCCGAGCAGCGGGAGCGTGATCGAGCGGAGCTGCTTCCAGCCGGTCGCGCCGTCGAGCGCACTGGCCTCGTACAGCTCCTCGGGGATGGACGTCAGGCCCGCCGTGTAGATGAGGAGCGCGCCGGGCACGGTCTGCCAGGCGGACACGATCACGATCGCGAGCCAGGCGAGGTTCGGGTCGCCGAGGATGCTCTGCTCGAGCGGGCCGAAGCCGACGCTCGTGGCCAGGGCCGGCACGGTGTTCGAGAACAGGAAGTTGAACACGTAGGCGACGATGATCCCCGAGATCACCATCGGGATGACGAACACCGACCGCAGCCCGGCGGCGAACCGGATCTTCTTCGCCAGGGCGATCGCCAGGGACAGCGCGACGACCTGCGTGACGACGACGGTGACGGCCGCGAAGCCGAGCGTGAAGCCGTACGACGCCAGGATCGCCGGGTCGGAGACGAGCGCCTTGTAGTTCTCGACGCCGATGAAGTCCCACTGCCCGAACCCGAGGTAGTCGGTGAAGCTGTAGAAGACGCCGACGCAGGCGGGGGCGACGACGAACGCCGTGAACAGCACGAGGGCCGGCACGAGGAACAGGTAGTACATGCCCTCGGTGCGGCTGAGTGAACCGACACCGCGGGAACCCACACGCCGGTGCGTGCGGGCTGCGTCGGTCGCCGGTCCGGAGGTCTCCGGGTCGGTGTCGCGGGAGAGCGGGGTCTGCATGGTCATGGTGACTCCTGTGTCCTGGTCCGGCTCAGACCGTCGCGGAACGGCCGGCGAGCCGCCGCCAGTCCGAGTCGAGCCGCTGCAGCATCGAGGTGAAGTCCCCGCTCCGGATCGCCGACTGCAGGTAGTTGCCGAGCGGGATCGACGTGGGGATGAAGGTGCCGGCGCCCTGGTAGAACGCCGCGTCGTCGACGTACTGCTGCAGGCCGGCGAGGCGCTCGTCCTGCTGCGGCGGTGCGTCGATGCGGGGCGAGTACGCCAGGTTGTCGCGGTTGTAGGCGTCGATGACCTCGGGCTGCATGAGGAACTCGACGAGCTCCTTCGCCTGCTCCGGGTGCTCGGACGCCGTGGGGATCCAGAGCCCGAGGTCGATGTTGACCCGGGCCTTGCGGTCGGCCGGGTCGTTCGACACCGGCAGGGCGAAGGTGCCGACGGGCAGCTCGTCGTCGATCAGCGCGATCTGCCCGAGCGCCCACGGGCCCTGCAGGTACATCGCGGCCTCGCCCTTGCCGAACGCCAGGTTGCCGTCGGCGTAGGCCCGGGTGGCGTGGTCGCGGTTGAAGAACGACGAGATGGTCTTCGCACGCTCCATCGGCACCGCGAAGTCCTTCTCGAACGACACCTCGGAGTCGGGGCCGACGTCGGCGCCGAGGGCCTTCATCTTCCGGAAGAACGAGCCGGTGTCGACGAGGCTGCCCACCGAGTAGTCGAACAGGCCCTGCCAGAGCGTCCAGGTGTCCCGGTCGGTGGCGTAGATCGGCGTGATGCCGGCCTTCTGCAGGGTCCGGCAGACCTCGACGAACTCGTCCCACGTCGTCGGGACCGGCAGGTCGTGCTCGGCGAAGATCCGCTTGTTGTAGATCACCCCGGCTGCCGCGAGCGAGTACGGCAGCACGCTCGTGCGGTCCTCGAACTTCGCGTACTGATTCGTCAGGGTGTCGATGTCCGGGCGGACCCGCGCTGCCGACGGCAGTTCGCTGAGGTCGCTGAGCACGCCGCGCGAGATGTACCGGGCGAGCTCGAGGTTGTCGTTGAAGCACCCGACGTCCGCCGGTTCGCCGCGGACGAACTGCGGGGCGATGGCCGCCGTGCTGTCGTGCACGACCGACATGCCCGCGTGCTCCCCCTCGAACCGCCGCAGCAGCTTGTCGAAGTACGCGATGACCTCCTGTTTCTGCTCGTAGAAGCGGAGCGTCGTGCCACCACCGGCGGCACGCCCCGGGGTCGCGCACCCGGCGAGCGCCATCGTGCCGAGTGCGATGCCACCGGCCGCGCCCGCGAGGAACCCCCGCCGGCTCACCGCCGCCTGGAGTGTTGCGGTCCTGCTTCCCACCATCGGGTCTCTCCCTCGTCGCGCATCGTCGCGCAGGCTCCTGTTTACAGCGCTGTAAAGCGTACGTCAACGTTGTAATCGCATGTGGCAGTGGTCAGTGCGCCCCACGGACGGGAGGCACGGTGCCAGCCCGCCCCGCGCCTCCCGTCCGCCGCGCAGCGCGTCCACGGCCGCGCGCCGCGCCCACCGGGACGGACACGGCACGGAGCTGGCAGGATCGTCTGATGGCTGAGGACGAACGGGACATCGCACTCCGGGTGGGGCACGAGGAGCTCCGCATCCGCGGGGTCTACGAGACCATCAGCATCATCAACGACGTGATGGTGGCGCTCTGGTTCATCGTCGGCAGCGTCCTCTTCTTCTCCGAGACCACCACGACGGCCGGCACCTGGCTGTTCCTGATCGGGAGCATCCAGCTGCTCATCCGTCCCGTCATCCGGCTGTCGCGGAGGCTCCACCTCGCCCGGGTCGGCCGGGGGAACCCCACGGAGTCCGTGCGCGATTTCTGAACCACGACACGCCTGGGCGAACACACAGGAACGCGAGCAGGCACCATGGAGTGCATGGCAAGCACCACTCCTCCCCTGCCCGGACCCGTGACCACGACACCGCAGTTGCGGCGGTGGGTGTTCTGGCCCGCCGCCGTCATCGTGCTGGGGTTCGTGGCCTTCACCCTGATCTCCCCCTCCACCGCCGAGGCGCTGTTCCTCGGTCTGCAGGACGGCATCGTCAAGAACTTCAGCTGGTACTACGTGCTGATCGCCGCGTTCTTCGTCGGCTTCTCGCTGTTCGTCGGCTTCAGCCGCTTCGGTGACATCAAGCTCGGCAAGGACCAGGACGAGCCCGAGTTCTCGACCGGTTCGTGGTTCGCACTGCTCTTCGCCGCCGGCATGGGCATCGGCCTCGTCTTCTACGGCGTCTCCGAGCCCCTCAGCCACTTCGCCTCCCCGCGCCCCGGCGTCACCGGCACCGAGAAGGAGCTCGCGCAGCAGGCACTGACCCAGACGTTCCTGCACTGGGGCCTGCACGCGTGGGCGATCTACGTCGTCCTCGGCCTGGCCCTGGCGTACGCGATCCACCGCCGGGGTCGCCCGGTGTCGATCCGTTGGGCCCTCGAGCCGCTGCTCGGCAACCGCGTCCGCGGCGGCTGGGGCAACCTGATCGACGTGATCGCCCTGGTCGGCACGCTGTTCGGCGTCGCGACCTCGCTCGGCCTCGGGGTGATCCAGATCGGCGCCGGACTCGAGAGCGCCGGCATCGCCGACAGCAGCATCGTCAGCCAGATCGCCATCATCGCGGTGATCACGGCCGTCACGATCGTCTCGCTCGTCACCGGTGTGACCAAGGGCATGAAGATCCTGTCGAACTTCAACCTGCTGCTCGCCGCCGCACTGCTGTTGTTCGTGCTCATCGTCGGCCCGACGCAGTTCCTGCTGCGGGACTTCGTGCAGTCGATCGGCTCCTACCTGCAGAACATCGTCGGCCTGTCGTTCAACGTCACCGCACAGCAGGGCGCCGAGGGCGAGGCCTGGCAGGGCGCCTGGACCACCTTCTACTGGGGCTGGTGGATGTCGTGGGCGCCGTTCGTCGGTGTCTTCATCGCCCGCATCTCCAAGGGCCGCACGGTCCGCCAGTTCGTGTTCGGTGTCCTCCTGGTGCCGACCGCGCTCACGTTCCTGTGGTTCGCCGTCCTCGGTGGCACCGCGATCCACCGCCAGACCGACGGTTCGGGTGGCCTGATCGGCTCGGACGGCTCGGTCGACATCGAGGGGTCACTGTTCGCGGTCCTCGGCGACCTGCCCGCCGGCATGGTCCTGACCTACGGCGCGATCCTGCTCATCGGCGTGTTCTTCGTGACCTCGTCGGACTCCGGCTCGCTCGTCATGGCGATGATCGCGTCGGGCGGTGACATCGAGCCGAAGAACTGGCTGCGGGTCTTCTTCGCCGGTGTCGCTGCGCTGCTCGCCGTCGCCCTGCTGCTCAGCGGTGGACTGAACGCCCTGAAGACGGCGGCGATCACGACCGCGTTGCCGTTCAGCATCGTCCTGCTGCTCACCTGTTGGTCGACGATCATCGCCTTCACCCGTGAGCGCCGTGCCTACGACAAGGCCGAGCGCGAGGTGCTGCTCGAGCACGTCGGCGCCTACTACGGCCTCGAGGTCGAGGCACCGACCGAGCGTCCGGCACGGTCCGGCCTCGGCCGTCCGTGGGCCGCGGTGAAGAACCGTGTGCGCGGCGGCCGCGGAACCGCGGCCCCGACGGTGGGCGCGGGCGCGCTCGAGGACTTCCCGGTGCGGCCCGAGTCGATCTCGGCCGACCCTGCGGTCGACCCGAGCCTCGACGCGCGACCGGCAGCGGACGACGGGCCCGCGACGGAGCAGCCGGAGCGCTGACGCGGCGCGGCGCGCGCGGTGTGGTGCGAGGTTCCGTAGTCGGTGCGACGAACGTGCCCTCGCACCAGAGACGGAACCGCGCACGGGCCGTCAACGCGACCACCTGACGGACGGGAGGCACGGTGCCAGCTGGCACCGTGCCTCCCGTCCGTCAGGGCGTCAGGTGTCGGTCCGTGCGGACGCGACCTCGAGGGTCACGACGACCGCCACCACGGCGAGCGCCGTGACCGGCAGCGACACCGCCGGTACCGCGATCGACGCGAGGACGACGAGCACCAGGGCCACCACGACGGCGTTGGCCCGTGCCGACAGCGACGGCCGGATCGCGAGCGCCCAGATCGACAGCACGAACACGGCGACCGGCACCGCGACGGTCGCGGCGACCGAGGCGGACGACAGCGCGACGTGTCCGGCGTCGGCGCTGACCGCGACCTCGATGCCGGCGGGCAGGGCACCGGCGGCGGCGAAGACGAAGTAGTGGCCGTAGCCGAACACGAGCGCGGAGGGCAGCGAGCGGATGTGTGCGTGCTGCTCGCGGGAGAAGTAGATCCACCACATGCCGACGGTGATCGCCAGCGCGCACCCGGCGAGCGCCAGCAGGGCTCCGAGGTGCTCGGTGTGCGCGAGGGCATCGATCACCGCGCCGGCCGAGGCCACCAGCCCCTCGCCCAGGACGATGAGGGTGAACAGGGAGAACCGCTCGGCCAGGTGCCGGGTGTGCCACGGGGCCGTCCCCGTCGAGGTCTGCGCCCAGATCGGCACCGACAGCTCGGCGAGCACGAGGAACGGTGCGGCGTACCCCCAGACGTCTTCGGGCAGGGCGAGTGAGACCACCCAGAGCAGCTGCACGACGGTGACGCCGACGGCGTGCAGGGTCGCTGTCCGCCGGTACCGGGTGGAGGACGCGGCGGCGCGGATCCACTGCCCGACCAGAGCCAGCCGCATGACGACGTAGCCGATGACGCCGATCGTGAAGTCGTTCTCGACCATGGCCGCGTGCACCCCGGCGGCGAGGACGAGCACCCCCGCCATCTGCACGAAGGTCATCACCCGGTAGAGCCAGTCGTCGGTGTCGAACGACGTGGCGAACCAGGTGAAGTTCATCCACGCCCACCAGATCGAGAAGAACACCAGCCCGTAGGCCAGGACGGCGGAGGCCACGTGTCCCTCGAGCTCGATCTCGTGCAGGTTCGTCGCGGCGAAGCCGACCGCGACGACGAACACCAGGTCGAACAGGAGCTCCAGCGGGCTCGCGGCGCGGTGTCGCTGGTCGGGGTCACGCGGCACCATCCGGCGCAGTCCGATGGTCGGCATGGGGCCAACGGTAGGGCATCCCCAGAACGCGGACTGCTGACGGCGGGACCGGCCCTGCCGATCTGTCCGTGTGCAGGCCCCGCACCACCAGACCCAGCTCGTCTCGGCCGTGTACGTCGTGTCCGGCCGAACCCCTCCGACAGGAGTCCCGGTGACCTCACCGCGTCCCGCCGTCCGTCCCAGGTCGTTCCGCCGAGCGGCCGTCAGCGCCACCGCCGGCGCACTGACCGCCGCCACGCTGCTCGCGTTCGCCGTCACCCCGGCGCACGCCGCGACCTCGGACACCCCGCGCTCACCGGCCGATCCGACCGCTGCGGTGGCCGCACCACAGGAACAGCCTGGAGGCTCGTCCCGCGTCGGTCCGGCCGCGGACGGCGTGCAGGTGGGTTCCGGCTCCTACGCGCCGGCCCCGCCGGACGAGATCACGGACATCGCCGACGTGCGGAAGACGCTGGACCAGCGGCTGTACATCGACCCGTCGAAGGCCGGCGAGCCGGTGCCGACGAACCAGTGGTGGACGGACCTGCTGGTCAGCAAGTACTCCGGCGACATGTGGGCGTACCCGTTCGTCTCGTCGAACAGTGCCGCGGGCACGAAGCTCACGATCCCGACGCGGTGGAACAGCGATGGCACAGCGATGCGCCTGGAGTCCCCGGTGACGGTGGGCGGGACGGTGGAGCCGACCCCCGACGCGAGTGACCGCACCCTCGCCGACTTCGAGGACGGCCTGCCCGACGGCTGGACCGCGACCGGTGACGCGTTCACCGGCACGGCCACGGGGACGGCCGCCGGGCAGAGCACGGTCTCCGGGTGGCTCGGCGGACGCTTCCTGAACTCGTTCAGCGACGAGGACGGCGACGGCGCGACCGGCACGCTCACCTCGCCGGCGTTCACGATCGACCGTTCGACCCTGGCGTTCCTGGTCGGCGGTGGCCGACACCCCGACCACGAAGCCGTGCAGCTCCTGGTCGACGGCGACGTCGTGGCGAGCAGCACCGGGACGGACAGCGAACAGCTGCGCTGGGACAGCTGGGACGTCTCCGCCCACCGAGGGCAGTCCGCGCAGCTGCGGATCGTCGATGACCTGCGTGCCGGGTGGGCACACGTGCTGGTCGACCAGGTCCTGCTCACCGACGCCCCGGACGGCCTCGCTGACCGCTTCGCGACCACGTTCCGGGCGAAGCAGGCCGATGCGCTCCGCTGGGGCGACTGGAACGTCAGCTGGCGGATGCCGCAGGACGGCCCGGGCGGGCAGTACATGGACGTCACGAGCGTGCAGGGTTCGCCGTACGAGTGGTTCGAGTTCCACGGCATGACCCCGCGCCTCACCCTGCAGGACGGTGCCGAGATCACCGACGGAGACGGCGAACCGCTCGACCTGCCGGTGACGACGGACCGGTTCGAGATCCGCCAGGACGGCCACGTCTTCGGCGTGCACGCCCCCGACGGGACGACCTTCACCCGTGTCGGGAACGCACTGGAGGCCTCATCCGGCACGCCCTACCTGGTGCTCAGCGCGGTGCCCGAGCAGGGGCTGTCCCTCGACGACCTGCACCGCACCGCCTTCGCGGTCCCCCGTGACACGACGATGACGTACTCGTACGACCCGGCGGCGGCGAACGTCCGCCAGCAGTGGTCGATCCGCACCGACACGCTGCAGGGCGACGACCACGACACCGTGCAGGGCTGGCTGCAGCACCAGTACGCCGACGCCATCACGAACCTGCGCTTCACCGGCGCCACGTACGAGACCCCGCGCGGCACCATGCGGACCACCGTCGGCCACGACGGCTGGACCCTGGACTACGCGTTCACGGGCATCACGCCGATCGGTGCCACGCCCGAGGCGGTCGGGGAGGACCCGTACTCCGAGCAGGTCATGCGCGAGTACCTGCACGACTACGCCGCGAGGACGACGTACGGCGGGGACACCTACTGGGGCGGCAAGGACGTCCTGCAGCTCGCCGAGTACATGACCATCGCGCGGCAGATCGGTGCCACCGAGGACGCCCGGACGCTGCAGGACACCCTCGAGCGCGCCCTGACCGACTGGTACACGTACACGGACGGCGAAGCGGAGCACTTCTTCGCGATGTACCCGACGTGGAAGGCCCTGATCGGGTTCGCCGACTCGTACGGGTCGGCCCAGTTCAACGACAACCACTTCCACTACGGGTACTTCGCCGTCGCGACCGCCATGCTCGGCCGGGTCGACCACGAGTGGGCCGCGAAGTACCAGGGCATGGCGACACTCGTCGCGAAGCAGTACGCGAACTGGGACCGCGACGACGCCCGGTTCCCGCACATGCGCACGTTCGGCGTCTGGGAGGGCCGGTCGAACGCCGGCGGTGTGTCGTCACCCGGCGGCAACAACCAGGAGTCGTCGTCCGAGGCGATCCAGTCCGAGGCGGGGCTCTTCCTGCTCGGCTCGGTCCTCGGCGACGAGGAGATGCAGGCCGCCGGTGCGGTGCAGTACGTCACCGAGCGCGCGGCCGTCCGCGACTACTGGCAGAACGTCCGCGGCAACCCCGCCTCGGCGTCGTACGACGGCAACGGCGCGTTCCCGGACGAGTACGAGCACGGGCAGGCGGGGATCCTGTTCGACTCCGGGCAGGCCCACGCGACGTACTTCTCCGGCGACCCCGCCTGGATCTCCGGCATCCAGTGGATGCCGATCGCCCCGTGGTTCGACTACTTCGGCTGGGACCCGGGCTTCTCGAAGGCCCTGATGCGCGAGATGATGGCCGCCCGCCCGGAGTCCATCGGGCAGGCCGGGGTCACGGACGGCAACGCGGCACGCATCCAGATGCTCACGAAGAAGTGGTGGGGTGTCGGCAGCTACGGCGACGTGAAGATCACCCGCGACCGCCCGGCCGCGATCGGTGAGCTGCAGGACGCGATCCGCGCGGTCGAGACGAACCACCCCGGGTACGTCACCCGGCGAACCGCGGCGAACCCCCTGTACGACCCGGCCACCGACACCCTGCTGGTGAGCGTGGACGACGACGGACGGGTGGTGTTCCCCGACCGGTACTGGACGCCGGAGAACCTGCCCGACTCGCTGGTGCCCACCGAGCTCGACGGTCCCACCGCCGACCGGAAGCCCCAGGACTGGCCGACGCCGTCCCCGCTGATGCCGTTCCTGGTGGACGACTTCCGCGCCGACACCGCGACCATCGACCAGCTGTACGGCGTCGACCTCACCGACCACACCCCGGGCGAGGACACCGAGCACGCCGCACGGGTGTTCAGCGGCATGGGTGACGCCCTCGGCAACGTCGTGCTCGGGTTCCTCGGGCAGTACGACCCGGACACCTACGCCGACGTGCACGCCGCACTGTGGGCCGCCGACGACCCGGCCGTGACCGGACAATCGATGGCCGGCCTCGTCTACCACCAGGCGATGTCGAACCGGACCGTCGGCACCGAGGTCACCGACCGGCACACCTCGGACCCGCTCAGCCAGGTGTTCCGCGCACCGGACGGCACGATCAGCTACG
The DNA here is from genome assembly GCF_003234305.1 of Curtobacterium sp. MCLR17_055. Lineage (NCBI taxonomy): Bacteria > Bacillati > Actinomycetota > Actinomycetes > Micrococcales > Microbacteriaceae > Curtobacterium > Curtobacterium sp. MCLR17_055. Next base: position 23,143 of record NZ_QKSX01000002.1, read on the forward strand.
TGCTCGACAACCCCGACACCGTGCAGCACACGTACGACGTCTACGAGGGCACCGAGGTGATCGGCCAGATCGCGGTCCCGGCCCAGACGCAGATCACGTCGCACCTGGACGCGCGGCTCACCGAGGTGGTCGTCTCCACCCAGGGCGCCCCGAAGACGATCGTCCCCGGCGCGACCACGACCTTCACCGCCACCGGCTACGACCAGTACGGCGCCACCGTCGCGCTGGACGAGGTCACCTGGTCGACCGACACCGGCACGATCAGCGCCGATGGCCTCCACCGCGCATCGGAGCGCGCGGAGCAGGCGACGGTCACCGCCACGATCGGCGGGGTGCACGGGTCGTACGCCTTCCGGGTCGCACCGGCACCGGTCCTCACGGGGTTCGACGTCACGCCCGGCTTCGACCGGCTCGTCGTCGGGACGCCACAGCGGTTCCGTGCCGCCGGCCACGACCAGTACGGCGACCCGGCGGCCCTGCCCGCCGACGTCACCTGGTCGTACACCGGCGCCGGGAGCGCCGGGACCGACGGCACCGTGACGACCACCGCCGCGGGCTCCGGGTACGTCGTCGCGACCGATGGCGGTGTCGAGGGCTCGGCGGTCGTCGCCTCGGTGACGTCGATCCCCGACGCCGCAGCGGGTGCCGACGTCGACGCGAGCTCCTCGGACGGCGGCAACGTCGCCGGGAAGGCCGTCGACGGGGACCGCAGCACCCGGTGGGAGAGCGCGCACGGTGTGGACGAGGTCGACTACACGATCGACCTCGGGCGGCTGACCGACGTCGACACCGTGCGGGTGGACTGGGAGAACGCCGCCGCCGCACGGTACGTGCTGCAGGTCCGGGACACCGCCGACGGCCCCTGGCGCGACGTGCGGACCGTCGACAAGACAACGGCCGACATGGACACGGTGCCCGTGGGCGAGACCGCCCGGTTCGTGCGCCTGCACCTGACTGACCGCCTCACCGGGTACGGGTACTCCATCTGGGAGGTGCACGTGTCCGGCACCCCGGCGGCCTCGACCGTCGACGTCGAGGACGTGCTCGTCGCACCGCGCAGCGCGACCGTCCGCACCGGTGACACGGTCCGGATGGCGGCCTACGGGTTCGACCGCCACGGGTTCGGCGGGCGGCTCGCCGCGGACCGCCCGGAGTGGGCCGTCGACGGCGGCGGAAGTGTCGAACCGGACGGCGTCGTCACCGCAGCGACCGAGGGCGGCGTGACCGCGACGGTCACGGCCACCGTGCCAGGAGCATCCGGGACGGCCACCGTCACGACCCTCGACGAGGCGACCGACGGTGACGACGACGGCGGAACGGCACCCGCCCGCTCTCGTGACATCGCCGCCGGCAAGCCCGTCACCACCTCGTCGGACGAGCGCGGCGACCTGTCCGGCGGCAACGCGGTGGACGGCGACGACCGGACCCGATGGGCCAGCGCAGCACGCGACGGCGAGTGGGTGGCCGTCGACCTCGGGCAGGTCGTGCCGATCGACCAGGTGCAGCTCGACTGGGAGGCCGCGTGGGCCGAGGCCTACCGCGTCCAGGTCCGCGACGACGAAGACGCCCCCTGGCGGACCGTCGCGGAAGAAGCCCACGGGACCGGCGGCGAGGTGACCCACCGGCTGGAGGGCGACGACGTCACCGGCCGCTGGGTCCGGGTCGTCGCGGACCGCCGGCACACCGCGTTCGGCGTCTCGCTCTGGGCGCTCCGCGTCACCTCGACGCAGGGCGAACCGACGCCGGACCTGGCACGACGGGCGACCGTGTCGTCATCGGCCGACGAGGGTGACGGCGTCCCCGCACGGAACGCCGTGGACGGCGACCCGGGATCACGCTGGGCGAGCGGGCACACCGACGACCAGTGGCTCGCCGTCGACCTCGGCGCACCGCACCGCCTGCACGGCGCGGTGCTCCGGTGGGAGGACGCCTTCGGACGCTCCTACCGGATCGAGGCGCGGAACGCGGGCGACGACGGGTGGACGACGCTCGCCACCGAGACCGACGGTGACGGCGGGACCGACCGGCACGCCCTGGACGGCTCGTGGCGGTACGTCCGCGTGCACGGTGTCGAACGGGCGACCCCGTACGGCTACTCGCTGTACGACCTCGAGATCCGGTAGCCGGGGCAGCACCCGTCGGACGACGCCGCCGCGGTGCGGTTACGTCGTCCGACGGATGCCCCCGACCGGCCGGACCACGGATCCTGGCGGGACACCACCCGCACCACGTCAGGAGCACGGACCATGACCACCACCCCCATCGAGACCCTCGGCATCATCGGCGCCGGCAACGTCGGCGCGCAGATCGCCCGCCGCGCGATCGCCGTCGGTCTCGACGTCGTCCTCGCGAACTCCCGCGGGCCCGAGACGCTCGAGTCCCTGATCGACGAGCTCTCCCCCGGTGCCGGAGCAGCCACCGTCGCCGACGCCGCCCGGGCCGGTGACGTGGTCGTCGTCTCGATCCCGATCAACGGCTACCGGGACCTGCCGGCCGAGGCGTTCGCGGGCAAGGTCGTCGTCGACACCGGCAACTACTACCCGGAGTTCTTCGGACCGGTGGACGAGCTCGAGCAGGGCGCGGTGCCGACCACCTCCGAGCTGCTCCAGCAGTCGCTGCCGGATGCTCGCGTCATCAAGGCGTTCAACAACCTCGGCGCCGCCGACGTCACCACGGACGGGTCCCCCGCCGGAACGCCGGGGCGCCGAGCCCTGACCGTCGCCGGGGACGACGCGGACGCGAAGGCCGTCGTCACCGAGCTGCTCGACCGGTTCGGGTTCGACGTGGTCGACGTGGGACCGCTGAGCGAGGGCTGGCGGTACGAACGCGACCAGCCGGCGTACGGCGTGCGGCACGACCGGGCCGGCATGACCGCCGCTCTGGCGGCAGCGGCTCGCCGCTAGCCCGCCGCCGTCACCCGGGCGCGGCCTGCGCCTCGGGGTCGTCCCGCACCGCAGCCGCGACGAGGGTGTCGAGCAGCCCGGGCCAGCGCGCCTCGAGCGCGTCCCGGCGCAGCTGCACGGCGTGCTCGCGTCCCGTCACACGGGTCCGGGTCAGTCCGGACTCGCGCAGCACCTTGAAGTGGTGCGAGAGCGTCGTCTTGTGGATGTCGAGTCGGTAGTCGGTGAGGTTGCACGGGTGGTAGTCGCCGTCCGACAGTCGCTCGATGATCACGAGTCGCGCGGGGTCACCGGCCGCCCGGAGCACCCGAACGAGTTCGAGGTCGTCGACGTCGGGCAGCGGGAAGGGCTCGTGCCCGACCTTCGGCTCTTCGTTTGACATGCATCAAACCTATCAGGAATGATCTCAATGGTTTGATGATTGTCAAACAAAGCCGAGGCAACGACCTCGGAACCGAAGGAGTGACCACCGTGCCCACCACCACCGACCCCCGCGTCACCGACAACCGTGCCGCGATCCGCGCCGACCGACCGCCCATCGGCCGCATCGCGATCGTCACCGCGGACCGCGTCGAGGACGTCGAGTTCTTCTACCCCTACTACCGGTTCGTCGAGGCCGGCTACGACGTCGACGTCCTGACGCCCGACGGCGGGACCGTCACCGGGTACGTCGGCCTGTCCCTGCGGACCGGGCTGCAGCGCGTCGCGGACGCCACCGCCGAGCACTCCGACGCGGTCTTCATCCCCGGCGGCCTGGCCCCGGCCGAGGTCCGGACCGTCCCCGAGGCCCTGGCGTTCCTCCGGGACTTCGCCGCCACGGGCCGACTCATCGGTGCCGTGTGCCACGGACCCCAGGTCCTGGCCTCCGCCGGGCTGGTCGACGGACGCAGCCTGACGTCCTGGCGCGAGGTCGCCGACGAGGTCCGTGCGGCCGGCGGCACCTGGATCGACGAGCCGGTCGTCGAGGACGGCCAGTTCGTCACCGCCCGGAAGCCCGGCGACATGCCGCAGCAGCTGGCCCGGATCCTCGAGCGGCTCGCCACGGCACGGACGGAACGCGACGATGTCTGATCCCGTCCGCACCCCCTTCTCCGCGTCCGCCACCGCGGCCGACGTCCTCGCCGACGTGGACCTGCACGGCCGCCGGTACCTGGTGACCGGCGGCGCCTCCGGCATCGGCGCGGAGACCGCCCGCGCCCTCGCCGGTGCCGGAGCCGAGGTCGTCGTCGGGGTGCGCGACACGGCCCGCGCGGACGCGGCGTTCGCCGACCTGGAGGCCCGTGGCCTGGTCGTGCCGCGTGCGCTCGACCTCAGCGACCTCGGTTCCGTGCGCCGGTTCACGGACGCGTGGCAGGGCACGGTCGACGGGGTGGTCGCCAACGCCGGCGTGATGGCCCTGCCCGAGAAGCAACTCGCGGCATCGGGTTGGGAGATGCAGCTCGCGACGAACCACCTCGGCCACTTCGCCCTGCTGCTCGGGTTGCGGGAACACCTGTTCGCCGCCGGGTCCGCCCGGGTGGTGACGGTGAGCTCGACCGCGCACCTGCGCTCCCCGTTCCACTTCGAGGACCCGCACTTCGCCGTGCGTCCGTACGACCGGTGGGCCGCCTACGCGCAGTCGAAGACGGCCGACGTGCTCCTCGCGGTGGGCGTCGCGGACCGCTGGGCGGAGCACGGCGTCACCGCGAACGCGGTCATGCCCGGCTGGATCACGACCCGGCTGCAGCGTCACCTCGACGACGCGACGCTCCGGGCGATGGGCGCACTCGACGACGACGGCAACCGGATCGAGCAGCCGTTCTTCAAGACCGCGGCGCAGGGCGCGGCGACGTCGGCACTGCTGGTCGCCTCCCCGCTGGTCGCCGGCGTGACCGGGCGGTACTTCGAGGACAACCAGGAGTCGCCCGTGCTCGACGACGGCACCGGCCACGACCGCGGGGTGGCGCGGTACGCGCTGGACCACGGTGCCGCGGAGCGGCTCTGGACGCTGGGTTCCGGATACGTCACCTGACGGATGCTGCCGGGACGGGCCTCCTGTCAGCGTGGAGCACGCCACGCACCATCCGTCACCAGCGACCCACGAGGAGCCCACCATGACCGGAAACCCGAAGCACATCGCCCTGGAGCCCGCCGCCCAGGAGTTCGTCGACGCGACGTCGAACCCGCCGTTCCTGAACGACCTGCCGCCCGCCGAGGGACGCAAGGCGGTCGACTCCGTGCAGGACTCCCCGATCTTCAAGCCCGAGGTCGACGAGGAATGGCTGGAGATCGAGGGCGGTCCCACCGGCACCGTGAAGATCCGCCTGGTCAAGCCGGCCGGCACCACCGCGAACCTGCCCGTGATCCTGTACGTGCACGGTGCCGGCTGGGTCTTCGGCGACGCCCACACCCACGACCGCCTGGTGCGCGACCTCGCCATCGGGTCGAACGCCGCCGTCGTGTTCCCGGAGTACGACCGCTCCCCCGAGGTCGGCCACCCGGTCGCGCTCGAGCAGTCCTACGCCGCAGCCCGGTGGGTCGTCAAGGAGGGCGGCGAGAAGGGGTTGGACGCCTCGCGCTTCGCGGTCTCGGGCGACTCGGTGGGTGGCAACATGGCGATCGCCCTGGCGCTCCTCGCCGCCGAGCGCGGGGACGTCGAGTTCGTGAAGCTCGTCGCCTTCTACCCGGTGACGAACGCCGCGTTCGACACCGGCTCGTACGGGGAGTTCGCCGAGGGCTACTTCCTCACCCGCGCCGGCATGCAGTGGTACTGGGACCAGTACACGACCGACGAGGCCGTGCGCGCCCTGCCCACGGTGTCGCCGCTCCGCGCACCGCTCGAGGTGCTCGCGACCCTGCCGGAGACTCTCGTCATCACCGGGGAGGCAGACGTGCTCCGCGACGAGGGCGAGGCCTTCGCGGCACGCCTGCGCGAAGCCGGCGTCAAGGCGACGAACGCCCGCTTCGGCGGCATCGTCCACGACTTCGTGATGGTGAACGCGTTGCACGACACCGAGGCCGCGAAGCACGCGCTGATGCTCGCCACCGCGTCGCTCCGTGCCGCCCTTGCCTGAGCAGGAGCGTGCCCGCGCGGGCACCCCGGAGACGCTCGAGACGCTCGTCGCGCGCGAGGAGATCCGGACGCTGCTGGCGACCTACGCCCGCGGAGCCGACCGACGCGACGCCGTGCTCGAGGCGTGCGTGTTCACCGAGGACGGGGTCGTCGCGCTGTACGAGGGCGACCCCTCCTCGCACGAGCCGGTCGACACGATCCACGGTCGGGAACACCTGGCCGAGACGTTCGCCGGACTGATCGCCCGGTACGAGGTGACGACGTACCTCAACGGTCAGTCCACGATCCGGTTCACGGGGCCCGACACCGCCGACGGCGAGACGTACTGCGTCGCGTTCCACGTCCTGCACGACGGCGGCGAGCGGGTGCTCCTGACGATGTCCATCCGCTACCTCGACCGGTTCGTCCGGGTCGAGGGCGCGTGGGCGATCGCCCACCGGGACCTCGTCTTCGACTGGACCGACCGGTCCCCGTCGCACACGTGACTGAGACCGCCACCGCACACCGACACCGACCACCGACCACCGACCACCGACCACCGACGGAGACACCATGTCGCAACCGCTCGAATCGCTCATGCACGCCAACCTGTTCGAGGTGTTCGGGGAACGCGACCCGGACCGCCGCCGCGCCGCCATCGAGCGGACCTACGCCCCCGACGTCGAGTTCCTGGACCCCGACGAGGTCGTCACCGGCCACGACGCCCTGCACACCAAGGCGCAGCGCCTGCTCGACGAGGCTCCCGGGTTCGTGTTCTCGCCGGCCGGCCCGGTCTACGAGAACCACGGGATGGGGTACCTCGCCTGGCACTTCGGACCGGAGGGAGCACCGCCCGTCGTGTCCGGGCTGGACATCTGCTTCGTCGAGGGTGACCGCATCGCGAAGGTCTACACGCTGCTGACCAGCTGAACCCACCCGCAGACGCCCGACCCGCCGCAGTGTCACGCACCCTGCGATGATGGTCGGGCGTCTGGACGGTGGGCGAGGCAGGAGGACACGGGCGATGTCGATGCAGCACGAGGTGCCCCCGGAGTCCCCGTACGCCTACATGAGCGCCGAGCAGGTGCGGACCTGGTACGCCTACATGAAGCTCCAGCTGCGCCTGCGGTACGAGATGAACCGGCAGTTGCGCGCCGACAGCGACATCTCGCTCGCCGACTACGACGTCCTCGTCGCCCTCACGAGCGAGCCGGGCGGCGAGATGACGATGTCGGCCCTGGCGACCCGCATCGGGTGGGAGCGCAGCCGTGCCTCGCACCACGCGAAACGCATGGCCGAACGCGGGTTCCTCGAACTCCGTCGGAGCGAGCACGACCGGCGCACCACCGCCGTCGCCCTGACCGACACGGGCTGGCGGACGCTCCGCGAAGCCACGCCGCGCCACACCGAACTCGTCAAGGACATGTTCTTCAGCGACCTGCGCGAGGACGAGCTGGCGGGCTTCGCCGACGTGCTCGAGCGCGTGTACGAGTCAGTGCTCGAGCACGGCACCCTGCCCCGACCGGCCGACCACCCCTAGCTCCGCTTGCCCTCACGCACCAGCGCGACGTAACTTAGGTGAAAGATCACCTAAACGAGCGAAGGGCAGCGTGTGGACGCCGAACGAGCCGTGTCACCGCCGCTCCCCGACCGTGCACTGTTCGGCCGCGCGGACGAACTCGCGGCCCTCACGCGCCTGCTCGACGACGCCGCGGCGGTGACTGCGGACGGGGCGGCCGAGGACGAAGCGGCAGAGCGCGGCGCCGCGGTCCTGGTCGAGGGTGAGGCAGGCATCGGCAAGACGACGCTGCTCGCCGCCGTCGAGCGGCACGCGCGGCGGACCGGCTTCCGCGTGCTGACCTGCACCGGCATCCAGGGGGCGAACAGCGTGGGCTTCGACGGCCTGCACGAGCTGCTCCACCCACTGCTCCCCTTCGCGTCCGCCCTGCCGCCGCGCCAGCGCACCGCGCTGCTCACGGCCCTCGCGGTCGAGGACGGCCCGAGTCCGGACCGCCTGCTGGTGAGCACCGCGACGCTCGGGCTGCTCGAGGAGGCCGCGTCGCACCGTCCGGTGTTCGTCCGCGCCGAGGACCTGCAGTGGCTCGACCGGTCCACCACCGAGGTGCTCGACTTCGTGGGACGCCGGCTCACGCACACCCCGGTCGTCGTCATCGCGGCGGTCCGGACCGGACACGCCCCGGACGCCGTGCCCCCGTGCAGCTTCACGCGGTTCGAGCTCGGACCGCTCGCCGACAACGCCGCCGAGGCCCTGCTCGACGCCCACGCCGGCACCCTGTCCACCTCGGTCCGGCGACGGGTGCTGGCCGAGGCCGGCGGCAACCCACTCGCCCTGCACGAACTGCCCGTCACCTGGACCACGGGCGGCCCGGCCACCATCGCGTCCCGGCTCCCCACCACGCGGCGGCTCGAGCAGGCGTTCCTCGAGCAGGTCGCCGCCGTCCCGTCCGGCAGCCGCTCGTTCCTGCTGCTCGCCGCGGCGGCCGACGACGCCGGCCTGCAGGACGTCATGGCGGCGGCCCGCACGATGGACCTCGGGGTCGACGACCTCGAGCCGCTCGAGGAACTCGGGCTCCTCCGCACCGACCTCGTCTCCTTGCGCTTCCGCCACCCGCTCCTGCGCTCGGCGGTGATCGGCAACGCCTCGGCCGCTGCACGGTCCGCGGCGCACCGGGCACTCGCGTCGGTGGTCACCGACGGCATGCGCGCCGCCTGGCACCGGGCTTCGGCGACGTTCGAGCGGGACGAGTCCATCGCCGCCGACCTCGAGACCGCCGCCGACCGCGCGGCACAACGGGGTGCCCGCCCCGAGGCGGTCCGGGCCTACGAGCGTGCGGCCACCCTGTCGCAGGGGGTCACCGGTCGGGCACGTCGGCTGGGCCGGGCTGCCGAGACCGCACGGGCCGCCGGCATGACGGCCGAGGCGATCGAGCTCCTGGAGCAGGTCGACTCCCTCGCCGCCGACCCCGAGACGGTCACCGAGACCGCCGTCACGCAGACGGTGCTGAGCCTGACCACGGGTGCTGCCGGTCGACCACGCATCGAACTCCGCCGGATCCGGCCCGTGCTCGCCGGCCCGGAGCACGCGGACCGGCTCGTGCGGGTGCTCTGGGCGGCGGCCCTCAACGCCCGCGGCCGCAACCTGCCGCGATCGGAGTGGAAGGACATCGAGGCGGCCCTGCTCGCGACACGCTCGGCGAGCCCGCTGAAGTCGGTGGCCCTCGCCGTGCTGGCGCCGCTCGGCTCCGCCCAGCACCTGCGCACCGAACTCGCACACCTGGTGCCGCAGCTCACCGAGCAACCGCTCGCGATGGCGTCCCTCGCGATCGCAGCCGAGTCCCAGCAGGACCTCGAGACCGCGCTGACGTGCTGGGAGCTGGCGTACGAGCGTGCACACCAGCTCGGCGCCGTCGCCGACGAGACCCAGGCGCTCCGCGGCCGGGCGACGGTGCTCATGCTGCGCGGGCGGGTGCGGGACGGTCTGGCCGACGCCGAGTACGCCGTCCGCATCGCCCGCGACGTCCAGCTCCCGCTCATCGCCGGGATGGCCTACGCCACGCTCGCCCGGGGCCACGCCCTGCTCGGCGACGACGAGGCCGCGCTGGCCGCCCTGCGCGAGGGCTCGGAGTTCGCGCACGGCGGGCGGCTCGCCCTGGCCAGCGCCGACGCGCGGTGGGCAGCGGGACTGGTCGCCCTCGGTCAGCGGCGCCACCGGGACGCCCAGATCGAGTTCACGCACATGACCGTCCACGCGACCCGGTCCCTGTGGGCGATCGCCGACCGCACCGAGGCCGCGGTCCGGGGCGGTCGACCCGATTCGGTCGTCGAGAACCTCGCCGAGGCCGAGGCGGTCGCCCGTACCACCGGGTCCGCGCACCTGACCGCCCTCGTCGTGCGGAGCCGGGCCCTGCTCGCCGAGGGCACGGACTCGACGGGAACCGACACCGACGGCGCGGGCGGCGCGGACCCGGAGTCCCTCTACGCCCGCGCGATCGAGGCCGGTCGCCTCGCCGACGCCCCGGTCGAACTGGCGAGGACCCAGCTGCTGTTCGGCGAGTGGCTCCGCCGCGAGCGCCGGGTGGTCGAGGCACGGCTGCACCTCCGCGAGGCGCTCCACGCGTTCGACGCCGCCGGCACCGCGGGCTTCGCCGCCCGCGCCGCGGCGGAACTCCGCGCAGCCGGCGAGGCCCCGGAACGGGCCGACAGCACGACGGCGCCGACACGCGAACGGCTCACACCCCAGGAGCTGCAGATCGCGCGGCTCGCCGCCGCCGGCATGACGAACCGCGAGATCGCGGACCGCATCTACCTGTCGCACCGCACCGTCAGCACCCACCTGTACAGGGTGTTCCCCAAGCTCGGCGTGACGAGTCGCACCGAGCTGGCGGCTGCGCTGGCAGCGTCCGGTCCGACGGACTGACGCACCGGGCGACGACCTGGAGGCACGGGTTACGTCACGCAACGGATGCACCGTGGGCGGACCAGCTGCGAGCCTCGTGGCGGCGACCCGGCATCGGGTCGCGACCACGACGACCACCGGGAGGCGCCCATGCCGGAAGGCTCCGCCGACGACACCGCCGACCACGCGGCTGCGCGGCTGCCGGACGCGCCGAGCGCGTTCTTCACGGCCCTCGTGACCGAGCACTTCGTGCTCCAGACCGCGCGCGGCATCACCGTCTCGGAGTCGTCGACCCGGGCCGCGATCTACCTGACGACACTGTCGAGCGCCCTGGTGGCGTTCGGGTTCCTGGCCGACACCGACTTCGCCACGGGCTACCTCGCCGTGGTGATCCCGGTCGTCGTGCTGCTCGGGGTCTTCACCTACGAGCGACTCGTCCAGACCTCGCTGGAGGACGTGGTCGCCCTCGCCGCGATGCAGCGGATCCGCCGCTGGTACGGCACGATCCTGCCCGGCGCCCCGCGGTACTTCCCGGTGCCCGAGGACCGGATCGCGCCGAACGAGCTGCTCGACATCGGGCTCCGGCTGTCCTGGCGCGGGGTGTTCTTCACGCTGTCGAGCGCGATCGCGGTCGTGAACTGCATCGTCGCGGGTGCCGGGGCGGCACTGCTGACCGCGAGCACGTGGGCGCCGTCCGGGTCCCTGGCCGCCGGGGTGGTCACGGCCGTCCTGCTCGCCGCTGTGCACGGGATCTACCAGGAGCGTCGGTACGCGCGGGTCCTCGGCATCCTGCGGTCCGACATCCGAGAACGACGACGAGAACGAGACGGACTGACACCATGACCGAACCCCTCCTGCAGGCACACGACCTGACGAAGTCGTTCCCCGGGCCGGAACAGTCGAGGGTCCCGGTGCTCCGGGGTGTCTCACTGTCCGTGCTGCCGGGCGAGTTCGTCGCCGTCGTCGGCCCCAGCGGCTCCGGCAAGTCGACGCTGCTGTACTGCCTGTCCGCCCTCGAGCCCTACGACAGCGGATCGGTGTCGATCGCCGGGCAACGCCTCGAGACCCTCCGACCGAAGCAACTGCAGGCACTCCGCCGTTCGACGGTCGGCTTCGTGTTCCAGTCCTTCAACCTCATCCCGTCGCTGACCGCGCGGCAGAACATCGCGCTGCCCGCCAGCCTCGCCCACCGGCCGGTCTCCGCGGACCAGGTCGACGCGGCGCTCGCCTCGGTCGGACTCGCCGACCGCGGCGACCACCGACCGGGCGCGCTGTCCGGCGGGCAGCAGCAGCGGGTCGCGATCGCCCGGGTCCTGGCGTCCGAACCGCACGTCGTGTTCGCCGACGAGCCGACCGGCGCGCTCGACACCACCGCCGGTGACGCGGTCCTCGACCTGCTGCGCCGGGTGGCCGACGGTGACCGGTCGGTGGTGATGGTCACGCACGACCTCGAAGCGGCTGCGCGTGCCGACCGTGTGCTCGTCCTGCGCGACGGGGCCGTGCACCGCGAGCTGGCGCACCCGGACGCCGCCGCGGTCCTCGAAGCACTGACCGCCGCCGCGCAGGAGGCCTGACGTGCTCCGACTCGTCCTGAGCGACCTGCGGCAGAACGCCGGCATCTGGATCGGCGCACTCGTCGTCAGCGCTGCCACCGCGGCGGCTGGTGCCATCGCGGCCGGGATGCTCGAGACCGGTTTCGCGATCATCGGGTCAGGCGGACCGACGGACCTGCTCCGGGCCGGCGGCCTCACCACGCTCGCGTCGCTCGTCGTCGTGCTGACGATCGTCGCCGTCACCGCGGTCCTCGGCAGCGTCACCCGCCTGACGATCGACCTGCAGCGGCGGGGCTACGCGCTCTGGCAGCTGGTGGGGGTGCCGTCCCGCACGGTGACGGCGGTCGTCCGGCTGCAGCTCGCCGTCGTGGCGCTGGTCGGCAGCACGATCGGCTGCCTCGTCGTGGCGCCGTTCGTGCCGGCGTTCCTGCACTTCGGCTTGTCGGAGTCCGACGGGCTCCGGGACCTCGACGAACGGTTCGGTCCGACGAGCGTCGTCTCGGTCGTGCTCGCCGTGACGGTCGTGGTCGTCCTGAGCAGTCTCCGGCCGTCGCGCCGAGCCGGTCTCGTCCGCCCGATCGAGGTCCTGCGGGAGCCGGAGTCCGTCCGCACCCGGACGACCTGGACCCGCTGGGCCGCGAGTGCCGTCGCACTGCTGCTCGCCGGGCTCCTGACCAGTTCGATCGTCGACGCCGGCGTCCGGACCGGAGGGCAGGTGCTGCTGATCGGGCCGCTCGTGACGGCGGCCTGCACCGCGATCGGCCCCGTGGTGTTCCCGGCCACCCTCCGGGCCTGGACCGCGGTGGTGCCCGCGCACCGATCGGCATCGTGGTTCCTCGCACGCAACGCCGCCGCGTTCTCCGTCGACCGGAGCAGCGCCACGGTGAGCGCGCTCGTCATCACGATCGCCCTGCCCGGAAGCCTCTTCGCCGGCTTCGACACCCTGGGTGACGCCGTGCACCGGCCCACGGGGTCGTCATCGGGTGGTGGACTCGACCTGCAGAGCGTCCTGCTCATGCTCGGCGGGCCGCTGCTCGTTTCGCTCTTCGGCGCGGCCGCCACCGTCCTGATGGCCGGACGCACCCGCGAGCAGGAGGCCGCGCTGGTCGAGGCCGCCGGCGGGTCCCGCGCCACCGTGCTCGCCCGCGCAGCCTGGGAGTCCGTCATCCTCGTCGGCACCGCGGTCCTCGTCGCCGCCGTCGTCCTCGTGCTGACCGGCTGCGGACAAGCCGTCGCGCTCGCGGTCACCGTCCCCGGCACGCAGCCCCACCTGGGTCTGCGAGCCGCCCTTCCGGCCGCCCTCGTGAGCCTCGTGCTCATGGTGGCCGCCGGCACGATCCCCCTCGTCACCGGACGCCGACGCAGCATCCCGCTCGTCCTCGCCGCCGACTGACCCCGAACCAGGAAGACCCCTCTTGCGCATCCTCTTCTCCGGCGTCCCCGCACTCGGACACCTCCTGCCCCTCGTCCCGCTCGCCCGTGCCGCACAGGCGGCCGGCCACGACGTCGCCCTGCTCACCAGTGGTGGGATGCGCGAGCCCATGGCGACCGAACTGCCCACGGTGCCGGTCCTGGCGGCCGGACCCATGCCTCCCGACCTGTTCTCCGAAGTGGCCCGCCGCATCCCCGGCAGCGACCCCGCGAACCGGCCCGAGCCGGCGGCCGTCGCCGAGTTCTTCGCCGGCACCCGCGTCGACCTGACCGTCGACGACGCCGTGCGCGCAGCGCGCGGGTGGGCGCCCGACGTGGTCGTCGCGGACGCCGTCGACCTGGTCGGGCCGCTCGTCGCCGCGGAACTCGGCGTGCCGTACGCGATCGTCGCCTTCGGCCCCGAGGTCCCCGAGGAGTTCCGCCGCCCGATGGCCGAGCTCGTCCTCCCCCGCTACGCCGAGCGAGGAGTGGTGCCGACCCCGCCCATCGCCCTGCTCGACCCGACGCCGGTGTCGCTGCAGGCGCCCGGGTGGACGCAGCCGCCCGTCACGATCCCGTTCCGCTCCGAACCGCACAGCCGACCGGACGCCGCCGCCGAGCAGCCGCTCGCACCGGTCTCGGCGCGCGGAGGACGACCGCGGGTGCTCGTCACCCTCGGCACGGTCTTCGGCGACGCCGCGCTGCTGACGGCGATCCTCGACGGGTTCCAGCCCGACGAGGCCGACCTGGTGGCGACCGTCGGGGTCATCGGCGAGCGCCTCGACGACAGCGAGCACGTGCGCTTCGTGCCGTTCCGCCCGATGCGCGAGCTGCTCGAGGGCGTGGACCTGGTCGTCGCAGCGGCCGGTGCCGGCACGGTGCTCGCCGCGGCCAGCGTGGGCGTGCCGATGGTGCTGCTCCCGCAGGGCGCGGACCAGTTCATCAACGCTGCCCGTGCCGCCGAGGCCGGTGTCGCGGTGGTGGTCGACGAGCCGTCGGCGGTCGGCCCGGCGGTGCACCGGATGCTCGCGGAGCGCAGTCACTTCGCCGCGGCACGGCGACTGAGCGAGGAGACCGCGCAGCGCCCGAGCGCGACGGACGCCGTCAGGGAGCTCGTCGAACGGGTCGAGCGCGTCGCCTGACGACGGGTCTGGTCAGCGGTCGGTCGGCCCTGGTCCTGCGGGTTCCGGGTCGAACACCGTCTGGGTGAACCGCTGCGCGAGCGGGTCGTCCTGGTCCCCGAGCCGGATGCCGAGCAGCGTGTTGATGAGCATCCCCTTGGCCAGGAACGACTCCGCCGCGGACTCCGACAGCCCGGCCTCCTCGACCAGGAAGTGCAGGATCCGGGTGAAGCCGTCTCGGGCGACCGGTCCGACGACGGGGTCGGCACCGAGCATGTACGACTGCATCACGATGAGGTGCACGCCGTCCTCGGTCGCGAGCGCACGGTACGCAGCGCCGAGGCGGGACGCGACGGTGCCCGGCTGCCCGTCGTCGAGCGCCGCCCGGAACGCGTCGAGCACGGCTTCGAGGCACCCGTCGACGACGGCGAGGAACAGGTTCTCCTTCGAGCCGAACATCCGGACGACGTACGGCTGGCTGATGCCCGCGGCCTGGGCGATGCGCTCCGTGGTCGCGCCGTGGTACCCCTGCCGGGCGAACACGGCGGCCGCCGCGGTCAGGGTGGCCTCGCGCCGCTGGCTGCCGGCCATGCGCTCCGCACCCTTCGGGACCGGACCCCTTGCTGTCGTCATGCCGCGAGGGTATCATCCGATTCCATAAGTAATGAATCGATTACTAACAACGCTGCGAAGCCCGCCGGCTTCTCCCCGGTCCGCCGGGTCCTGCCCGTCCTCGTCACCCAGATCCTGGTCGCGATGACCGTCGCCGGAGCGTTCGCCGGCCTGTACATCGGCCTGCAGAAGGCCCCGACACCCCACCACCTGCCCATCGCCGTCGTCGGCACCCAGGTGGCCGACGCGGCGGGCGAGGCGCTCGGCGACCGCGCCGACGTGCGCACCGCCGGTTCCCCCTCCGACGCACGCGACCTCGTCCGGTCCCGCGACGCGGTCGCAGCCCTCGTCCCCGGCAGCGACGGTTGGTCCCTGTACACGGCAGGCGCCGAGGGACGGAGCGCGACGACCGCCGCGACCACGATGCTCTCCGGGGTCGCGGCCGGCGCCGGTGCCTCCGTCACCAGCACACAGGACGTCGTCCCGCTCGCGACGAACGATGCCCAGGGCATCGCGGGGTTCTACCTGGTCTTCGGCACGACCCTGGCGGCGTTCATCCTGGCGCAGGTCATGAACTCACTCGGCGCCCTCGCGCGCCTCCGCACCCGGATCGTCGTCACGGTGGTGGGGAGCATCGCCGCAGCCGCGGTGGTCGCCGTCATCGCCGGGCCGATCGACGGCGCCGTCCCCGCAGCGACGGGCGCCGTGATCGTGGTGCTCTCGCTCCTCGCCGTCGCCGTCTCGCTGTCCACGATGGCGATCACCTCGATCGTCGGACCGATGGGCGTGATCGTCTCGACGCTCCTCTTCACAACCCTCGGCAACGCGACGAGCGGTGCGACGATCAGCACCCACCTGTTGCCACCCGTGCTCGCCACCGTCGGACAGGCCCTCCCGCCGGGTGCCGCGTTCGGCGCCGTCACGGGGTTCAGCTACTTCGACGGGGCTGGCGCGACGGGCGCGCTCCTCACGTTGGGTGCGTGGATCGTCGCCGCAGCCGTGTCCCTGTCGGTGGCGCACGGGCTGCGGACCGGCGCCGCACGGCGACGGGACGTCGCGGCGATCGTCGGACCGGTGCCGCCGGCCGCCGTCGTGGCGTGAGCGATGCGGTCACCGCGAGCGGCTGACGGACTGGAGGCCCGGTGCCAGCTGGCACCGGGCCTCCCGTCCGCCTGTCGGTACGGCCGATTCGTTGCCGGATCGAGACACCGGTCCGGCCCGGCGTGCGGCATGGTTGAGCCACCGATGGCAGGCAGGACGGAGCGCACGGTGGAACGAGTGGTGGGGTGGGCCACGGTCGCGGTGGTCGTCGTCGTGACGGTGTCGATGCTGACGCTGATCCCGACGACCAGCTGCGCCGATGCCGTTCCCGGAGAAGCGACGAGCTACTGCACGACCGAGCCGATGATCGGTGTCGCGGGCGCGTGGATCGCCGCCTTCGCCGGTGTCGTCGTGCTCGCGGTCTGCGTGTGGCAGATCGTCCGGGCGGCCCGAGCCGGCCGCGTGCCGATCGACTGATGCCGCTCCAGGAATGTGCGGCGGAACAGCCGTGCGAGGATTCGTCAACCGCACTCTCGAGGGGAACAACCGCCATGACCACAGCCCGCACACTCCACTGGGTCAGCACCGTGCTCCTCGCCGTGGGGTTCCTCGGCGTCGGCGCCCTGATGTACGACGCGTCCTACGGCCCGGAGGGCGGCGGCGCCAACATCGGCCTGGGCCTCGCCCTCATCCCGTGCCTCGGATCAGGCGTCGTCGGGCTCGCACTGGGAGCCGCAGCCTTGGTCGCCACGTGGTGGGGCACCCGGGCCGAGCGCTCGCGGACTGCGGTCCGGTGACACAGATGTCCGCCCCGTCCGCTGCGCGTCCCTGGACACTGATCGCCGTCGTCGTCCTGGTGGGCTGGGCGATCGTGACGGCACTGCTGTTCCCGGTCACGGGGATGGACGAGCACGAGGGGCCCGGCGACCAGGTCTGGCGGACCTCGTCGAGCGCGCTCGGCGTGCCGCTCTCGCCGGAGTGGGACGTCCTCGTCTGGCTCGCCGCGCTCGCGCTGGTGCCGGTCGTCCTCGTCGGGCTCGCGTTCCTGCTCCGCCGCCGACGACCGCACACCGCGCCCGTCAGTCCGTCGCCGGGTGGCCCTGTCCGCTGAGGTGTGCCCGGAGCACGTCACGGACACTCGTCCACGACTGCACGCCGTAGCGGTCGTTGTCGACGTGGTGCAGCTGCGCCTGCCCGCTGAACATGCTCACGAAGTACTGCATCCCCTGCCAGGCCGGAAACGTCTCGTCCGGGTCCTTCGACAGGCGCCTGCCCACGGCGCTCATCGCGGACAGGGTGCCGGTGGTGCCGGCCCACTGCAGCCGGAAGCGCTCCCCCGTCAGCTCACTCATGGCGCGTGCGACGTCGCGTGCGGTGACCTGGTCGCCCGCCATCTCGATCACCCGCGGAGCGTCGTCGTCCAGGGCGGCGAGCGCCGTGACCCGGGCGACGTCGTCCTTCGTGGTGAAGTCGAGCACCTGGTCCGCCGACGACCAGAACAGCACGAGCCGACGGCCGGACAGGATCATCGGGGCCTCGCCGGTCAGCAGGTCGGTGAACATGCCGGTCAGGATCGAGGTCGCCTGCACCGGGGCCGCATCGAGGTCGGCGGCGAACTCGCGCCGCAGCTCGAAGTTGCGGTTGGTGCCGGGTGCGATCCGCCGGTAGTCGGCCGAGTAGTCGGACGGGATGAACCGCCGGACGCCCGCCGCCACGGTCGCCGCGAGCAGCGCGCGCTGGGCGTCGACGATCACCGGGCGGGTCCCGCTCACGGCGGAGACCACGACGTCGGCCCCGCTCACGGCCCGGGTCAGGGCGTCGTGGTCGCCGTACTCGGCAGCGACGACGTCGACACGGGGGTCATCGCCGAAGCGCTCTCCGGCGGTCCTGCTGCCGGGCCGGGTCAGGACCCGTACCCGCACGTCGTGCTGGGTGAGCTCGCGGACGATGCGGTGCCCGAGGTCGCCGGTGGCGCCGGCGACGAGGATGGTGGTGGTCATGGGCGGGGCCTCACTGCAGTGGTGGTCGACGTGGTCGTCGCGGTGCGCCGTCGGGATCGCTCCGGGACGGCGAGGGGGTGCTGGAACGTGGGGTCTGCCTGGTCCGGTCCAGCGGGGCCGAGCCCGGCGGTGAGCGCGACGCGGGCCAGCAGCCGGCGCAGCATCGTCTGTTCGTCGTCGTCGAGGTGCCGCATGAGCACGCCCTCGGCGCCGCGCAGGGCGGACCGCGTCCGGGCGAGCAGGGCACGGCCGGCGTCGGTGGGGTGGACCTGCCGCACCCGCCGGTCCGTCGGGGCGGGGCGGCGTTCGACGAACCCGCCCGCCTCGAGCGCGTCGACGATGTAGGTCATCTGGGTCTTGTCGATCCCGAGGCGCTGCGCGAGCCCGAGTTGCGACGACGGCTCCTCGGTGGTGGTCGCGACGAGCACCTGGTAGCCACGGGGACCACCCGGCACGTCGGCGACCGCCTCACTGCCCAGCCGTGTGAAGCCCTGGAGCGCCAGCGGCAGCGCCCACCCGAGTTCGGATTCGATGCCCTCGGCACCCCAGTCGATCTCGGGGAGTGCGTCGGTCGGCGTCGGACTGTCCATACCGGAGACCGTACCGGAACAAGATCGTCTTGTGCAAAGATCATCTGCGATCAAGACGGACAGCCGTCGCGACGCCGAGCACCCGAGGACCCCATGTCGGACACCGCAGCCATCACCCCGTTCACCCTCGACGTCCCCCAGGCGGAACTCGACGACCTGCGCCGCCGTCTCCTGACCACCCGCTGGCCCGATGCCGAGACCGTCGAGGACACCTCGCAGGGACCCCGACTCGAGAAGGTCCGCGCCCTCGTCGGACACTGGACGACGGAGTACGACTGGCGCCGGACCGAGGCACTGCTGAACGACTGGGGCCAGTACACGACCCACATCGACGGGCTCGAGGTCCACTTCCTGCACGTCCGGTCCGCCGTCCCCGGCGCCCGCCCGCTCCTGCTCACCCACGGCTGGCCCGGTTCCGTCCTGGAGTTCCGCCACGCGATCGGTCCACTCACCGACCCGGTTGCGCACGGCGGCGACGCGGCGGACGCCTTCCACGTCGTGATCCCGAGCCTGCCCGGGTTCGGCTTCTCCGGGAAGCCGACGACGACCGGGTGGAACACCGCCCGGACCGCGAGTGCCTGGTCGGTGCTGATGTCCCGGCTCGGGTACACGGACTGGTTCGCCCAGGGCGGCGACCTCGGCGCCACCGTCACCGCGGAGCTCGCAGCCCTGCAGGCCGCCGGGGACATCGGGCTCGCCGGGATCCACCTCAACATGGCGCTGTTCATGCCGACCGACGACGAAGCCCGGAACGCCTCTCCCGACGAGCAGGTCATGCTGCAGGAGAGCGGCCACTACTGGCGGGAGCTGTCGGCCTACTCGCAGCAGATGTCGACCCGCCCGCAGACCATCGGGTACTCGTTGGCGGACTCCCCCGTCGGGCTGGCGTCGTGGATCTACGCGATGTTCCAGGACGTCGGCGGCTCCCACGACGAACACGGCGATGCCGAACGGCTCTTCCCGCTCGACGAGATCATCGACGACGTCATGCTGTACTGGCTGCCGAACACCGCTGCGTCCTCGGCGCGCGTCTACTGGGAGGCGACGCGGACCGGCTGGGCCACCCCGGGCACCGTCGAGGAACCGCTGACCCTGCCCGTCGGCCTGAGCATCATGCCGGGCGAGTACGTCCGCCGGTCGCGCCGCTGGGCAGCGCGCCGGTACACGGACCTGGTGTTCTTCAACGAGGTCGCGCGCGGCGGGCACTTCGCGATGCTCGAACAGCCGGAGCTGCTCGTCGACGACGTCCGTGCGACGTTCCGCGGGCTCCGGTGACGGCGACCGAGCGGATCACCAGCAGCAGGGCGTACCCGATCATCACGCCGCCCAGCGTCGGCACGAGCCAGGCCCGCGTGTCGCCCGCGACGGCGGTGTTCACGAACCCCAGGCCGGGGATCGAGTACCAGACCCGGCCCATGACCTGCGCGGCGACGACCCGTTCGGGATCGACGGCGGAGTTGTTGTCGCCCTTGAACGTGAACAGGCGGCGACCATCGGCCCCGATCGCGACGGCGACCACCCGGTGCGAGATCACGCCGGGCCGATCGACCCGGATCTGGTAGGTGACGATGTCGCCGACACCGATGTCCGAAGGGTCCACCGGGCGGACGACCGCCAGGGTGCCCGGCGGCATCCCCGGTTCCATCGAGCTCGTCAGCACGGTGAGCGGTACCGAACCGGTGATCCGCGGCACCAGGATCGCCAGCGCCGCGAGCCCGACCACGGCGATCAGGAGCAGGACCGCGGCCGTCTGCCCCAGCAGCCGGAGGGCGCTCGACCAGCGGGCACCCTGCGGCTGCGGCTCCCGCTCCGGCTTCGCCTGCGGCACTGCGGTCGTCACGACGTGGCCCGGAGGGAGAACAGCTGGAGTCCGGACGTGCTGCAGTCGGCGACCGTCATCGGGTTGGTGGTGGCGGACCCGTTCGACGCCGTCAGGCAGAGGTCGTTCCGGTTGCGGAACCGGAAGAGCCCACTGCCCGCGCCGACCGCTTCGGCCGTCCACTTCTGGGCGCTGATGTCGTTGTCGGGACGGAGCAGGGCGGAGCGGTCACTCGGGGCGTCCCAGTACAGCGACGGGTTCGACGGAGACGTGATCCGGAGCCAGTCGTCCTCGGGCGTGAAGCGCCAGGTCTGCGTCGCGCTGGTCGTGCAGGTCGTCGTGGTGATCGGTGAGCCGGACGCCGACCCACCACTCGCGACGCACGTGCCGGTGGCGTCGTTCCGCAGGACGTACCGGCTCGTGGACGTGTACCAGCCGGTGGCGTGCTGGATGCCCTGGGACGCCGGCGACGCGTGGCCGCCCGTCCCGCTGGCGACCGCTCGCACCGTGTACGCGTAGTACTTCGAGACCTGCAGACCGGTGTCGGTGAAGGACCGGACGGACGCCGACGTCACGCTGACCAGGACGCCGTCCCGGTACACGGCGTAGGAACCGATTCCGCTGGCGTCCGCGGGCGCTGCCCAGGTGACGGTGATGCTGCTGTCGGTCTCGGCGGTCTTCGACGGCACCGACGGGGTGACGGTGTCGGCGACGCTCTGGGCGGCACGGGCGTGCGCGGTGCCGACCCAGGCCCCCTGACGGGCGGTGACGGTCGCGTCCAGGGTGGTCGAGCCTCCGGAGAGGTCGAAGCGCTGGCCCTGGCTGACCGACGTCCGCACACAGGTCGAACGGCTCGCGCCGGCGGCGAGGGTGGCGACCACGGGGGCGATCGTCGTGCCCGAACCGGTTATCGCCGCACTCGACGGAGCACCGGAGCAGGGGTTGGCGTTCGTGGACTGCCAGACGTCGATCCGGACGGCGCTCGACACCGCGGATCCGGCGGTCGCTGCGAGCGACAACGAGGTGGTGGCGGGGACGGACCCCGAGTTCGACACCGTGACGAGCGCCGTGTGGGACAGCGCGGCCGAGGAGTACGTGGTGGCGAGGTCCTCGACACCGCGGATGCCGACCGAGACGGAGCCGGTCGTCGCGGCGGCCCGGACGGACTGTGCCGGGGCGGTCCACGTCGCCCACGCCGTCCCGCCGCTCACGAGTTCGAGCGCGACGACCGCGGCGGCCGTCGCTCCGAGCAGGAGCACGCGTCGACGCGGAGTGCGGTCGGTCATGATCCTGCCTGCGTCCCGCTGATGGTCGTGGTGAAGTCGGTGGAGAGGCCCTGCTGCGATGCGGCTGCGTCGGCCGGCATCGCGACGGCGAGACAGAGGACGACGGCGGCGCCCGGGGGCAGCGCGATGCCTGCGGACCGCGGCGAGGTCGAGTCGAGCGTGCCGGACCACGTGGGGCGCACGCCGCCGGCCCGGCACACGGCCGCCGACGTCGCAGCACCGACGGTCACCCGCAGGTCACTGCGGACACCGGAGGCCGACGTCGTCGTGCCGGCTCGCGCCATCGCGACGCCGAGGTCGAGGGGGACGTCACCGGTGTTGGTCGCGGTGACCACGCCGAACTCGGTGGCACCGGGGTAGAGGGGTGCGGACGGCAGCGCGAGACCGCTCAGCGACAGGTCCGCGGACCCGGCGGTGATCGTCGCGGGCTCGGTCGAGGACCGGGCGCTGAGGAGGGCGAACGTCCCACCGTCGGTGGAGATGGCGACGACCGCCACGATCCCCACCGCGGCGACGGCGAGCAACGTCGCCGTCGGCCAGCCGGTCATCGCGCCCCCTCGGCGCCGGCGGCTCACGCCTGGGTCAGGGTCACGGCGATGGCGTCGAGGTCGACCGACCCGTTCTGCGTGCCGTCCTCGACACCGGGGGTGGTGCTCTTCGGGAAGGCGATGGTCACGCCGACGCGGACATCCTGCTGCGAGCCGGTCTGCCCGGTCACCGTGTACGGCGCAGCGGCACCGGAGACCCCGTCACCGGACGCGGTGAGCACCGCGTTCGCCGACAGGTACTTCGCCAGTGCGACGTCCGCCGGGGCCGACGTCGAGGTTGCCTCGACCGAGGCCGGGTCCACGGCCAGGGTGGCCTTCAGACCCTTGCCGTTCGCGGTGACGACCATGTCCTGCGAGTAGGTGACGACGTCGCCCGGCACGATCGGGTAGCCGTCCAGCGTCGAGAGCGGCGACCCGCCGTTGACGGTCCAGCTCGCCGCCTGCGTGGTCGGCTTGATCGAGAGCGCGCCGGCGACGATGGTGCCCCCGGCAGTCTCGGCGCTGGAGTTCCAGAGCGCGAACGTGCCGGCGCCTCCGAGCAGGAGGGCGACGCCCGCTGCGCCGATGATCGAGGCGGTGATGATCTTCTTCATGGTGTGCTCTCTGCGACGTCGAACGTCGGATCTGCGTCGACCACGTGCGGGCGGGCAGCTCGATGAGCTGCTGGCAGCCAGGCCCCGGGGAAGGGCGCGGCGTATCGACCGGAGAACGTGGTGCTCGACCTGCTGGGAGCGGCAAGTGCAGGAGACGAAGCCCTGCGAGCAGGGACCCGCCGACGGCCGGTCGTGCTGCTTCGCCGAGTATGACATGACAATGCCCCGCGTGCCGATCTGCGCGGAGGCACAGGCGGACTGGCAGGTTGACACACCCTCACCTGCCCACTCGGAGGCGAGGGCCTTGTGGACACAAGTAGATACCGCTACTCTCCGATAGTGCGAATATCCGAACTTGCCCGAGCGGCGTCCACGCCGGTCACCGCCGTCAAGTACTACCAACGCGAAGGCCTGCTGCCTCCCGGCGAGAAGTCGGCGCCGAACCAGACCGCCTACGACGACCGGCACGTCGAACGGGTCCGGCTCGTCCGGGCACTCCTGGAGACCGGCGGGCTCTCGGTCGCCGTGACGAAGCAGGTCCTGGCCGTGCTCGATGCCGAGACCGCACCGCTGGCCGAGGTCTTCGCCGTCGCCCAGTACGCGATGACCACCCCGCGCTCCCCCGAGCCCGAGGCGACCCCGGAGGCCCGTACCCGGATAGAGGAACGGGTGTCGGCCGCCGGCTGGTGCGCGACGTCGGACAACCCGGGACTCGAGACCGCGGCCCGGGCGCTCGACGGGCTGCGCACCATCGGGTTCGACGCTCCGGACGACTACCTCGACGCCTACGTGTCGGCAGCGGCGAGCGCGGCACGTGCTGACGTCGCCGCGCTGCAGGACCGCGACGGCCGGACCGCGATGGCGGAGTTGATGGTGATCGGGACCGTCCTCGGCGATCCGCTCTTCGCAGGACTCCGGCGCCTGGCGCAGCAGGACGCCACCCACGACCTGTTCCCCGTCGCCGAGACGGACGAGGCCGGAGCATGACCGCTCCGCTGCACGTCGTCCTGGGCGGCAACGGTGTCGTCGGGCGCGAGACTCTCCGAGCCCTCCGCGAGCACGACGTCACCGCCGTGTCCGTCGGCCGGCGCCCGTCGACACCAGCAACGGCAGGCAACAACGAGAGCGAGAGCGCCAACGCCCGCACCGACCACGTCATCGCCGACCTGCTCGACCCCACCGCCGTCCGCCGCGCACTGCACGGCGCCGACGTCGCGTACCTCGTCGCCGGACTGCCGTACTCGTCGGGGGTCTGGGCGGACCAGTGGCCGCGGATCGTCGACAACACCGTCGAGGCAGCCCTGGCCGAGGGCACCCACCTGGTGTACCTCGACAACGTCTACGCCTACGGCCGCGTGTCCGGGCCGATGACCGAGGCGACCCCGATCAACCCCTCCGGCCGGAAGGGTGCGGTGCGCGCAGCCGCCCTCGAACAGCTGCGGACCGCGGCCGACCGCGGACTGGCCGTCACCATCGGGCGGAGCGCCGACTTCACCGGCCCCGGGGCGACGACGAGCGTGTTCAACGGGTTCGTCGTCGACCGGATCGCCGCCGGCAAGCGCCCGACCTGGCTGCTCGACGCCGACCAGCCGCACTCCCTCACCGCCATGACCGACATCGGCGACGCGCTCGTGGTCCTCGGCACCGACGACCGTGCGACGGGCCGGACCTGGCACCTGCCGACCGCCCCGGCGCTGACCGGGCGGCAGTACGTCGAGCTCGCCGGGATCCCTGCCGCTCGCACGGTCGTGATGTCGTCGGCCACGCTGCGCTTCGGCGCCATGTTCAACACGTCCGCCCGCGAGACGCTCGAGCTGCGGTACCAGTACACCGACCCCTACGTCTTCGACTCGTCGGCGTTCGAGCAGACCTTCGGCGTGCACCCGACCCCCACCGCCGACGTCGTGGCCGCCGCCCTGCTGCACGCCCGGAGCGTGACCCGGTGATCGCCGCCGTCCGCCGAGCGGTCGCGTGGCACCCGGCACTCATGGCCGTGGCCGGCCTGATGGTCGTGTCCACCGCGATCTGCCTCGTCGGACTCGTCGTGGATCCCCGGACCATCCTCGGAGCACCGGCGTGGATGAAGCCCCTGAAGTTCTCGCTGTCGATCCTGCTCTACGCCGTCACGTGGGCGTGGCTCATCGCCCACCTGCCGAAGTGGCGGACGCTGGCTCGCCGACTCGGCACCGTGGTCGCCGTGGCCCTGGTGGTGGAACAGGTGCTCATCGTGTGGGCCGCCGCGACCGGTACGACGAGTCACTTCAACGTGTCGAACAGCGTGCACGTGGTGGTGTGGGCGGTGATGGCGGTGGCGATCACGACGCTCTACCTCTGCACCTTCGTCACCTCGATCGCGCTGTTCTTCCTGCGCCTGCCCACCCCGGCACTGACGGTTGCCGTCCGCGCCGGTGCCGTCATCGCGCTCCTCGGCATCGGGGTCGCGTTCCTGATGACCGGCCCGACCCCCACCCAGCTCACCGCCCCGGACGGGATCGTCGGCGCCCACACGGTGGGGATCGCGGACGGCGGACCCGGGGTGCCGCTGCTCGGGTGGAGCACCGTCGGCGGTGACTACCGGGTCGCCCACTTCGTCGGCATGCACGCCCTGCAGGTGCTCCCGCTGGTGGCGCTCCTGGTCGCCGCCGCCGGACGGCGCCTGCCGTGGCTGGCACACCCGACGACGCAGGTGCGGATCGTGGTCGTCGTCGCGGTCGCGTGGGCGGCGGGCACCGTGCTCCTCACCGTGCAGGCCGCGGTCGGACAGTCGGTGGTCCACCCCGCCGGCGCGGTGGGCGCGGTGGCGTGGTCACTCGTCGTGCTCGCCGCAACTGCGAGCGCGGCCGTGCTGCTCCGTGCCCGCCTGCTCCGTGCCCGCACCGCTCCGGCGGCGCGACTGCACTGACGGATCAGCGGACCCGGAGCCCTCGGGAGATCAGGTCGGCGGCAGCACGGGCTTCCGTCGCCCACCCGGGGCGATCGATCCCGGCCCCGATGCCGTGCAGCAGCATGAGCACCGTCCCGGGGGCGACGTCGGACCGGATGGTCCCGTCGGCGGCAGCGCGCGCCATCAGCTCGGCGAGTGTGCGCTCCAGGTCTCCCCCGCCCTCGGCCTGCGTGGTGGCGTCGACGACGGCGGCGAGGGTGCGCGCGAGCCCCGCGTGGTCGACCACGTACTCCACGAACCCGTGCAGGAAGTCGTCGAGGCTCTCGGCCGCGGGTCGCGTCGAGTCACGAGCACGGCGGCAGAGGACGTCGACCTCACCCCGGTAGACCGCAGCCGCCAGCGCTTCGCGTGTCGGGAAGTGTCGGTAGAGGGTGCCGACGCCGACTCCCGCGCGTCCGGCGAAGTCGTCGAACCGGAGCTGCTCGTCACGCTCGAACGCCGTCCGGGCAGCGGCCACGATCGCGTCGCGGTTCCGACGGGCATCGGCGCGCATCGGCTTCTCGCCAGGCAGGGACTCTTCGACCGGCATGGAGCCTCCTTGACAAGTGGAAACAATCTCCATATCTTCCAAGTGGAGATCGTCTCCAGACTAGCGGACAGGTGCCTGATGCAGATCCTCATGCTCGGACGGGGCGTCATCGCCACGATCTACGGCCAGGCCTTCCAGCACTCCGGGCACCAGGTCGACCACCTGGTGCGGCCGGGGCGCGCTGCCGAGTACGGCGACACCGTGCAGACCGACGTCATCGACGGCCGCCGCGGACCCCTGGGTCGGCGGACCCGATCGACGTCGCCGACGCGACTGGTCGAGTCGGTCGACACGGCGGACGCGTACGACCTGGTCGTCCTCAGCGTCGGCCACCACCGGCTGCAGGAGGCCGTGGCCACCCTGGCACCCCGCATCGGCGACGCCACGGTGCTGGTCCTCGGCAACGTGTGGGACGAACCCCTCGCCGCGGTCGCACCGCTCGCCGCGGACCGGGTGCTGTTCGGGTTCCCGGGCGCCGGCGGCGGGTTCGACGCCGACGGGGTCCTGCACGGCGCCGTCCTCCGTTCGGTGCGGCTCGGGACGACCGGCACGGCTCCGGAACGGCGGGAGCTGGTGCGGTCGGTGTTCCAGCGGGCGGGGTTCACCGTGCAGGACGAGGACGACATCCGCGGATGGCTGTGGCTGCACTTCGTGCTCGACGCCGGCATGTTCGCGCAGGCCCTGCAGAGCGGTGGCCTGGCGACGATGGTCGGGGATCGGCAGGCGCTCCGCGAGGCGTTCCTGACCGGCTGCGAGCTCCTCCCGGTCCTGGAAGCACGGGGCGTCGACCTCTCCCGACACCGCTCCACGACCCTGCCCGTCCGGCTGCCGGGGACGACGGCAACGCTCGTCGCCGCGGCCACGGCGCTCGTCCCGATCGCGCGGGCGAGCCTCGCCGCGCACGACGACCCGACCGCCGCCGAACCCCTGGCGGTCCTCGAGGACGTCCGGCGCACCGCCGCCACCCTGGGCATCCCGACCCCGCGCCTCGACCGGACGGCGCGACGCGTCTGACGACCGGTGCGGGCCGTGGACGCGACCACCCACGGACTGGAGGCACGGTGCCAGCTGGCACCGTGCCTCCAGTCCGTCACGGCGAGCGTTCCGGACCCGCCCGTTACGCTGTCCCCGTGTCAGAGCCGCGCCGCAGTCCGGGGAACCAAGCTTCACTGCGTGAAGCCAACCGGGGCCGGGTCGTCAGCGCGGTGAAGCGGCACGGCGGTCTGACGCAGGTCGAGCTCGCCGGGGTGACCGGGCTCTCCCCCGCGACCGTCTCGAACATCGTCAAGGAACTCGTCGCGACCGGTGCCCTGCACGCGACGCCGAGCACCTCGAGCGGCCGGCGGGCGCTCCGCGTGACCCTGCCGCACGGCCTCGGGCTGGTCGCCGGGGTGCACGTCTCGCCGCGGCACCTGCGGCTGGCGCTGTCGGACCTGAACGGCGCCGTCCTCGCCGAGCGGCACATGCCTCTGGCCCGCGACCACCGGGCCGACGCCGAGCTCGACAAGACCGCGCTGCTGGTGCTGGACATGGTGGAGTCCATCGAGTCGTCGATGGACGAGGTGCTCGCCGTCGGCTTGGCCGTGGCCGCCCCGATCGACGCCCGCACCGGGATGACGGCGCGCGGCGGGATCCTGCGGGGTTGGGACGGCATCGCGCTCGGCCAGTCGCTCGCCCGGCGGATGGACAAGCCCGTGCAGGTCGACAACTCCGCCAACCTCGCCGCCCTGGCCGAACACCGGAGCGGGGCGGCCCGCGGCCGCGACACCGTGGTGACACTCGACGTCGGCAACGGCATCGGCGCCGGACTCGTGCTCGGCGGGC
Organism: Curtobacterium sp. MCLR17_055; assembly: GCF_003234305.1. Classification (NCBI taxonomy): domain Bacteria; kingdom Bacillati; phylum Actinomycetota; class Actinomycetes; order Micrococcales; family Microbacteriaceae; genus Curtobacterium; species Curtobacterium sp. MCLR17_055. The sequence continues at coordinate 51,361 of NZ_QKSX01000002.1, forward strand.
ACCTGTTCCGTGGGCACCACGGCATCGCCGGTGAGTTCGGGCACACCCCCGTCCTGCCGAACGGGCCCCTGTGCCGGTGCGGGAACCGCGGGTGCCTCGAGGCGATCGCCGGCGCGCCCGCGGTGCTCGAGGGCGTCCGCGACGAGGTCGGCACCCTCAAGCTGGCGGACCTGATCCTGCGCGCGATGGGCGGCGACCAGGTCTGCATGCGCGCCGTGGCCGACGCCGGGCGGGCGATCGGTTCGGCGGCGGTGGGGCTCTGCAACGTCCTCGACCCGGAGCGGGTGGTGGTCACGGGCGAGTTCGCACGAGCCGGGGAACTCCTGCTCGGCCCGATGCGGCACGCCCTCGAGTCGGCGTTGATCGTCGACGTGGACGGCACGCCGGACGTGGTGCAGGGGCAGCTCGGCGAGAAGGCCGCGGTGACCGGCGCGCTGGCCCTGGCGATCGAAGCCGTGGACGTGACGCGCGCACGCTAGGCGGAGACGCGCCGGGCCGCTCCGTGCTGCACCGACCGCGCCACCCGCGCCCTCCGGATAACGTTTTCGTCACGGCGCGCGGTCCTTGCGTTCAACTCTTGCAGCCAAGAACGCTCGCTGTCACACTCAGGGCACCGCCGATGGGGGCGGTCCACTGTTGGAGGACGTTTCAATGAAGAAATCCACCACACGAGCGATGCTGGGCGTCAGCGCCCTGCTGCTCGCGATCACCACCCTGGCGGGCTGTTCCAACGGCGCGGACGCCGGGACCGGTTCCGGCGGAGGCGGCGGCGACGCGTCGAAGGCCAAGATCGGCCTGCTCCTGCCCGACTCCGTCACCGCCCGCTACGCCAGCGCCGACCGTCCGCTCTTCACCGCCGAGGTGAAGAAGCAGTGCAGCGGCTGCTCGGTCATCTACGCGAACGCCGACGGCGACGCGTCGAAGCAGCTGCAGCAGGCCCAGTCGATGCTCACGCAGGGCGTCAAGGTCCTGGTCCTCGACCCGTTCGACGGCGAGGCCGCAGCGTCCATCGTCCAGCAGGCGAAGGCCAAGAAGGTGCCGGTGATCTCCTACGACCGGCTCATCAACAGCCCCGACCTGAGCTACTACATCTCGTTCGACAACGAGAAGGTCGGTGAGCTGCAGGGCCAGGCACTCGTCGACGCCCTCAAGGCGAAGAAGGTCCCGGAGGGCTCGGGCATCATCATGGTGAACGGCTCCCCCACCGACAACAACGCCTCGCAGTTCAAGAAGGGCGCCCACTCGGTCATCGACGACAGCGGCTACGAGGTGCTCGCCGAGTACGACACCCCCGGGTGGGACCCCGCCAAGGCGCAGGACTGGGCAGCCGGCCAGATCAGCAAGCTCGGCAAGGACAAGATCACCGGCGTCTACGCGGCGAACGACGACACCGGCGGCGGCGTCATCGCGGCCCTGAAGTCGGCCGGCGTCACCGAGCTCCCGCCCGTCACCGGGCAGGACGCCTCGCTCGCGGGCATCCAGCGGATCCTCGCCGGTGAGCAGTACATGACCGTCTACAAGGCCTTCAAGCCCGAGGCGTCGAAGGCCGCCGACCTGGCGATCCAGTTCGCGAAGGGTGAGACCCCGAAGGGCGACACCACCGTCGACACCGCCGGGGGCGCCAGCGTCCAGTCGACGCTGCTCGACCCGGTCGCCGTCACCACGGACAACGTCCAGTCGACGGTGGTCAAGGACGGCCTGTACGAGGTGTCGAAGATCTGCACCGCGCAGTACAAGTCGGCCTGCGACAGCGCCGGCATCAAGTAGGTCCGACCCCCTCTGCCCGCCCGGTCCGACTGCGGACCGGGCGGGCCTCACCGATCGAGGACGACACCCGTGAGCACGACACCCGTGAGCAACGCGTCACCAGCAGCACACCCCTCCGCCGACCCGGTGATGTCCCTGCGCGGGATCACCAAGCGGTTCGGCGCCGTCCAGGCCCTCAGCGACATCGACTTCGACGTCTACCCGGGCGAGGTGGTCGCCATCGTCGGCGACAACGGCGCCGGCAAGTCGACGTTCGTGAAGATCCTCGCCGGGGTCTACACGCCGGACGGCGGCACGATCACCTTCGGTGGCGACGAGGTCACCGTCCCGAACCCCGCCGCTGCCCAGACCCTCGGCATCGCCACGGTGTTCCAGGACCTCGCCCTCGCCGACAACCTCGACGTGGTCTCGAACCTGTTCCTCGGGCGCGAGATCGCCCACCCGTTCCTCGACGAAGAGGAGATGGAGCGCCGCTCGTGGGAGCTCCTGCAGCAGCTCGCCGCCCGGATCCCCTCGGTGCGGATCCCGATCGCGTCGCTGTCCGGTGGGCAGCGGCAGACCGTGGCGATCGCCCGCTCGCTGATCGGCGACCCGCAGGTGGTCGTCCTCGACGAGCCCACCGCCGCACTCGGCGTCGCACAGACCGCCGAGGTCCTCAACCTCGTCGAACGCCTGCGCGAGCGCGGCCTCGGCGTCGTCCTCATCAGCCACAACCTCGCGGACGTGCAGGCCGTCGCCGACCGGGTCGCGGTCCTGCGGCTCGGACGGAACAACGGCACGTTCCGCATCGACGACGTCTCCTACGAGGAGATCATCGCGGCCATCACCGGCGCCACCGACAACGCCGTCACCCGTCGCGCCGCCGCCCGCACCGAGCAGGAAGCCAGCGCATGAGCAAGACCGACGAGACCCTCACCGCAGCGACCCCGACGCCCTCGGCCGCGGACCTGCAGGACGAGCGGCTCCTGCGTGACCAGGGGATCGGCGGCGCGGCGAAGGCGTTCGTCCGCCGGGTGCGCGGCGGTGACATCGGTTCGCTGCCGGTGGTCGTCGGGCTCATCGTCATCTGGGCGGTGTTCCAGGCGCTCTCCCCCGACTTCCTGTCCCCGGGCAACCTGGTCAACCTCGCCCTGCAGTGCGCCGCGGTCGGCACGATCGCGATCGGCATCGTCCTCGTGCTGCTGCTCGGTGAGATCGACCTGTCCGTCGGCAGCGTCAGCGGGCTCTCCGCCGCGATCCTCGGCCAGGGCCTCACGACGCTCGGCTGGCCGCTGTGGCTCGTGATCACGGTCGCCCTGGCCGTCGGTGCCGCCGCCGGTCTGCTCTACGGCCTGCTGTTCACCCGCTTCGGGGTGCCGAGCTTCGTCATCACGCTCGCCGGTCTGCTCGGGTTCCTCGGGCTGCAGCTGCTCATCCTCGGCCCGAACGGCTCGATCAACCTGCCGTACGACTCCCCGATCGTGCAGTTCGCCTCGGCCTCGTACCTGCCGCCGTGGCTCGCCTACCTGCTCGCCGTCCTGGCCGCCGGAGGACTCTTCTTCACCGAGATCCGACGCGCTGCCCGCCGCCGCCGTGCCGGGCTGTCGACCGGGGCGATGTCGCTGACCATCGTGAAGGCCGTCGCCCTGTTCCTCGGCCTCGCGCTCATGGTCTGGTACCTGTCGCGCGACTTCGGCACCGGCACCTCGTTCGTGTTCTTCATCGTGCTGGTCGTGCTGATGAACTTCGTGCTGAAGCGCACCCGCTGGGGGCGCTCGGTCTTCGCGGTCGGCGGCAACGTCGAGGCCGCACGGCGCTCCGGCATCCGGGTGAACCGCATCTACATCTCGGTGTTCATGCTGACCTCGCTCTTCGCCACCGTCGGCGGCATCCTCGCCGCAGCCCGCCTGAACTCGGCGAGCCTGTCGTCCGGCGCCGGTGACACGAACCTCAACGCGATCGCCGCAGCCGTCATCGGCGGGACCAGCCTGTTCGGTGGCCGAGGCAGCGCCTGGTCAGCGCTGCTCGGCATCATCGTGATCCAGTCGATCTCGAACGGGCTCACCCTGCTGAGCCTCGACTCGTCGATCCGCTACATGATCACCGGCGCGGTCCTGCTGCTCGCCGTCATCATCGACTCGCTCTCGCGGCGCAGCCGCGCCAGTCACGGCGCGGCCTGAGCGGGGCCCTGGACCCCGCCACGCGGACGGACGGGAGGCACGGTGCCAGCTGGCACCGTGCCTCCCGTCCGTCTCGGCGCGCGTCTCGGATCCGGAAGACGCCGTCGTGTTCCCGCGACGCCGCCTCGTGCGCGAGACGCCTCCGAAAACGGAGGCGTCTCGGCGACTGGGCGGCGTCTCGGCGCGCTACTTGCTCTTCGAACCCGAGGTGCCGGGCAGGCTGAGGATGTTGTCGGTGCCCTGCGGCACGACGATCAGGGAGCCGTTGTCGCCGGCGCTCTTGAGCGCCTCGATCTCGCGCTGCTTGAGCGCGGCGTCGGAGAGCGGGTGCTCGTTGAGGACCTCGTTGGCGTCGGCCTGACCCTGCGCCTCGGCGACCTGCTGCTGCGCCTGCACCTTCTTGGCGTCCAGGAGCGCGCGCTCCTTCGTGACCTGGATCTGCGCCTGCTGCGCCGTGGCGTACGCGTCGATGACCGACTTCGGCGGCGTGATCTCCTGCAGGGCGAAGTTGTCGACGTGCACGCCAGAGCCCTTCCAGCGCGTCTCGAGCGCCTGGATCATCGCCTTCTCGACCGTGCCGCGCTTGGTGATGAGCTCGATGGTGGTGAAGTCGTTCGGCACCTGGCGGACGACGCTGCGCACCGAGTTGCCGATGAACTGCGTCTTGAAGTTCTCCTCGGTCTTGTACGACCGGTAGATGTCGGTGACCGACTTCGCGTCGATGCTGTACTGCAGGTTCAGGCTGACGTTCGACGAGACGCCGTCCTGGTCCTGCACCGTGACGTACGGGCCGGAGCGGACGTTGCCGTTGTTGTCCGAGTCGGAACCGTTCACCGCGTTGATGTAGGTGACGGTCTGGTTCCGGATGTTGAACGTGTGGAGCGTGGCCCACGGTGCCTTGAAGTGGAACCCGGAGTCCGTGGTCTGCCCGACGATGTTGCCGGAGATGTCCACCTGGACCTTCGACTCGCCCGTGTCCTGCGCGTACAGGGTGCTGCCGAGCGTGAGCCCGACGAACAGGACGCCGGCGGCGGCCGCGGTCCACGTCGCGATGAGGTTCGGGCGGCGGGTCGGGACGGTGGGACGTGCCTCGCGACCGGGCGTGGCCGGTCGTGCGGGGGTGGAGTAGGTGCGTGTTCGGAAGAAGAGCGCGACGAGCACGATGACGAGGAAGACGATGGCGGCGACGAACATGACGATCACTCCTGGATGCTTGTCCGTTGAGTCTGCCGTACCCGGAGGGGTGCGGGTGACACGGGTGTGCGTGGTGGCGGGCGTGCGCGCGTGGCGTCCGTGTCGCCCCGGTCGCTTGGCGCCGGTTCCGTCTGGTGCGAGGTTGCACACGTGGTGCGACCCCGGATGCCTCGCACCACGTGTGCAACCTCGCACCGCGCGGCGGCGAACAGCCCCTTCGGTCAGCTCGGTGGACGGATGCGGTCCTGGTCGAGGGCACCACGGATCGCCTCGAGTGCCACCACTCCGAGCGCAGCGTCGGCGACCGCGGTACCGCCGCGCACCATCGCGGTCCCTCCGACCGGCTCGGTGGGCAGGACCGCCCGGTGCCCTGCGTCCCGATCGATGACCAGGGTCGTCGCGCACCCAGCCGCGGTCCGCCGAGCTGCGATGCGTCGAGCGCTCTGGGCGCTCGGCCAGACCTGGTCGTCCTCACCGGCGATCAGGACGACCTGCTGTATCCGCTCGACGGGTATCTCCGCTGCCCGAACCCGGTCCGGGGCAGCTTCGTACGAGTGTTCGTAGAGCGATCGGAAGCGGGGTGGTTCTTCCCGCCGCCAGGTGTTCCACGCCAGCGGCACGTGCGGCAGTGGCGATCCGTCGAGGGTCCAGTGTGATCGTTCGGCGCCGGCGCCGTCCGGCCAGGGCCACACCACGTCCGTGGGTGCGAACGCGATGACGCCCGCGACCGAGGGGCGGTGCGCACCGAGGACCAGCGCGGCCTCGGCGCCGATGGAAGTCCCGACGAGCCAGACACGGTCGCAGCTCCGCTCGAGTTCGTCGATGCGGGCGAGGAAGAGCTCGAGCGGGACGGACCACGGTCCCGGTTGCTGGCCGGCTCCCCCGAACCACTGGATCGATTCAGCGAAGTGCCCGAGTCCGGCGAAGACACGCGCGCGGTCCTCGTCGATCCGCCCGCTCGACCCAGCGAGCACCAGGACGCCGGTCCCCGATCCGACAGGCGGGACGAACCGAACGCCTTCAGGGTCCTTCAGACCGATTCGCTGCACGGGACCAGCATGGCCGCTCCGATCAACCGTCGCGCGGAACGCTGTTCGCAGCGCGGGATGCCGAAACCGCACCGACGACGAGCGCCGCCAGCGTGGTCGCCAAGGACAGCCCGAGCAGCACCACGTAGAGCGCCGGGATGAGCTGGGCCGGAACGGACACGATCGCCACGATCGCGGCACCGATGAGCAACGGCCGCATGACCCGGCGGGCGACGAGGTGCCCAGCGCGCCAGGCCGCGTCGCTCCGCATGAGTGACTGCAGCCGGATGCCCGCTGCACGGTTCCGCCCCAGGCCGTCCGCAGCGACCGACACGATGCCCCAGATCGCCGCGTCGACGATGAGCAGGAGCACGGCACACCCGATCGCCGCCCACCAACCTGGACTGTCCATCACGACCTCCCCGCACCACGCTAACGGGCGCGAGGAGAACGACCAGCACCACCAGGTTGACGACGCGGCTGCCCCAACCGGTCGTCGGGAGCGCATGATGACGTGTGCGAATCCTGACGATCAGTGCGACGACGTTGCGTGTCTCCGCACAGCAAGAAGCTGTGTGGCCGCAGCTGGCTGATGCGGCGCTCCGCGATGCGCGCGCAGGTCGGACGCCCGCACCGATGGTCTGGTTCAGGACCGACCTCGGAGTGTCCGGAGTGATCCCGATCTCCCCTGCCGAACCGGTCCGCTTCGACGAGGTCGACATGGAACCGGAACGGTTCCTCGGCACGGTGATCGCGCTCGGGCCGGGAGCGCAGCCGAGCGACTGACCCGGCTCAGGAGACGGGCGCCCCTACCCGATCGAGCTCGGCCAGGACTCGGCGGCTTCGACGCACGCCGATCACCGTCGCGACCGTGACGAACACCACGACGACGGCGATGAACACCAGGAACGCCCAACCCCAACCGAACGTCGTGGCCGAAGCCCCGCCGAGTCCCAACAGGCTCAGCCCGGTGCCGATCAGGGTCGGGGCCGAGGTCCGGGTGGACCGACGCTGCCACGCGAGCATCGCCCGCACCAGCGGCACCGCATCGGGCGCCACTGGTGCCCTCCCGCTGACCTGTCGGGTCACGGACTTGCGGTCCGCCGGCGTGAGCGCGCCGAGCGGCTGTTGCGGCGTCTCGACGAGGTAGGGCAGCAGCCTGCGGTGGCGTCGAGCACGGACCCATGCGGTCACGTTCACGACCGCTCCGGCCAGGGCGAACAGGAACCAGATCACCGAGTCGGTGCGGAGCACGGAGGGAACGCTGATGAACGCCCACAGGATCGACAGGCCGGCGAACCCCGCCTGCTGCGACATGACGACCACCGTCGGCCCGTGCTCGACCAGGTACTCGGCACGACGCGTCGCCTCGGCGAGGTCGCTCGGGTTCACCACCCCGGCACCTCGACGCGCACCGAACTGATCCGACCGGCGCGCGTCGTCGCCGTCACGGCCGGGTCGTAGCTGTCGGCGGTCGCCAGGTAGAGGGTGCGCCCGTCCTCGCCACCGAGCGCACAGTCGATCGCGCAGTCCCCGGGTGCGTCGATGCGGTCCGTCACCTCGCCGCCCTCGACGACCCGCAGGAACTCGCCCGTGTCGACCGAGCAGACCCAGATCGCGCCGTCACGGTCGACGGTGCTGCCGTCCGGGGTCACGCCACCGGGCAGGGCTGCCCACTCGCGCCGCCCGGTCAGCGAACCGTCGTCCTCGATGTCGAACGCGGTGAGCCGGCCACCCCACGTCTCGCTGACCACCAGCGTCCGGGTGCCGGGCAGGATGTTGGCGCTGTTCGGGAACACCAGGCCCTCGGCGGCCAGACGGACGGAGCCGTCGGGGTCGATCACGTAGAGCGGGCCGGGGCGCAGTTCCTCGCCCGCGTACAGGTCGTACCCGAAGGCACCGATGTAGGTCCGGCCGGTCCGGGCATCGACGACCAGGTCGTTCACGAGCGACGACTCGATCGTGGAGAGGTCGGCGAACACCGAGGTGCTGCCGTCCGGCTCGACGGCGACGACCGTGCGGGACTCCATCGAGCTGATGACGAGCCGTCCGTCGGCCAGCCACCCGAGTCCCGACGACTGCCCGTCGACGGTGGCCTCGAGCCGCGGGCCGTCGGTCGAGGACGGGTCGACCGAGAAGACCTCGCCGGTGTGCATGTCCGAGTACCAGAGCCGTCCGTCGTGCCAGCGGTTCCCCTCCGGGAAACGGATGCCGGAGATGACGATGTCGGTCGCGGAGTCCAGGGTGATGTGCACGGATCCACCCTGCCAGCGGGACCGGGACACTGCCCGGACGGATGCCGTGACGGCGGCCTAGGGTCGTCCCATGCCGGGTCGTCACCTCATCCACCACCTGGGCGTCTTCGCCAGCGACTTCGCCGCGAGCGACGCGTTCTACACCGCAGCCCTCGCACCCCTCGGCATCGGAGCGGGCTACCGCACCGACGCCGTCGCCGAGTTCTGGCAGCACGGGGACGACACCCCGAGCGTCTCGCTCGAGACCGCCCGGACCCCCGAGGCGACGACGCGCGGACTCCACCTGGCGTTCGAGGCCGGATCGCGGACCGAGGTCGACGCCTTCCACCGCGAAGCCGTCGCCGCCGGCGGGGTGTCACGGCACGAACCGCGCTACTGGCCGGAGTACCACGCGTACACCGCGTTCGTGTCCGACCCGGACGGGAACAACGTCGAAGCGCTGATCAAGGAGAGCGGCGACTGACCCGGCGGCTGCACGACGGTCATCGACAACCGCAACGGACGACGCATCTGGCACGATCGACCCATGCCCCTCGACGGAACCCCCCTGCACCGGCTCGGCTTCCTGACGATCGGGTCGTTCGACCCCGCCCGACCGTCCGAGGGCCACGAGGACACCCTGCGCGTGATCGAGCGCGCCGAGGCCCTGGGCTTCGACAGCGCCTGGCTGCGCCACCGGCACCTGCAGCACGGCATCTCCTCCCCCGTCGCGGTGATGGCGGCGGCCTCGCAGCGCACCTCGCGCATCGACCTCGGCACCGCCGTCACCCCGCTCGGTGCTGAGAACCCGTTCCGCCTGGCGGAGGACCTCAGCACGGTCGACGTCCTGCTCGGCGGCCGTCTGAACCCCGGGTTCTCGGTCGGCACGCCGATGAACTTCGACCTGTACCGCGACGCGATCTACCCCGACACCCTGGAGCACGAGGACCTCGGCAACGACCGCCTCCTGCGCTTCCGTGACCTGGTGCGCGGTGACCCCGTGACGGCGACCGAGACCGTCGAACGCCGCGGCATCGAGGAGTTCGCGAGCACCGTCCAGCCGCACAGCGCCGGCCTGGCCGACCGGATCTGGTACGGCACCGGCAGCACGAAGTCGGCCGTGTGGGCGGGTGAGAACGGCTTCCACCTGCTCACCTCGAGCGTCACCCGCAGCGAGGTCGGCACGGACTTCGCCACGAACCAGCGCGCCCAGATCGACGCCTACCTCGACGTCCACCCCGACCCCGCTGCCGCCCGCGTCTCGCAGGGCCTGGTCGTCATACCGACCGACACCGCGACCGCCGAGCAAGCGGCCCGCTACCGTGCCTACGTCGACAGCCGCTCGGGTCGCGTCGGCGTGCCGCAGGGCCCCGCCGGGATGCTCTTCGCCGCGGACCTGGTGGGCACGTCCGCCGAGATCGCCGACCGGCTGCGCGCCGACGTCGGCTACCAGGCGGTCACCGAGGTCGCCTTCGCACTCCCGTTCTCGTTCGAGCCCGACGACTACGCGCAGATCATCACGGACATCGCCGAGCGGCTGGGTCCGGAACTCGGCTGGGCGCCGAAGCGCGCGGCCTGAGAACGGCGCCAGACCGACGGACGGGAGGCACGGGGCCAGCTGGCACCGTGCCTCCCGTCCGCCGTTGACTCGCGCCCAAGGCGCGTGCTCGGGGCGCCGGGTCAGTCCTGCTGGTCCGCCTCCACCGCGTCCCGCAGCCGGTCGAGCACGTCCGGCACCGCTGAGCGCACCCGGCTCCAGCTCGGGATGAACGGCTTGTCGTTCGGCCGCGCCGTGAAGGCGCCGCCGGCGTCGAGGATCGCCTTGGTGAAGAGCTCCACGGCGGCTTCCTCGGCGTGCTGGTCGAACGCGAGCCCGCTCATCTCGGCTTCGTGCCGGTAGACCTCGACGATGTCGAGCGCGTTCCGGTAGTACGTCGCCTTGAGCACCCGGAACGAGTCGGACGTGAGCGGGACGCCCATCGTCGCGAGCTTCCGGAGCAGCGACTGGACGATGTCGTTGCCCATCCGGGCGAGGCCGCCGGTGCCGTCGGCCTCGGCGAGGGGCTGGTGCTTGTGGTCGTACGCGTCGGCGATCTCCACCTGGCACACCTGCCGGGTCGCGTAGTCGCGGTAGACCTCGGAGAGCATGCCGATCTCGAGTCCCCAGTCCCCGGGGATCTTCAGGCCGTTGAGCACGTGGGCGCGCATCGCGAACTCGCCGGACAGCGGGTACCGGAAGCTGCTCAGGTACTCCAGGTACTCGGACTCCCCGTAGACCTGGCGGAGCGAGCGGAGCAGGGGCCCGACGAGCAGCCGTGCGGCGCGGCCGTTGATCCGGCCGTCGGCGACGCGGGCGTAGTAGCCCTTCGAGAACTCGTAGTCGAACGCGGGGTTCGCGACCGGGTAGAACAGCCGCGCGAGCATGCCCCGCTCGTAGGTGGTGATGTCGCAGTCGTGCAGGGCGATGCAGTCCGCCCGCTCCGACGCCAGGGCGTACCCGGTGCAGTACCAGACGTTCCGGCCCTTGCCGGGCTCCCCCGGCGCCAGACCCGCACGCTCCAGTTCGGCGTCGAGCTCGCGCAGTCGCGGCCCGTCGTTCCACAGGATCCGGTGTCGCTGCGGCAGCCGCGAGAAGAACTCGCGGGCGTGCTCGAACTGCGAGCGGTCGGCGCGGTCGAGCCCGATCACGATCTCGCTGAGCCAGTCGGCCTCGGCCAGCTCGTCGACGATCCGCGACAGGGCCGGACGCTCGAGCTCGGAGTATAGTGCCGGCAGGATCAGGCTCATCGGACGCTTCTCGGCGAAGCCCCGCAGGTCGTCCTCGAGGCTCGCGGTGCTGCGGCGACCGAGGTCGTGGAACGTCGTGATGACGCCGTTCTGGTGGAAGTCGCTCATCGGTGGCTCCTGACGGACGGGGTGGTGAACCGGGTGAGGCCCTCGGTCCAGCCCTGCGGGCCGGGGGCGGTCGTGCGGTGGACGCGCTCGGGGCGGTCGTCGGCGAGCGGTCCGGGTGCCGGGCCGTGTCCGCGGACCACGACGGCGAAGTCGACGGCGTCGAGCAGCGCGGTGTCGTTCGGGCCGTCGCCGAGTCCGATCGTGCGCGGGACCGTCCCCGTCCGACGCTCGTGGTCGGCGATCAACGTCCGGACCGCCGCGCCCTTGTCGCGGCCCGCCGGCAGCACGTGCCAGAACCGGCCGCCGCGCACCAGGTCGAGGCCGACCGTGGCGAGCGCCGCGCGGAACGCGTCCGCCCGGTCGTCGTCCTCGGCGTGCCAGAGCAGGACCTCGGACGCCTCGCGCTGCTGTGCTCGTCCGGCCGCTTCGAGGTCGAGGCCGGTCCACGCGGCGACGACCGCGTCGGTCACGCCGCCGAAGGTCTCGAAGTGCAGCTCCAGTGACTGGCGGACGCGGTCGAGTTCCGCGTGCAGCCGCTCGAGCTCACCGTCGACCGGTCCGACCAGCACGTCGCCCACCGGTCCGACGACGACCGCGCCGTTCTCCGCCACGAACGCGTGTCCGTCGAGCCCCGTGCGTGCCTGCAGCGCCGTGATCTCGGCACGCGTCTTGCTGCTGCAGAACACCACGGGGACGTCGTCCGCCCGCAGCTGTTCCAGCATCGGCAGGGCCGCGTCGAACGAGTAGTCGTGGTGGTCGAGGAACGTCCCGTCGAGGTCCGTGACGATCATCAGGTCGGGTGTTGGCATCGTGCTCCGCTGGCGGCTGGCTGGGCTGCGGGCGACGATGCCCCGGACCACCCTGCCACGCGCATGCGTCGGTTGGGTGAACAAGCCGGCGTCGGTCGCGCGACGCGACCAGCGGACGGACTGGAGGCACGGCGCCAGCTGGCACCGCGCCTCCAGTCCGTCACGGCGTGTCAGTGCGCGCGCAGGATGCCGAGGAACTCGTCGGCCCACTCGAGGTTGCGGGCGAGCTTCGCCCGGCGCTCCTCGGTGTCCACGACGTACATGTCGAGCTGCGCCTGCAGCCGGTCGCGCCCGGCGCCGTCGGCCACCTGGAGCCCGTCGAGGATGCCGAGGAGCTCGGCCATCTGCTCGAGGGAGTAGCCGAGGGGCTTCATCCGGCGGATCACGAGCAGGCGTTGCAGGTCGTCGTCGGAGTACAGCCGGAAGCCACCCTCGGTCCGTCCGGTGGGGTGGAGCAGCCCGACGTCGTCGTAGTGCCGCACGGTCCGGATGGAGAGCCCGGTCCGGTCGGCGAGTTCACCGATCCGCATCGTCGATGCTCCTGCCGCGTCCGTCACTGCTGACCCCTTCCGCCCGGTTGCCCGGTCCCGACCGATCGTACCGATGCTTGCGCAGCAACCCTTCCGTTGCGTTAGAGTCGGACACGACCAACTCTTCCGTCGCGGAAGGTTCAGGTCCCTGGCCGCACTCGGTCAGTGCGCGCGACGAAGCGCCCCACGACATTCCCCCCGCGGACGCCGAGCGTCCGCATCCCTCAGCGAAGGAGAACCGTGACGACCGTCACGCCCGCACCGGCTCCGGTGCACGCAAGCCCCACCGTCCTGTCCGCCCTGCGGAACCCGAAGATCCTGCTCCGCGAGGTCCTCGCCGGCCTCGTCGTGGCCCTCGCACTGATCCCGGAAGCGATCTCGTTCTCGATCATCGCGGGCGTCGATCCCCGCGTCGGGCTGTTCTCGGCGTTCGTGATGGCCGTGGTCATCTCGTTCGTCGGCGGACGTGCCGCGATGATCACCGGCGCCACCGGAGCCATCGCGCTCGTCGTCGCCCCCGTGGTCAAGGAGCACGGCTTGGACTACCTGATCGCCACCGTCCTGCTCGGCGGCGTGTTCCAGCTCGTCCTCGGTGGGCTCGGCGCGGCCAAGCTGATGCGCTTCGTTCCGAGGTCGGTGATGGTGGGGTTCGTCAACGCCCTCGCGATCCTGATCTTCACCGCGCAGCTGCCGAACATCATCGGCGTCGACTGGCTCGTCTGGCCGATCGGGGCCGTCGGCATCGCGATCATCGTGCTCCTGCCCCGTGTCACCAAGGCCATCCCGGCACCGCTCGTGGCGATCGTCGTCCTGACGCTCGTCACCGTGCTGGCGTCCATCGCCATCCCCACCGTGGGCGACGAGGGCAAACTCCCGGACAGCCTGCCGACCCTGTTCATCCCGAACGTCCCGCTGACGCTCGAGACGCTGACGATCATCGCCCCCTACGCACTCGCCATGGCCCTCGTCGGACTCCTCGAGTCGCTGATGACGGCGAAGCTCGTCGACGAGGTCACCGGCACCGGCTCCCGCAAGACCCGCGAAGCGCTCGGGCAGGGGGTGGCGAACATCGCCTCCGGCCTGTTCGGCGGCATGGGCGGTTGCGCGATGATCGGCCAGACGATGATCAACGTCAAGGCCTCCGGCGCCCGTACCCGGATCTCGACGTTCCTGTCCGGGGTCTTCCTGCTGGTCCTCGTCGTCGGACTCGGCGACGTGGTCGCGATCATCCCGATGGCCGCACTCGTCGCTGTGATGGTCATGGTGTCCGTCGGCACCTTCGACTGGCACAGCATCAAGCCCTCCACACTGCGGCGTATGCCGGTCGGCGAGACCGTCGTCATGGTCCTCACCGTCGTGATCGTCGTCGCCACGGACAACCTGGCCATCGGCGTGATCATCGGTGTCATCGCCGCGATGATCGTCTTCGCACGCCGCGTTTCCCACTTCACCACCGTGTCGCGGAGCATCGAGACCCTCCCCACCGGCGAGCAGCACGCGCTCTACACGGTCGAGGGCGAACTCTTCTTCGCGTCGAGCAACGACCTCACCACCCAGTTCGACTACGTCGACGACCCCGAACTCGTCGTCATCGACATGACCGGTTCACACATCTGGGACGCCTCCACCGTCGCCGCACTCGACGCCATCGAGACGAAGTACCACCAGCACGGCAAGCGCGTCGACATCGCCGGGCTGAACGACGCCAGCCAAGCCTTCCACAGCCGCCTCGCCGGGAACCTCGGCGCCGGCCACTGACCTCCTGACCTCCGCCCGCCACCTGGCAACGCCCGTCAGCGTCGGCCGTCCGCCGTCCGCCGGGACGAGCGCGAAGACGAACCCGACGAGCGCGGACAGGACGCCGATGACGACGACGAACGTCGCCCAGCCGCTCCAGGAGGCCGAGAGGGAGACCGACGTCTGACGCGACCGGCGACGCGATGGCACCCCGGTGACCACCGACTCCGGGGCGCCCCCCTCGGCCACACGACACGCCCGGCGGCGAAGGATCTGTGAGGATGTCCCCTCCGTGCACACTGCGGAGTGAAGGGGGTGGACATGAACCGATCAGCCGAGCCGGACAGCGCGCTCGTGGCGGCAGCAGCGCGCGGCGACCGCAGTGCGGTCACCGCGTTGTTCGACCGTCACGCCGAGACCATGACCCGCTATACGTGGGCACTGGTCACGCGGCGCATGGACGTCGAGGAGATCGTGCAGGACGCGTTCCTGACCCTGTGGCAGAAAGCCGACACCGTGGAGGTCCCCGGAGAGTCGCTCCTGCCGTGGCTGCTCGTCGTGTGCCGGAACCACGCCGCGAACCTGCGGCGACAGCAGCGGCGGCACGAGGGTGTCGACCTGCCCGACGAGCTCGCCGCGCCCGAGCCGGACGACGACGCCCGCGAACGGCTGCGGTGGGTCCGCGCCGAGATCGACGCGCTCGCACCACTCGATCGCCAGGTGTGCGAGCTCTGCCTCATCGAGGGCCGCTCCTACGCCGAGGCCGCCGACCTGCTCGGCATGAGCGTCGGCGCCGTCACCCAGCGCGTGTGGCGGTCCCGTGCACGGATCAAGAAGGCGGTGACGAACGATGAACGATGAACGACGAACCGACCACGGGTCCCCGATGAGCAACGAGCCGCCCGGTGGCGACGAGATGCAGCGGATGCTCGCCGGCATGCGGCAGCAGGTCGTCCGGGGCATGCACGACAAGCCTCGCCCGGCTTCCACACACCGTCGCGTCGGCCTCATCGTGGCGTTGATCGCCGTGCTCGGCATCGGCACCGCGAGCGGTTCGGTGGCGCTCGGACTCGTTCCGACGCCCTTCGCCGCAGCACCCGCACCCGCGCCGTCCTCTGCACCGCCGACACCAGCACCGACCGGGTCACCGTCACCGTCCGCGGCCCGCATCACGCCGACCCCCGCGCCGGCTGACACCACGGCGACGATCCCCGGGGCGTGCACCGACGCCGTGCCCGCCGCCGACGCTCCCCGCTTGTTCGGTTCGCTGGAGATCACCCAGTTCCGCCCCCAGGTACCGGGCGGCAGGACCGAGTACTACATCGACCCCGAGATCCCGTTCAAGGAGGACGCGGAGCTGGTCTGTTCCTGGACACCGGGCGGTACCTCCGAGGGCGACGAGGGGCTGTTCCTCGAGATGGGCACGGCAGATCGTGACGTCCTGCAGGCTCGCCTCCGCGTCGTCGCCGACAAGGGCTGGACCTGCACCGACACGCTCGGTGGACGTTCGTGCCAGCACACCGAGACGTCGATGTACTACTCGGACCGCGTGGAGACGACGCACACGTTCTTCGTGCGCGGCGACACCTGGATCTCGATCACGCAGTCGAACGTCCCGACCGACGGCCTCCTGAAAGCGCTCGTCCAGCAGACCTGGACGGACTGACCGACGGACTGGAGGCACGGCGCCAGCTGGCACCGCGCCTCCAGTCCGTCGTCACGCACGCTCAGAGCCAGTGCCGCCGCTTGAACACCGCCCACAGCACGACCGCCAACAGGACCATCGCGACGATCGCCGCCGGGTACCCCCACACCCACCGCAGCTCGGGCATGTGCTCGAAGTTCATGCCGTAGATCGACGCGACCAACGTGGGAGCGAACAGGATCGCCGCCCAGGACGAGATCTTCTTCACCTCTTCGCCCTGCTCCATCGACGCCCGCGCCAGCCGCCGGCTCTCCTCCCCCTGCGCCAGGCTCGCGCTGGTCATCCGGCGCATCGCGTCGTTCTGCTCCTGCGTCACCAGGGTCGAGTGCAGCGTGAGCGCGTTCTCGAGCAGCGTCCGGAACGTGTCGACCCGCTCGGTCACGCGGATCGCGTGGTCGAGCACGTTCCGCAGCTGGTTCTGCACCTCGATGTCCGTGCCGTACTTCTCGGCGCCGCGCAGCAACGCGTTGAGCATCCCGGGCAGCGGGCCGATGGCGCGCTGGAACCCGATGACCTCGCTGAGCAGCTGGTAGATCCGCCGCGAGGACGCCGGGTCGACGTCACCGTCGAACAGGTCGTCCTCGATGTCGTCGATGTCGTCCTGCAGCCCGGCGACGACCGGGGCGTAGCTGTCGATGACCTCGTCGAGGACCGCGCAGAGCACCGCCTCGGACCCGCGCCCCAGGGCGTCCGGATCGGCTTCGAGTCGCTTCCGCACGTCAGCCAGGTTCGGCTGCTCCGCATGCCGGACGGTCACGACGAAGTCGCGCCCGGTGAACAGGTGCACCTCACCGAACTCGACGGTCTCCTCGTCCTCGTCGTACCAGGCGGGTCGCAGCACCACGAACAGGGTGTCGCCGTAGCGCTCGAGCTTCGCCCGCTGGTGCCCCTTGTGCGCGTCCTCGACCGCGAGCGGGTGCAGCCCGAACTCGTCCGCGACCGAGGCCAGTTCGGCGGCCGTCGGTCGGAACAGCCCGATCCAGGCCATCGCGCCGCTTCCCGCGGCGTCGAGCGCCTCGTAGGTCAGGCTGAGGTCCTGCGGCGACTCCGTTCGGGTTCCGTTGACGTAGATACCGTTGTCGATGAGGGCCACCGGTGTCCTCCTGGTTCCGTGGTGCATGCGGGCAACCTGCCGAGCATGCCGGACCGCCGACGGCGTGCGTGCTTCCCTGACGGAGCCCTCACGCTTCGCGCCGGATTCCTGTCGGAGTCCTGACACGCCCTGGGCGCGACCCCGGGACGGACTGGAGGCACGGTGCCAGCTGGCACCGTGCCTCCAGTCCGTCAGCCGTCGCGTTCAGGACCGCCGGCAGTCCGATCCGCTCGTTGCGTTCAGGGCACGTCCTCGCCGAAGGCGAGCAGCGTCCACGGCTCCAGGTCGTGCATCCCGGCGCTGGTCTCCCACTCGGTACGATCCGGCCGGAACTCCCGCTTGACGTAGTCGACGAGATCATCGCCGTAGATGACCACGTCCGTCTGGTAGACCGAGAAGACCGGCGCCCCGCTACCGAGCGGCGCGGCAGGCAGGTAGCGGTGCGAGTACAACGGCACCAGCTGCGGCCACTGCCGCAGGTGCCGCTCAGCCGCCTCGAGACGCTGCGACTCGTCGCTGGGTCGGTCGCCCCACGACCCGGGCCAGAAGGCGTCGTGACGGACCTCGAACAGGGCGCCCTCGACCGGCCACCGGATCGCTCGCCGCAGTCGTTCGTCGTTCCGCGCGCGCCAGTCGAACCAGCCGTCCCCGCTCGGCAGCGCGAGGGAGAGCAGGGCTCGGTGGTCCGCGCCGAACCGGACGCCGTACCGACGCTCGGCCCGGGCCAGTTCCCGATCGGACAACCCGGGCTCGAGAGCGACGCCGAACCTCCGGAGGATTTCGACGGTCAGGGCTGCGGACACCCCCGCAGCCTAGGCCGACGGACGCGAGCTCCACGAGCACGTGGCGGACGAGACGGCGTGGATCTGACGGAACGTCGGGACGACAGCGAAGATGGCGAGGTGAATCGCACCGATCGGCTCTACGGCCTCGTGGAGGAGTTGCGCGCCGTCGCGCCGCAGCCGCGGAGCGCGCGTCGTCTCGCGGAGCGGTTCGAGGTGTCGGTGCGGACCATCGAGCGGGACATCTCCGCGCTGCAGCAGTCGGGTCTGCCCATCTGGGCGGAGCCCGGCCGGACCGGCGGGTACGTCATCGACGCGTCCGCGACGCTCGGCCCGGCGGGCTTCACGCCGGACGAGGCCCTCGCGGTGCTGATCGGGCTCGGCTCGCTGGGGCGGAGTCCGTTCCGGCATGCGGCGCAGACCGCGGCCAGGAAGACGCTCGCGGTGATGCCCGCCGGCGACGCCGCACGAGCCAGCGCACTGGCGTCCCGGGTGCACTTCCTGGAGGACGACGAGGACACGGTGGTCCCGGCCGAGTTCGCGGCGGCCCTGCGCGCGGATCGGGTGGTGCGACTCCGGTACCGGGATGCCGGCGGAGCGGAGTCCGTCCGCGACGTCGAACCGCTGGGGTCGATCGGGAAGGACGGTCAGTGGTACCTGATCGCCTGGTGCCGGACCCGCGACGGGGTGCGGGCGTTCCGCGGCGACCGGATGCTGTCAGTCGAGGTCACCGACGAGCGGCCTGCGCAGCGCATCCTGCGATCCGAGGACCTCGCGATCCAGTACGGACGACTCCGGCCGGTCCTCGACGACTAGCGCGGTCGGTCCCCGGAAACGCGGTCGGTTTCCGGAAACACCGACAGGACGGTGTCGCGGCGGCCGGTGAAGCTGGTCGCTCCGAGTCAGCAGCACCACCGTGAGGAACCCCATGTCGTTCGCATCCGTCCGCATCATCACCGACGACCTCGAGGGCATGGTCGCCTTCTACGAGCGGATCACCGGCCAGCCGGCCGAGCGCCCCGCACCGGTCTTCGCGCAGTTCAGCGGCCCGGGTGCGACCCTCGCGATCGCAAGCACCGCGACAGTGGCCATGCTCGGAGGCACGCTGACGCCCGCGACGAACCGTTCCGTGTTCATCGAGTTCGAGGTCGCCGACGTCGACGGCGACTTCGCCGGACTGCAGCTCGGCAGCGACGACGTCGTCCTGGAGCCGACCACGATGCCGTGGGGCAACCGCTCCGCACTGGTCCGCGATCCGGACGGCAACGTCGTCAACCTGTTCAGCAGGCCGGCCGCCAGCTAGTCGGGGTGCTCAGGCGGCGGCGGCGTTCGCCGACGAGCGGCACTCCTCCGGCGGCCGCCCCGCGACGGACTCCGCCGCGATGTCACGGAGCCGCGCGAGGCGGTCGTGGGTGGCGCCGAGGGCCTCGATCTGGCGTCGGATGCGATCGCTCTCCTCGTCGAAGTGGTCGAGCATCGTCCGCGTGGCGACCCCGGTGTCGAGGAAGGGCAGGATCTCGACGATCCGACGACTCGGCATCCCCGCCGCGTAGAGCATCTGCATGAAGCGCACCAGCGCGACATCGGGCTCGCGGTACTCCCGGTGTCCGCCCGTGGTCCGCTCCGACTCGAGGAGGCCCTGTTCCTCGTAGTACCGCAGCGACCGGACGCTGACGCCGGCCCGATCTGCGAGTTCACCGATCCGCATCGTTCTGTCCCTCGGGCTTGATTCTCACGTTGACGTCAGGTTCTAGCGTAGCGAGCATGAACCTCTCTGGAGCCACCGCCCTCGTCACCGGCACGAACCGCGGTATCGGACGCCACCTCGCCGCACAGCTGATCGCCCGCGGGGCGAAGGTCTACGCCACCGCCCGACGCCCTGAAATGATCGACCTCGAGGGCGTCGAGCGTCTCGCCCTCGACATCACCTCCCCCGCGTCCGTCGCAGCCGCCGCCGCGGTCGCGACCGACGTCGATCTCCTGATCAACAACGCCGGGATCGCGACCACGGCGACCCTGTTGGGCGATCTGGACGCAGCCCACGCCGACATGGACACGAACGTCTGGGGCACCCTGTCCGTGATCCGCGCGTTCGCACCCGTCCTGGCGGCGAACGGCGGTGGGAGCATCGTGAACATCGCCTCGGGTGCCTCGTGGCTCGCCATGCCCGGAGCCTCCGC
The DNA here is from genome assembly GCF_003234305.1 of Curtobacterium sp. MCLR17_055. Classification (NCBI taxonomy): domain Bacteria; kingdom Bacillati; phylum Actinomycetota; class Actinomycetes; order Micrococcales; family Microbacteriaceae; genus Curtobacterium; species Curtobacterium sp. MCLR17_055. The sequence goes on from NZ_QKSX01000002.1 coordinate 71,474, forward strand.
CTACGCGGTGTCGAAGGCCGCCCTGTGGAACATGGGCAACGCGTTGCGGCACGAGCTGGCCGGCCAAGGGACCGCGGTGATGTCCGTGCACCTCGGAGTGGCCGACACCGACATGACCGCGGGGATCTCGATGCCCAAGACCGACCCGGCGGACGTGGCGCGCGCGACCCTGGACGGGGTCGAGCGCGACGACTACGAGGTCGTGGTGGACGAGCAGGCCGCATTGATCAAGCAGATGCTCGCCGGGGACCCCAAGGAGCTGTACGCGGTGGTGGCGCAGATGCTCGCGTCGTAGGAGTCGGCTTCACGCAGCCTTCGGCACGGCCGCCAACGTGCGGCCGTGCCGGGCCGCCTGCTCTTCGGCGCGGACCCGCAGCTCGTCGGCCAACTCCGTGAACTGGTCGAGGGCGGGGTTCACCCCGACGAGCGTGAACTCGCGCGTCACCACGTCGAGGTCGAGCTGCCAGACGTCCTCCAGGATGCGTCGCATCCAGGCCGTGGCGTGGTCCCAGCCCTCCCGGGGCGTGCCGGCGGAGTAGTTGCCACCCTGCATCGTGACGAGGACGGCCGGCTTGCCCGCGGTCGCGGGCACGGCGCCGGGTGCCATGCGTGGGTCGGTGAGCACGAGGTCGACGTAGGACTTGAAGTGCTGCGAGACGCCGAAGTTGTAGAGCGGCACGGCGAACAGCAGGGCGTCGGCACCGGCGAGCTCGTCGGTCAGCTCGGCGGCCAGGGCGACCGCGGCGACCTGGGCCGCCGTGCGCTCGGACTCGGGCGTCGCGGATGCGGCGACGGCGTCGGCCCAGCTGTCGGCGGGCACGGGGTCGGTGCCGACGTGACGGCGGGTCACCTCGGAGCCCGCGTGCACGGCGCTCCACTCGGTCTCGACGATGTCGCCGAGTGCTCGGCTGGTGGAGCCCTCGGTGCGGATGCTGGCGTCCAGGCGGAACAGTGTCATGACACTCCTTCGATCGTTCCCGAGTCGACGACCCGGGCTTCGGTTACGATGAGTAACCCTGCCCGCCGGGTTCCCGTTACCGCAAACGATCCCCTGTTACCCGGCAGTAACCACGGGAGACCCCATGACGGACCAGACCGCGCTGGACCAGTTGCAGGCCCGGCTCCACCAGTCGATGCCCACGATGGCCGAGCTGTGCACGAGCGAGGACCCGGAACTCTTCCGGTCGCTGCTGTCCCGGATGGGCGACAAGTGGACGCTGTTGGTGATCGGCGTGCTCGGTGACGAGCGGCGGCGGTTCACCGAGCTCTCCGAGGTCATCCCCGGCATCTCACGCCGGATGCTGACCGTGACGCTGCGCGCACTCGAGCGCGACGGGCTCGTCTCGCGGACGGTCCACGCCGAGGTGCCGCCGCGCGTCGAGTACGAGCTCACCGACCTCGGACGGTCGCTGCAGTACGTGGCCCTCGCCCTCGCCGACTGGGTGCGGGAACACCAGCAGGTGATCGCCGGCAACCGGCAGGTCTTCGACGGTGATGGTGACGCCCGAGATCGATGACGACGACCCTGGCACGCGGTCGCCGATCGGCTCCTGAGATGAAGGGAGAGCGCTGGCACCCGAGCTCAGGAGGCGAGGGACTCCGGCTCCGATGCCGGGTCCGCTGACGGCTGCTCCTCGACGGACCGGCGCGCGCGGTGGATCCGGACGATCGTGCGCGGTAGCACCCAGACGAGGACCCCGGCCATGAGTGACCGTCCGAACCACGCGGCTCCCCGTAATCGACGGCCGCTAACTGCGGAGCCGGTCCGCGGCGTCCATCGCGGCACCGACCATGCGGCGGATGAACTCGGCGTGGTGCTCCAGCTCCGCTGCAGGCACCTGTTGCAGGGCGGCAGCGATCTCGGCGGTCGACCTCTCCGTGAACGCCCGCGCACGTTCCCGTGCCGCCGGTGTCGGACGGAGCGTCACCCGGCGCCGGTCGGTGTGCTCGCGGCTGCGAGCGAGCAGTCCGGCCGCCTCCAGGCGGTTCAGCAAGACCGTCACGGATCCGGAGGTCATACCGATCCGCTGCCCGAGTCGTGCGGGCGACAGCGGGTCGCCAGAAGAGTCCGCCCAGAGCACCTGCCCCAGGGCGTTCGCATCGGTCGTCGGCAGGTCGAGCCACGAGGACATCAGCTGGTTGAGTTCCGCGAACGCCACGGCCCATGTCTGGAGCGCTTCCATCACCTCGACCTGGGGTGCGTCCCACTCCGTCTCGAACACGTCGTCCATCAGATTCCTTTACTGTGTAGTATCTTTACTCTAAAGCTCACGACGGAGGAACACCATGGCAAACCGCACCGCTGTCATCTCAGGAGCCAGTATCGCTGGCCTGTCGACCGCATACTGGCTCCGCCGGACCGGATGGGACGTGACCGTCATCGAACGCGCCGCTGCCTTCCGTGACGGCGGACAGAACGTCGATGTTCGAGGCGTCGCGCGCGACGTGCTTCGCAAGATGGGCTTGTTCGACGCCGTGAAGGCACGGAACACCACCGAGACGGGCACCGTCCTCGTCGACGGGCGAGGGGCCGTCACCGCCGAACTGCCCTCCGACGGGGCCGGCGGTGCGACAGCGGAACTCGAGATCCTGCGCGGCGACCTCGCTCGGACGATCCTCGACAACCTGCCGGCCGGCGTCTCCTTCGTCTACGGGGACACCGTGTCGGACGTCGCAGACGACGCTGCGGGAGTCACCGTGACGACCGCGAAGGGACGGCGCCTGCACGCGGACCTGTTCGTCATCGCCGAGGGTGTGCGGTCGCGGACCCGTGCGATGGTCTTCGCCGAGGGCGACGTCGACCAGCGCGACCTCGACGTCACCATGGTGTTCGGGACCATCCCACGGACCGACAGCGATGACGACCGTTGGCGGTGGCACAACGCCGTTCGCGGACGCCAAGTCCACCTCCGACCCGACCCGTACGGCACCACACGCGCGATCCTCGCCTACGCTCCCGGGGACGACGTCATCGGTCTGACTCGTGAGCAGACGCTGGCGGCGGTGCGGCGCAGGTACGACGGAGTCGGGTGGGAGGCGCCACGGGTCCTGGACGCGCTCGACACGTCCCCGGACGTCTACATCGACCAGCTCCAGCAGATCCGGATGCGGACCTGGCACCGCGGCCACGTCGTGATGGCCGGTGACGCCGGATGGTGCGTCACACCGATGGGGGGCGGCGGCGCCTCACTCGCGCTCACCGCCGGGTACGTCCTTGCCGCGGAGCTCGCCGACGTGACGCAGGACCAGGAAGCAGCGCTGACCGCGTACGAGAAGTGGATGCGCCCGCTGGTCGACGATGTGCAGGACCTCCCTCGCGGACTCAAGGCACTGGCGTACCCGCAGTCCCGACTGGCGCTCGCGCTCCGCGGGCTCCTCAACAAGGTGTTGATGTCACGGCCGCTCCGACCAGTCGCCATGAAGCTCACCCAGGTCGCCGAGACTGATCGCGAGTTGCCGGTCCTCCTCGATCGTTGAGTCCTCAGCGTGACAGGGGACGCACTCACTCCGCGACGTCCGGCAAGCTGGGAGCATGGCCGACACAGCCCCAGGTACCGTCCACTTCCATCAGAAGCACCACGAAGCGATCATCCGCGGCGACAAGGTCACCACCGTGCGGTGGAACGAGTCTGTACAGGTCGGCGCGGCGACGTTCGTCTTCGACGATCACCCGACCGCCGAACCAGTGGCCGGCACGATCACCGCCGTGCACCGGTACCGGCTCGACACCCTCACCGCAGAACAGGCGCATCAGCCTCCGGAGACGGACATGCAGCGCTTCGGCCAGCAGCTCCGCGAGAACTACTACCCCGACATGCCGGACGATGCGATCGTCGAGGTGGCAGAACTCATGACTCGGCCATCTCTGGAGGGCATCGGCTGACGGACGCCAGAGTGGCCGCCAGCGCATACCCTGGCGCAATGAGGCAACGTCGAGTCGGGGGTCCTGCACTGTTGGTCGGCGTCGCCGTCGCGGTCGCGGTCGCGGTCGCGGTCGCGGTCGCGGTCGCCGTGACGCTCACCGGCTGCGCGGGAGGCAGCGACGGCCTCGCGAAGCAGTACCGCGACGGCGACACGAAGAACTACATCTCGGGAGACGGTGCTGTCACGGAGTTCGCCGCGAACGATCGTGGTGAACGGGTCACTTTCGAGACCCATGACCTCGACGGCAAGGTCATCCGTGCCGATCAGTACCGTGGCAAGGCGCTCGTCCTCAACTTCTGGTACGCGTCGTGCGCACCCTGCCGCGTCGAGGCGAAGGACCTCCAAGCCGTCAGCGATGATCGGCACGCGCAGGCGTCGTTCCTCGGCGTCGATGTCCGGGACTCTGCAGCGACCGCGCGTGCCTTCGTGAAGGAGCACGACGTCTCGTACAGCAACGCCGTTGACCAGGACGCGGCCGTGCAACTCGCATTTTCCGGGACGAACGCCCCCAACTCGACGCCGGCAACCATCATTCTCGACAAGGAGGGCCGGGTGAGCGCCCGCATCCTCGGTCCGATCAATCGCAGTGTGTTGACGACGTTGATCGACGAAGCCAACAAGTGACGACGTGACGTCGGAGCCCTGAACAACGAGCCTGTCAGTGCGCCGAGCGCGGACGGCGGGGTGCGTCCCGTGGAGGGGGCACCAATTGAGGCGGCACGTTGATCTCTCATCTTGAGCGCTGCTAGCGTTCGTTCAACTGGTCCGATGATGGCGAAGGGTGGCAACGATGCCGTTCTGTGCCCCTCGTCGACTGTTCTCCACCAAGCCTGCGCCCGAGTTCGTCGGACCGCGGCCGATCCCTCCCGGAGTCATGGCAACGCAGAACTGAGCTGACCACGAAGGTCGGCCCCTCCCCGCCGCGAGCGTTCTGCTCGCGTGCTTCTGCTTGCCCGCGCCGTCGTGCGACGACGGCGCGACGACTTCACGGGACCACATCCATGTTCTTCACCCCTGCCCGGTTTCGGGCCTCACTCGCGAGCTTGCGCGAACACCGTTTCGTCACCTTTGCAGTCTTGACCGACACCATCGGCGCCGGCCTCACGCTGCCACTGACGATCGTCTACTTCACCATCACCACCGACGTGCCGCTTGCAGTGCTCGGGGCCGTCTCCACCGTCGCGACACTGGTTGCTCTCCCGATCGGACTGGTCGGTGGCGTCCTCACCGATCGATTCGGCGCGAAGGCGTCGATGATCCTCAACAACCTCCTCTCGGCAGCGGGCTTCACGCTCTACCTGTTCGCCCATGACCCGATGATGATCTTCGCGGCGATCTTCCTCGCCAACGGCTCCGAGCGGCTCTACTGGACCTCATGGACCGCGTACGTCCACGACCTCGCTGAAGGCCGCCCGTTCGAGCGGTGGTTCGCGTTCCTCGAAGCGACGAAGGCCGCAGCGCTCGGCGCTGGCGCGATCATCGCCGCGGTCACCCTCGCGAACGGCCACCAAGACGGGTTGCGGTGGCTGGTCCTCGCCAACGTCGTCACCAGCGTTGTGGCAGCCGGCGTGTTCGCGACGCAACCCACCGGGCACCGATCCACGCCGACGTCCGCCCTCGCCGTTGCGGAAGGGGCGGACACGACCGGGTCACTTCGTTCCTTCATCGCCAACCGGTCGATGCGACTCATCACCCTCGGACAGTTCCTCATCGGTCCCGCGATGGTGCTGCCGAACGTCGCGTTCAGCGTTCTCTTCGTCGAGCGGTGGGGCATGTCCCCAGCGGTCGCGCCCGTCCAGTTCGCTGTCGCTACGGGCATGTGCGCGTTGCTCCAGACCTCCGTGACCCGCTGGGTTGCTGGTCAGCAGCGTGGAACGCTCATCGCTCTCGGTGCAGTCTTGACGGCCGCGACCGCAGCACCGCTCATCGTTCTTCCTCCGCTGCATGGGCTGGCTGCGTGGTCCTTCGTCATCGTGGTCGCGATCCTGCTGGCAGCTGCGGACATGATCTACCTCCCGGCCGCCAACGCGGTCATGGCCGAAGCTCCACACCCTCGAATCCGCGGCCGGGCAATCGGGGTGTTCCAGACCGCGAGCTCGATCGGCATGGCACTGTTCCCGCTCACTCTCGGACTCTTGGACTCGCGCACGCCCTGGCTGCTCTGGCTCATCGCCACGGGTGTGTTCCTCGCCGCCGCCTGGGCTTGGCACAGAGCGGTCCGGGGTTTGCCGGGACGCGTACAAGTCGCGGAGCCGACCGACATCGACGCTTGAACAGTGTCTTGGGCGAACTGTCTTGCTCGCAGCGTCGCGGTCTGCCAGCGTTGGCGCATGGGCGAGGACGCGACCACGCTGCGTGGAGTCCCCGGGTTCCGCCCGTACTGGTCTGCTGCGACCGTCTCGTCGTTCGGATCAGCAGTCAGCGCGGTCGCCGTACCGGTTCTCGTGGTGACAGTGCTGCACGCCAGCCCGTTCGAGGTGGGGCTGGTGAACGCTGCCCAGTTCCTCCCGTACGCGTTGTTCGGGCTGATCGTCGGCGCGTACGTTGATCGATTCCCACGCAAGCCACTCCTGATCTGGGCGAGTGTCGGTCGTGGCGTGTGCCTGGCCACGATCCCGGTGCTCTGGTTCACGGGGCTCTTGAACCTCTGGGTGACGGCGGCGGCGTTGTTCGTGTTCGGCATCCTGTCCGTCATCGGATTCGCCGCAACGCAGTCCCTCCTCCCCCGCATCGTCCCTCGCCCACTCCTCCTGGCGGCGAATGCGCGGGTTGATCAGAGTGATGCGGCAGCGCAGACGGTGGGCCCGGCTCTCGGAGGTGTCCTGGTCAGCATCGTGACCGCGCCGGTCGCGATCGCCCTCGACGCGGTGAGCTACTTCGTCGACGCCGTCCTCATCGCGGGCGTCCGCGTCATCGAGCAGACGCCAGCGCGCACGGCGGGTGCGCGGTTGCGGAGCGACATCGCCGACGGTCTGCGGTGGACGTACGGTCATGCGACGCTCGCACCGCTGGCGCTGTCGACACATCTCTGGTTCCTCGCCAACGCCGCCGGACTGACGGTGTTCGCGACACTCGCGCTCCGCACCTTCGCGCTCTCAGCGGCCGTGTACGGGGGCATCCTCGCCGTCAGCGGTGTCGCGATGCTCCTCGGCGCCACTGCGGCGCCGCGCCTCGGCGCCGGCCGGACGATCATCGCCGCTCGAGCCGCGTACCCGATCGCCTGGGCCGCCATCACGCTCACGACGGTTGGCACCGACACCGCAGGAACACCGGCGACTGTCGCGGTGTTGTTCGTCGCCTTCGCCGTGCACGGCGCTGCAGCGGGCTGCGAGAACGCGAACGAGATGAGTCTTCGCCAAACCGTCACACCCGACGCGCTGCTCGGTCGGATGAACGGCACGATGCGCAGCGCGAACAGGACCCTCGCGGCTGGAGGAGCAGTGGGCGGCGGCGCGCTCATGACCGTCGCTGGAGATGGCGTCGCGCTGCTCGCGGTGACCCTCGTGTTCGCCGTCGCCGTCGTCGTGGCGATGTGCTCACCACTCAGGACGATCGCCGTTCGGTAACGGATCGACCGCCGAACGAGCCTGCCAGCGACTCAGGTTCGCTTCGTCCGGTCACGCTCGGATCGGGCGGACCCGTGGAGTGCGAAGCCGATCGCGCCGACGATCGCAGCCAGCAATCCCATCGCCGCGATGACCAGCCCTCCGGCCACGAGCCCGATGTACTGAACGCCCGCACCGAGGAGCGCCATCACGAGCCCCGCGACCAGAGCCCCGAGGCCGAACGCAAGGCCGAACACACGGGGCGGAACGCGAGAGAACATGCGCCCATCTAACTCTCGACTCTCCGCGATCCGCGCGCGCTGGCGAAGTGACGTCCGTGCCGGGGATATGGCGGCCACACCCAGTCCGCCGCCGGCTGCGCTCCGGACCTCCTCGACGACGACCGCGGGTCACGCCCGATCACTCGACCGCAGTGCAGTCTCGACTGGAGAACTCGGCGAACTCCCCCGCGAACAGCGTCGGTGACGGAGCTCGGGTGGCGATCTGCCAATCGTCCTCGGTCTGCATCCATGCACCTTGCCAACGGACGCCGCTGCCGCCCGAGGCTGCGCGCGCATCACCGTAGCGATCAGCGCATGTCCTCGCCGAACCCGAGCAGCATCCACGGTTCCAGGTCGCTCACTCCCCCGATGCGCATCTGCGACAACGGGTGGGCTCTCGAGGGCGTTCAACGGTGACCGTTCAGCCGAGTGCCGGCGGGAGCGCCCCGATCTGCCCGAGGATGCTGAGCACGTCCGGCTGACCGACCTCGTCGACGATCAGTCCCTCGTCGAAACGGTAGAAGTTGCTCGCGTTCGCGACCACCGTCCTCCCCGTAGCGGGGACACCGAGGAACTCGCCGTCGTGCGTGCCGCGGAGTTCGAAACGTGCTGCGACCGTGTCGCCCTCGACGACGATCCGGTCGATGCTCCACTGGATGTCAGAGAACGCGCCCCGCATGATCGTCAGGATCTGCAGGTACCCCGGCAGCCCGCGCAGCGGCTCGGGCGAGAACGGCGTCAAGAACGCCGCTTCCGGTGCGATGACCGTCTCACCGATGGACGGGTCGGCGCTGTTGATGAATTCGACGAATCGCAGGAACGAGAGGCGTGTGTCTGTGGTCATGGACAACTACTTTACATAGCAAGTAGATGCCGTAGAGTCGAACCATGAGCACGGACCTCGCCCCCCTCCCTGGAATCGACGCCCCGGATGACCGGACTGGGCGAGCGGCGCGTCTGCACGAGTACTTCGCCGCGCTGGTGCGGCACGAGACCGACGTGTGGAACGCGGTCGAGAAGCGGATGCGGGGGGAGGGTGTGCTGAGCCTGGCCCGACTGGAAGTGTTGCGGATCGTCCAGGCAGCCCCATCGGGCGCCCGGGTGCAGGACGTCGCGACCGGCGTCGGGACGTCGATCGCTGCAGCCAGTCGCTTGCTCGACCGGCTCGCCGCCGATGGCTTCCTCGAGCGTGCGACGGACCCTGACGATCGGCGCAGCGTCCGCAGTGTGCTCTCACCCCAGGGGAGAGACGCCTTCGCCCTCGCGGACGAGCGGTTCGACCAAGCGCTGGACGCCGTGCTCTCGGATGCCGATGCCGCGGCGATCGCGGATGGTGTCGCGGCTCTCGAGCGCCTGCAGTCGACGTTGGAGGCAAGGCGATGACGGCCACCATGCGGGCCGTCGTGATCGACGCACCCGGTGGGCCCGACGTGTTGCACCTCCGTGAGCTGCCGATCCCGATCCCAGGCCCGGGCCAGGTGCTGATCCGTGTAGAAGCGTTCGGGCTCAACCGGTCCGAGCTGCACTTCCGCCGCGGCATGGGCCATTTCGGGACCTTCCCACGGGTGCCCGGGATCGAAGCCGTCGGGACCGTGGAGGCAGCCCCAGGTGGAGAGTTCCCCGCCGGTACCCAAGTAGCCGGGCTGATGGGCGGGATGGGTCGCGACTTCGACGGGGGCTACGCCGAGTACACCGTCGTTCCGGCCAGCAGCGTCGTGCCGTTCCGGAGCGGCCTCGACTGGTCCGTGCTCGGCGCCGTCCCCGAGATGCTGCAGACCGCACACGGGTCGCTCACCGTGGGCGTCGGTGCCCGCCGGGGCGACACGATCCTGATCCGCGGTGGCACGTCGTCGATCGGCCTGGCGTGCATCGTGCTGGCGAAGCAGCAGGGCATGACCGTCATCGCCACCACGCGCAACCCGGACCGCACCGAGCGACTGCACGCCACTGGTGCGGACCACGTCGTGGTGGACTCGGGCAGGATCGCCGACGCGGTCCGTCGAATCGTGCCGGACGGCGTCAACGGAGCGGTCGAGTTGATCGGCACCGACACGCTGCCCGACACGCTCCGGGCGACAGCCGTCCACGGCACCGTGTCGTTCAGCGGGATGCTCTCCGACGTCTGGACCATCCCCGACTTCTACCCGATGGCGGTGATCCCCAACGGGGTGCGCCTCACCGCGTACTCCGGCGAAGCAAGCGACCTGCCGGCATCGGTGCTGCAGGCGTTCCTCGACACCGTCGCAGCCGGCACCGTGCAGGTCCCGATCGCGAAGGTGTACCCGCTCGAGGGGATCGTGCAGGCCCACCGCGACATGGAGGACGGGACCCGGTCAGGCAAGCTCGTCGTCACCATCCGATGATGGGTACGGGCTCTCCGGAACCCCGCTCTCGGGGTGGAACCCGTTCGTCCTCGACAAGGGCGCCAGCCAGTGCAAGGAAGGAAGGTCTGATGTCTCCTCGCAGCTACAAGATCACCTTGGCCGTCCTCGGCCTGGTCAGTCTCTTGCTCGTGCCGTTCTTGGTGCAGGGCGCCCTGCCGGCGATGTACGGCACGGTCGCACTCGTCGTGGTCGTCGCCTGGCTGCTCTACGGCGTCGTCAGCTCGAAGCTGACCCGACGATCCGGGCACAGCTAGGCAGGTCTCGGTGGCCCGCAACTGACGGACTGGAGGCCCGGTGCCAGCTGGCACCGGGCCTCCAGTCCGTCAGTGGCACGCGTCCAGGGCCTGCGCTCCTGTCGTGGCGTGCCACGCGCGCCGCCGTACCCGGCAGCACCGTCCGGTCACCCCCAGGTCAAGGGCTGTTCACCCGCTGCCGCTAACTCTGCTTGTCGGACCGCTGCCCGAGGGTCCCGATACCGGAGGACCCATGAACACCCGCACCGCACTGTCCTGCGTTGCCGTCGCTGCCCTCGTCTCGCTGGTGTTCGCGGTGCCGGCGCACGCCGACGAGGCCAGCTTCACCAGCAGTAAGCAGCCGTACATCGCCCCCAGCCAGTCAGACATCGACGCCTACTCGCCGGCACCGACGGGCTACGCACCCGTCGCCACGGAGTCCGTCGCCCGACACGGATCGCGGGGACTCTCCGCCTACAAGTACGACGCGCTGCTGCACCGTCTCGCCGCGACCGCGCAGGCCGAGAACGGGTTCCTGACGCCGGAGATCGGGAAGGAGTTCTCCGCGAACCTCGATGCCATCACCGCGGCGAACGTCGCGAACGGCTACGGCATGCTCACCGGTCAGGGCGCCACCCAGCACCAGGGCATCGGAGCGCGAGCCGCGCAGCGCAACAAGCAGCTGTTCGCAGCCGCGGCGAAGATGGGCGGGCGTGTCGTCGCCGAGACCTCGGGTGAGTCTCGCGCGACGGAGTCGGGCGAGAACTTCTTGCGGGGCTTCGGGGCCACGGGTGTCAAGCTCGAACCGCGCCCTGACCTGCTCTACTTCCACGAGGTCGAGAACCCGGACGGCACCGAGAAGGCCGAAGGGTCGCCCGAGCGCCAGCGCGCCCAGGCGTACGAGGACTACGTCGCCGCACAGACCGGTGACGGCGGCACGATCGCGGCGGCCTTGCAGTACATCGAGGCGAAGCCGCGATCCGTCGAAGCGGCGAAGGACCTGCTCTCCGGCATCTTCACGCCCGGGTTCATCGCCGCGATCGGCACGGACAAGGCACACACCTGGTACAACACCGCCGACGGTTCCAAGGGCGGCGCGGTGGCGTGTGCGCCCGGTGCCGACACCAAGGCCGATCCCGATGCCTGCGGCGATCCGAAGAAGTCGATCAAGAGCACCGTTGATGCGGCGATGTCGCTGTACAACCTGTACATCATCGCGGCCGACATGCAAGAGGAGAACGTCGCTCCGCACCAGTTCGACTTCGCGCAGTACTTCGCTGGCCGGCCGGCGGATGCCGAGTGGTTCGCGTACCTGCTCGACGCCGAGGACTTCTACGAGAAGGGCCCGAGCCTCGCCGGGCACGACGAGACGTACTCGATCGCCGAGCCCCTGCTCGACGACTTCTTCGCCACGATCGACGCCCGCGTCGCCGGCGGCGACGTGGTCGCGACCTTCCGCTTCGCGCACGCCGAGACGATCATCCCGTTCGCGGCACTACTGCGGCTGCCGGGATCCACCGTCGCCGCGCCCGACAACGCTGCTCCGACCTCGGACGCCGACGTCTACGACGACGCCACCAACCCGTGGCGAGGCTCAGAGGTGACGCCGATGGCTGCGAACGTGCAGTGGGACGTCGTGTCACGTGCAGGCATCGACCCCGCTACCGGAGCGACCCACACGCCGCTCGTGCGCATGCTCTACAACGAGCGGGAGATCGCGTTCGCCTCCGGATGCCGCGCAGTCGCCGCAGGGTCGCACTGGGTCAAGGAGACCGAGCTCAAGCACTGCCTCACCGGCACGGCGATGACCGAGAGCCCGCTGATCGCTGCGGCCGTTCCAGGACCGACCGCGACGCCCACCGCGGGGCCCACGCCGACGCCGACCGTGACACCAGCGGCGCAGGGCGCCGGCGCACCGACGACCACACCGACGACGCCGGCGACGGCGACGGCGACGGCGACGGCGACGGGCACGCTCGCCGCGACCGGAGCGGAGTCACCTGTCGGACCGGCGCTGCTCGCGACACTGCTCCTCCTGGCCGGCGCCGGGACGCTGGTGCTGCGTCGCCGGCGTCGCCTGCGACCCACCGAGTGACACCGACGCGGATCCGCGGCTTCTCGAGATGACCAGCCTGTCCCGGCGCCCCGCCCCAGCGGGGTGACGGACGGACTGGAGGCACGGTGCCAGCTGGCACCGCGCCTCCAGTCCGTCCGTGGTTTCGCTCCAGGTCCTCGCCGAGTTCACCCGCTCCGGGCGATGGGCGCCTCCCCCAGCAGGACGAAGGTGGTGGTCCGTTCTCGGGAGGAGCCCGGATGCCACGAACCGGCTGTTCCGCGCAAGCCGTCTGACCGAGTACACCGCCGCGCTCGGGCTGTTCCTCGCAATCAGCACGCTGCTCCCCAACGACAGTGCGATGGCACGACTCGGCGCCGGCACCGCCCTGCTCCTCTGGTGTGTGGCAGACGGCGCACTCGGTCGACGAGCCGTCCGCATCGAACTGACCACCCAACGCCGAAGAGGTACCCCACGATGATCGTGCTGCGCGACGTCTCCAAGACCATCACCGAGCCCGACGGATCGACCCGAGCACTGTTCGACCGACTCGACTTCGACCTTCGCGAAGACGATCGCTCCGTAGCGATCACCGGGCGGAGCGGGTCGGGCAAGAGCACGCTGCTCCGCATCCTCGCCGGCCTCGACACCGACTTCGGCGGGACCTACGAGCACGACGGGCACGTGCTCGAGTGCACCCCACGGAGGATGGCGGCACACCGACTGCGACACATCGGCATCGTCACCCAGGACCACAGCCTCCTCGGCGACCGCAGCGTGCTCGACAACGTCCGGCTCGGCGTTCCTGCTCGCGCTGACTCCGCCGCCCGCGCACATGAGGCTCTCGAGGCGGTCGGCATCAGCCACCTCGCTGGCAAGCGCCCACGACGACTGTCAGGAGGAGAAGCGCAGCGCGTCGCGATCGCTCGAGCCATCGCGAAGCGCCCTGCCGTCGTCCTCGCCGATGAGCCCACCGGCGCACTGGACGAGACGACCGAAGACGACGTGCTCGCCCTCTTCGACCGGCTGCAGCAGGCAGGAACCAAGTTCGTGATCGTCACCCACAGTGAGCGCGTTGCACAGCGGTGCGGACGGCAACTCCAGCTGCACCACGAGCGACTCATCGCGCGCGGCACGTGACGGACTGGAGGCACGGTGCCAGCTGGCATCGGGCCTCCAGTCCGTCAGTGGTTGCGCTCCAGATCCCCGATCACGCGCGCAGTACGGTCGCGGCTGAAGAACTCGGCGAACATCTCCCGCTTCGCCGCGTGTGAATCGGGCTCGAGCTCGAGCCCCTCCATGTTGAGGTCGGTGCCGAACAGTCGCAGGATCCCAGGACCACTCGGCTCCGCGGTCTCGAGGGACACCGAGAACAGTGTCGGCAACACCTCGCCTGCGGCGATCCGCCGGGCCTCTGCAAACGCCGAACGGTACGTCGCGTCGGTGACGCGGATCACACTGACCGCCCAACTCGTGGCGTCCCAGTCGGGCGCGACCATCTCGCCGCTCAGCGCTTGGAAGAAGTGCACGACGAATGTGTCACGCTCGCCTTCGGTGCCGTAGTGCCGCTCGTCCACTTCTTCGATCTGCACGAACTCATCCTGTCAGCGTCCGCCGGGGCGTTCGAGGCCGCGGACCAGCCGAAGCATGCACCTTCGCCGGTACCATCTCGGCATGGCTGAAGCAGGTCTGCTCGCAGCGAGCATCGCAGTCCTGGCGGGTACGGTCGCGATCCTCGTGCATCGCGTGCGGACCCCGGCCTGGGTGCGTGACGCGCAGCTCACCGTGAACGCCAGCCCCGTGACCAGCCTGCTGCTGCTCCTCTGCGGTGCGCTCCTGGTCGCCCTCGTCCTCGCCTTCGGGATCTTCTTGCTCGCCACAGGGCACAGCGTCGTCGGGTGGGCCATGGTCTGCCTCGCTGCGACCGGCATCGCTCACCTCGGGGTGACCGTGTTGGATCCGGCGACAGCCGCTCTCGTGATCAGGTGCGGAGTCAGGCCGTGGTCAGTGTGGATGTTGCATGGGGCACTCCACGCCGTTCGCGATCTGCGAGGCTCGGGTCATGTCGTGGCCACGGGCTGATCCCCTGCACTCGGATCGTCTCGCCCTGGAACGGCTTGCAGTTGACCACCCAATCGAGATGCTGACCGCCCTTGCTCCACCAGAGCTCTACCAGTTCACTGGCGGCGAGCCACCGACCCTTGACGAACTGGGCGCACGGTACCGCCGCCAATCCCAGGGCCAGTCTGAGGACGGCAGCGCTGGTTGGCTGAACTGGATCGTCCGTCCTGCCTGCGGCGGACCGGCGATCGGATTCGTGCAGGCCACCCTCGGACGCAAGGAAGACGGCCTCGTCGCGGATCTCGCCTGGCTGGTCACGCCCGAGGCACAGGGCCGAGGGATCGCAGTCGAGGCAGCATCCACCGTCGTGATGTGGTTGCGTTCGGTCGACGTCGGGCACATCCGGGCTTTCATCCATCCCGATCACACCGCCTCGATGCAGGTAGCGCGACGGACCGGGCTTGCACCCACGAGCGCTCTGATCGACGGCGAGCTCCTTTGGGAAGCCTTCTTGCCTACGGCCGCTGAGCACTGATCCCGTCCGATAGCCGATCCCTGGCCGAGACAGGCAGGCCGCTGGACACGGCAGCGCCCCGGCCGTTTCCGACCGGGGCACTGCGCGGCTTGCAACGCTGAGTCAGTGCGAGGGTGCAGATGAGGCAGCACGCTCGTTACGGCGCTGCAGGATCGCGACGATGCTACTGACGATGAGCGCAGCGATGCCAATGCCGAGCAACCACAGTCCGGCTTCGAAGCCGCCAACGATGACGTCGGGCGTGTAGCCCGGCTCGATACCGCGGTCTTCTTGCATGCGGTAGTCGACGCCGATTGCTATGAGGAACCCGATGGTGGTTAGCGCGCCGAGACTGGCAGCGATGGCGGACCCGATGATGAACTTTTTCATGTGCTCAGTCTCCTGTCGAAGAGGATGTTCGGTGGTCACCAGTTGCAGCGATGCGATGCGACACCGGAGACCCAGTTCGCGCGGTTCGCGCGGTACCGTTCGAGGTTGTAGTCCTGGGTGAACGGCAGCCCGTAAAGGCCCGCAGCGACGTGGCAGTTGTACTGCTGCTGGAGGGTGGCCTTGTTCGTGATCGCGGGCCACTTCTTCTTCCATTCGTCCCACCCAGAACCTCGGAACACAGCCTGTCCAGCCGCGTACCCTCCGACGCCACCGCCACCGCTAAGAACGACCGCGCCAGGCCCGGTGACCCAGGCGCTGTAGCGGTAGTCCCCGTGATATTTGTCGCGTTTGAAGCTCTTGAACAAGGTGATCCCCAGCCACGGGTCGGCCACTACCGGGTACTGCGTCGCCGCGCCGTGCTCAACGACCTGCGTCAACGTGTTCCCGTGCACCTCGTACCGGGTCGCCACCGGCACTCCGGTTGCATCCTTCGCCCACGCGGGCGCAACGGTGCCAGCAAAATCGCCACTCTCGTCGGTGATGATGACCACGCCATCATCACGGACCGTAATGGCGCCGCCTGACGGCACGGACAAGTCGTAGTCGTACCGGGTCGGCGCTGCAGCGCTTTCGACGACAGTGAGGATCTGCAGACTGCCATCCTCCCGCACGACTGAAGCTGTGCTCGACGAGTTGTTATTGTCAAAAGTCGCCACCCCCGCGCTCTCAACGACCGCATCCGCTGCCTGATCCGCAAATGGCAGCGATACCGTCAACTCGCGATCGCTGGTGCGCAGCACAGCTCCGTCAGCAGCATCTGTCGGAACGCTGACCTCAACATCGCCCCCGGTGAAGTTTGCAGCTTCAGCACCAGACTCGGATTCGGCCATGTTCGCGGCCGCGTCGAGCACATCCGGCGCGACAGCGGCGACAGCTGCGAGTGCATCTGCAGGCTGTTCCTCAGCGTGCGCCACCGCCGACGTCCCCAGCATCGCAACCGCACACAGCAGTCCCGCTCCCGCCATGCCTACGGTTCTTCCCGATCGAGACACTGTCTCCCCCTTGATCATCTATAGAGAGCCCTACGCCCCCGAACGGCATCCTATGGGAACGCTCAGGGTGCGCAGTCCTCCGCAAGGATGACCTTTGCAGCAACCGGCGGATCGGTGCTCGGACGAGTAAGTGGATTGAGCCTCAACCGCGCCGCCGACCTGCCCGAAAGACGATCGGCCACCGGACGCTTTGGCTACTGGTTGGAAGTGATCGCGCAGCGAGGCGCGCAACAGCGGGTCGGGGGTACGTCCCTGCTACAGGTATCCATGGTGAACGTCGGACCCTGCCACTACTGTTCCGAGTACTTGTCACTTCGTAGAAGGCGTGCTCTCATGACCACAAACACGTGGCCTCGCAACCGCTACACCGGCATCGGCGGTGGGCTCTACACCGGCGTTGGGGGCGGTCTGTACGCCGGCGTTGGCGGCGGTGCCTACACGGGCGTTGGCGGCGGTGCCTATACCGGTGTCGGTGGCGGTGCCTACACGGGCGTTGGCGGTGGGTTGTACACCGGGCCTGGCGGTGGGTTGTACACCGGCCCGGGTGGCGGGCTCTACACCGGACCCGACAGCAACGTCTACCGGTCGAACCAGCCCCCGATGCGCGTCCTCATCCCCTTCCATCGCCGGCACGGGAAGAACCGTCAAGCGGATGTGCTCGCAAAGGCCCATCGTCTGGATCTCTAAGCCAGCTTCATCAGATCGTCAACGTCGACGAGCTGGCGGCCGAGTGGGTGCGAGATGGCGGTCCTCGAGCGGGATCTCCGACAATTTCGGGGGACACGCGACACGCGGGCGTCGAACTGTGAGCAGCCTCGCTCTGTGTCGTGATCGCGTCCCGGTAGCCGATCCTCCACCGGAAGCGCTCCTCGCTTGGAGCACCAGAATGGCCCTTCGTGGCAAGCTTGCGGCCAGGTTGAGGAGGGATCGCAATGGATGAAGCTGTCTTGTACGACCTTTGCAGTCGCGCTCGACTCGTTCAGGTCCGGATCGTCTCAACCGAAGCAGGGCTCTTGGGCCTCACCGACTTCATCGGTCGTGCTGCTCGCTGCTCGGAGAATTACTCGCACGCGCATCTGCTGCAGCTGATCCAGGCTGCGCCGCGGCCAGTCGGCCTCCGCTACGGCTTCCGTCGGCTGGAAGCCGTCAGCGCGAGTCGGACCGTAGCCCCGGACTCGTTCACCGACATCGAACGCGGCGAATACGAGGCTGCGCAGAGTGCGCTCCTCAAGAGCGTCGGACGCGACTCTGGGGAACCGGCGCCAGGAGCGGTAGGAGTGATGCGGAACGTACTCGAGCAGTTCATTCTGCGCTGGTTCTGAGGGAGAGATCGGGTCGAACGCCACCTCGTTTGACGATCGGCTGACGGACGGTTCTTTGACCCGGAGTGAGGCGGCCGCTCGAGGCGTCGGTGGACCGTGTGAGGATCACCGCGTGGCACAGAGAACAGGGGCACCCACGGCGGACGTTCGAAGGGCGCGGATGCTGAAGTTCCTCGCGCGCGCCGATTGGGTGCTGAAGGGGCGGATATTCGACGCACGCCCGATGGACGCGCAAGGGTGGGAGATGCGCTTCCGGGTACAGCCCATCCCCGGCACCGACCGAGTACAGATCGTCGGCCTCGATCTCGGCGTACCTGACCTCGACGACGATGTCTTGCAGGCCAATGCGGCCCGCTGCCGCGTCTTCTTCGCGATGAAGGAGGACAGCTATCTTCCGACGGTCGTCTCACTGCTGCGACAGTCGGTCGGCGCGCACCGCCGCGCAGAGCTCGATGGGCTGAAGCGCTTCGTCAATGCGAGAGTGAAGAACGGAGATCTCGTTGGCGCCCACATGTACTCCGGCCGAGTGCTCGGTGATAACGGCGAGAACGCTGGCCAGATGCACGGCAACGACCAGATCGCGATGGACTACATCTATGGCCGACTTCTGCACGAGACGCCCGACGCACTGAAACGACTCGACGACGTCACGACGGACGCCACGGTCCGTCACGCAGTCGTCTCGAAGCTGCACGACCTCATGCAGGCGGTGTACTGGACGCGTGCCGAACTGCTACGCGCAGCAGCTGCAAACGACCTCGACTTTGAGCTGCCGGGGGAGGTCCGGAAGGGGCGCGATTCCTTCGGCGGAGTCCTGCCGCAACCTTGAAGAAGCCGGGCGAACTTGTCCCGATAGCTGATAGGCAACCGGACGGCACCTCTGTCACCAACGGCTAGCTAAGCTCCACCCACATCTGGAGTGGCACGACCGATCGATAGGGGTAGCAATGTTGATTCTGCAGTTGCTCGTGCCGGTAGTCCTGGTTGTCGTCGCCGTGCTCATCTTCCTCGCCGCCAGCGGGAGCATGAGTCGAAGCCCGCTACAGGATCAGCAGGACGCCGAGTGGCGGGCGAGGCGTGACGAGCGACGTCGAGCTCGAGCCGAGCGCCGTTCCAGCGATCGGTAGACGATCGCCTATCGGGCACCTAAGAACGGTACGCGCGGGCGTACCCACTTAGCTTCGTCGCGCTCACCGGCATCGACAGTTGTAGTGTCCGGAGCATGGCGCTGGTGCTGACGTGTGGGTTGTCGTTCTCGGGAAAGAGCACGTTCGCTGCCGGGTTGTCCCATGCGTTAGATGCCGAGTTGCTGACCCTCGACCGGATCAACGAGGATCGCGGTCTTCACGGAGGGCAGGGCATTCCGTTGGAGGAGTGGGCGACCACGAACCGGATCGCGCACGAGCGTGCCGGTGGGCTCCTTGCCGCTGGCCGCCACGTCGTCGTTGATGACACTGGGTCGCCGCGCTTCATCCGTGATGAGTGGCGGGCGACCGCATCAGCGGCAGGGGTTCCCTTCGTGCTGGTGTGGGTACAGGTCAGCCCGGAGCTGCAGCGTCAACGAGTCCTAGCCAACAGGGAAAAGCAGGTGCGGCCCGACGTCACAGACGCGGTGCTCGCAGAACACGGCGCGAGCTTCGAAGCACCGGTGGAGGAAGACCCGTTGGTCATCGACGCGACTTCCACGAGTGACCCAGCGATCATCGCGGCCACCGCCGAGGCAATCGAGGCCGCCACCGTCCGGTAGGCGATCGGCTACCGGACAGGTGGCGCGTTCGTGAGCAGCGCGATTCCGAACACGAGCAAGCCCCATCCGACTTGGGCGAGGACTACCAAGAATGGAGCCCCGATCCCCGCAGCGGTCAGCGCCATGGCGAGCCACAAGAACGCGACGGCCCCAGTCGCCGCGGAAAGCGCGCCCATCGTAAGTGCCGCGCCCAGACGCGAAACATCCGACGACAGCGGCACCACCAACAGGCTGCACACCACGGCTCCGACGATCCCAGGCACGATGCACGACCAGAACGCCAACCCGACAGAGGCCCACTGGTCAGGTCCCGCTCCCGACCAATGCACCGGCGCACGTGCAGGAACCATTTGCCAGTTCAGACGAACGATGCCAACGGCGGCCGGAGGCAGCCACGCGAGCGCCGCCGCCATCACGAGCCCCGCTCGCACGCGCAAGCGCTGCTCCGGCCCTGCTACCCCCGCTGCCACCTTTGCAGGCTAAGCCCGCCGCGACCGCGACCGGTAGGGAATCGACTACGGCGACGGGTCTACTTCCCCATCGACCAGGACTTCGTAATCCCATGCGGTCGCGAGCCCAGGTACTAATAGCAGCAGGATCAAACACGCTCGGATCAGATCGTCGGTGAGCAACAGGAGGAAGAACACGACGGTGCGTAGCCGGTCGACTTGAAGCTGAGCTCGGGCGGCGAGGCCGGGAAGCATGCGCCCTTCGTCGATCCGGCATCGGAAGGGTCCTCTTTGAAGGCTCTGCGTCCGCTCGGCATCAAACGGTTCGCAAACCTGCGAGGATGGCTCACATGAGTGATCGGATACCGGAGTTCACAGATTCGTACTCCGACGACATGCTGTTCCTGGCGTCGCTCCGACGCATCCTGCTGCGGCACCCGCTCGAGAACTTCATGCCGAGATTCCTAGACGCGACACTTGCCCGCCTGTACGCGGTGATGCTCGTCGGGAACGTAGAGAACGGCATCATGGAGGAGTTCCGGCGGACCGAGGACGAGGATCTGAGCACCTACCTAGGGGGCCAGGTCGACAATTCCACCAAGGTCGCTGCGCTCATGGAATTCGTCCAACGTCGGAGCGTGTCATCGGTGGACACCTCCGTCTTCCAGGACTACCTGGCGATCAAGTACCTCCGGAATGGCATCATCCACTCGGATCAACGTCAAGGTGCGCAGGCGGACTACGTCACGTCGCGCGGCTTCCCTCTCGACAGTCGCGAACTGACGCAGGTACACCTCCGCCGCTTCGCAGAGGTGGACCACGCGATAACGATGTACCTCGGGTTGTCAAAAGTGCTAGCGGCGATGGGTGCCGTCGATCCCCTGAGTTCCGAAGCGCCCGTCTCGTTCGATGTCATTGCCCGGGACGACGCAGTGGAGAAGCCCTATACGTGGCGTGAGTTCGCACGGATGCACAGACGGAACTTGGAGAACGTCAGTGCGATTTGGCGGCGCTTCCGCGACGAGCGACCAGGAGCGCCCGTCGCAGAACTGATGCGAGCAGCTCGTCAATCCGACGCAGTGACTCTGCTGGAACTTCAGCGAGCAGGTGCATCGGCGGAGTACTCGTGGTCACAGCTCGTCGCCCTTGCTCCGGACGACGCCAAGCGACTCGTCGCGGACGACGCCGAGCGAAACGCATTGCTCAAGGGCATTCGAACAGCCGCAGACAACAAGGCCTATCCGCTCGGTCCACTGACGTCGGAAGTGTACATCGCGCTCCAAGCAGGTCTTCGGGCCTGTGAGCTGAAATCTGACCAGCTGCGGACCCTTTTTGGGGGTCCGTCGACGATGTCGGGCGCGGAACTCGTCGGGGTGTACGCCTTGGGAGGGACCGCATACGACCTGACCAGCGCAATCTCTGTTGACTGGATTGTCCCGGTCCTCCTGCAAGGTCCCTCCGACGGTGCGCTTAACGCTGCCGCCGCTTTCCTGGACCTCGTCGAGATCGGCCACACTTGGTATTCCGCGATCGAACATCACACGCGCTACGAATCGCATCGAATCGCCTCGATGCGGCTCGTCCTGGACGCCTCACGCGACGATCCAGACCGCGCATGAACGATCGATGCGCACGATTGTCGTCCTGGTCACAGTGCATCAGATCCCCGACCAGAGTGCCGCGCACTTCGAAGCGGCTAAGAAGGACGTAGTGACCCATCGAATGTCGCATCGGGACCTTGAAAGTGCGCACCTGATCGATTAGGTCCGGAACGGGCATGCTCGCTCCCGCGGCACCTACGGTGTCCGAAGGGTGCACGCTGCGCTGTTCCTCGGGCAACGGCGCCGGATCGATCACGGCCGCCATGGGAATCGATCACGGCCGCCGTGGGAACTGATGCGCTTGCCTCGGCTGCCCGATCCGGGAGTCGCGCCCCTGACTAGACGCGTCGATTCATTGCGACGCTCGCAAGGCGCTCGCCTTATTAGCCGTCCTGCTGGTCGATCTCCCGAGCAAGGCGCATGAGTTCGCGGTCCTCGGCTTCGTAGCCGGGCTTGCCGACGTTGCGGAATGGACTCCGGTCGGCTCCTGGAGGGTTGAACCTGTAGCCCGCGTTAGGCAGTACCTCGCCCGGTGTCCCCTCTTTCATCCCTCGAATCAGCTCATCTTGAAACTTACGAGCACCGGCATCGGGAAGCTCCAAAGCATCGAACCAACCTAGTTCCTCGTCGGTCATCGGGGGCATGCCGGCCTCCCTTTCGTCCTGTCGCTTGCCCTCGATGTGCTCGCCCAAGCGAAGCTGCCAGCCAACTTGATGAACACGAGCTATGACCTCGCGCAGGGCAGCCTCATCTGCGACGTCAGGTGGAGCCATCACCTCGCCGGTCTTCCCGAGGTCGACGTAAAAGCCGCGTTGCTTAGAGTGGTCATGACGACGTGCCCACGATTTGATGGCGCCGAGCAGGGAGGCGTTCATGTCTGGGTCGGGAGCTTCGGAGTCGAACCAATAGGGCTCCTCGACAAGGAAGTCGTGGACCGCCGCAAGCTTTTTCTCGTGGCTAGCCCAAAGCTCGTCCAGCCGCTCGCACCTGAATGTTTCGCCGTCGGCACTGAGTCCCATCTCCACGCGGCGCTTATGGATGGCTATTGCCTTCCCCGATTCCTCCAGGCCCAGAATCGCGAGCGATCGTGCGAGAGATGCATGATCAAGCTCCAGCACAGCGAGGGCCGTCGTCAGCAGCGTGTTCGCGTTCTCGAGCAAAGCATCTTGTAGCCGTACCACCTGTGCCGGAGTAAGGTCCGGAAGCCTCCGCACTGCCATGACCCAAGTTTGCAGTGCGGATGCGACGCCGCGCACTAGATCGCCGGTCCGCGAGCGGACCGGCCAGCACGACGGGCGTAGGCGCCGATGCAAACGTCCGATAGCCGGTCCTTCCACGGACCTCGGTGTCCAACTCGGAACTGGACGATCCGCGAGAAGACTCGTGTCGCACATAGGTGGTCCGCTGAACGTCGCAGTGAGGGAGCCCCACGCGGACGACCCAACGACAGCCCCACGAACGACAGAAGCCCACCGAGATCATCGGTGGGCTTCTGTCATCGTGTGAGACACGTTTCGGTCGGGCTGACAGGATTTGAACCTGCGACCCCTTGACCCCCAGTCAAGTGCGCTACCAAGCTGCGCCACAGCCCGCGAGTTCCGGAGAACTCAGGATCCCGGAGGATCCTCGCCCGCGTCCGACCGGAGCGCGAGCGACCGGTCCAGCATAGCGGACGTCAGACCCCCTCCGTGCCACGGCGAGTCGGAGCAACGCGACCCGAACGACACGCTCAGCCCGGCCGCACCACCTCGCGCCGCGCCGCCAACCACGGCAACCCGAGCCCGACGAGCAACCCGCCGGACCCGTCCGCCGCCAGGTCCCCGATCGTGTCGTCGTACCCGACGAAGATCTTCGAGTCGACGAAGTTGTGCCCGAGCCACTCCCCCATCTCCCACACGGCCCCGACCGCGAGTCCCGCACACAGCGCGAGCACCGCGACGACCACCCGGCGCTCGGCGTGCGGGGCCGGTACCGCCCGCAGGTCGGCACCGATGACGTAGAGCACCGCCGCGAGCAGCCCGGTCAGCACGACGTGCATGAACTTGTCCCAGAGGAAGACGGTGGTGTACCACTCGAGCACGCTCGACCACCCGGCGACGAGCACGAGCACGCACACCGCCACGTCGAACGCGGGCCGCAGCCCGAGCATCCGCGGCACCACGACACCGAGCAGCGCCAGCGCCATGACCGGGAACGCCGTCCCACCCCACCCGACACTCGCCACGACGACACTCACGAGCGTCAGCGCCCGCACCACGTCGGCCACCAGGAACCGCGGCCGCAGGAACGTCGGTCCGAGCGTGGCGATCACGACGCCCACCGCACGGCCGCGTGCACGGCGGCGTGGTCGGACGGCCACACGCCGCCCGGGCGCCGCACGTCGACCGCGACGCGGTCCACCTCTGCCTCAGCGGTCACGAGCACCCCGTCGATCCGCCGGCCACCAACGCGCGGACTCCCGTAGTGCGGGTACGTCCCGTAGGGCTCACCCACCTGCCTGGAGGCCCGCCCCCAGCTGTCCTCGACCCCCGCCTCCGCCAGGGCTCGCCATGGTGCGGAACCGGCGGGGCTGTTCCAGTCGGCCATGACCACGGCGGGCAGGCCGCGCTGCCGGACGATCCGGCCGAGCAGTTCGGCGGACCGCAGTCGGGCCCACGGCGAGGCGACGTCGAGGTGGGTGGCGATCGCCAGGAACCGCACGCCGGTCGCGCGGTCGTCGACGACGGCTCCGACGGCGTGCCGGGGGAAGGACGTGGCCCACGACCGCGAGCCGGGGCGGTGGGGCGTGCGGGAGAGCGCCCAGGTGCGGCGCTCGACGACGTCGAGGCGGGAGCGGTCGAGGAACAGGCCGACCTGTTCGCCACCGCCGCGCGGTCCTCGCCCGGCCAGGACGGGCTCCCAACCCGACCCGAGGCCGGACGTCAGGTCGTCTGCCTGCGTGGGCAGGGCCTCCTGGACGGCGAGGACGGTGGGCGCTTCGGACGTGACGAGCGCGAGCACGGCGTCGCGGCGACGCTCCCAAGCGTCGGGGTGGGTCGGCTGCCGCGGCACGCGGCGACGCACGTTGAGCGTCATGCAGTGCACCTCGGGCGACCGGACCGGTCCGATGAGCGGGCGGTCGTCGGGGTGGTGGGGCATGCCTCCCTTCTACGAGACGACACCCGTCGGATTCCCAGGGACCTCTCCGTCTGGCTCGTATGGTGGCTCGATGCGTTCTCGTTCCACCCCTCGTCTCCTGGTCGCAATCGCGGTCTCCGGCCTGCTGCTCGGAGCCGCCGGGTGCACGTCGAGCGGACCGGACACGAGCCGCCCGACCCTGGCGAAGGCCTCGGCCGACACCGTCACGGTGGCCGACGCCGCGGACGCCGCAGCCCGCTCGGTCCGCGTCAGCAAGGCGCTGTTCGCGAGTGCCCCGGGAGCGGTCGTCGCCCGGGCCGGCGACACCGACGGCATCCGCGATGCGGCGAAGGCTGCGGCGAGCGCCCACGTCCCGGTGCTGCTGACGGCCAAGGACAAGAGCACTGCCGTCGCCCGCGAGCTCGACCGGCTCGGTGCCGACTGGTACCAGGCCGAGGGCGACCTGTCGCTCGACACGGACGTCGAACAGCGGCAGGCGCCGGACGGCGGTGACGCGCCGGAGTCGACCCGGGCCTCCCGGCAGGCGACGGTGGTGGTGGCGGACGCGAGTGCGGACGCTGCTGCCGTGGCGACCGCGAAGGCCGCCGGTGCCCGCGTCGTGACCATGCCGGAGGGCGTGACCGACCCGGCTGCCGCACCCGACGTGGTGACGGCGCTCCACGAGCGGGCGAAGCACCCGACCGTCCTGGTCGGCGCGGCGTTCGACGCCCTGCCGGACCCGGAGTGGACGGTGCGGGCAGCCGAGGGAGGGTTCCAGCTGCGGAACGGCGGCCAGCGGCCGTTCGACGGGCACCGGTACGTCGCGCTGTACGGGGCTCCGGGGGCGCCGGCGCTGGGCGTGCTCGGCGAGCAGGGGCCGAAGGAGACCGTGCAGCGTGCCGAGCAGGTCGCGAAGCCGTACCGGGCGGAGTCCGACGAGCTCGTGACGCCCGCGATGGAGGTCATCGCGACCGTCGCCGCGGGGGACGCCGGAGCCGACGGCGACTACTCGACGGAGCTGCCGGTGTCGACGCTCGAGCCCTACGTCGAGGCCGCGCACGATGCGGACATGCCGGTCATCATCGACCTGCAGCCGGGTCGGTCGGACTTCCTGTCGCAGGCCAAGAAGTACGAGTCGCTGCTGAAGAAGCCCGGGGTGTGGCTCGCGCTCGACCCGGAGTGGCGGCTGACGAAGGACCAGGTGCCCCTCAAGCAGATCGGGAGCGTCTCGGCGTCGGAGGTGAACGAGGTCTCCTCGTGGCTGGCTGCGCTCGTGCGCGACGAGGGGCTGCCGCCGAAGGCCCTGGTGCTGCACCAGTTCCGGCTGTCGATGATCCAGGACCGCTCCGCACTGCAGACCCACCCGGAGCTCGACATGCTCGTGCACGTCGACGGGCAGGGGTCGCAGCCCGACAAGCAGGCGACGTGGAAGGCGCTGCACCAGGGCGCGCCGGAGGGGCTGCACTGGGGCTGGAAGAACTTCTACGACGAGGACACGCCCATGCTGACGCCGTCGCAGACGATGCAGGACGTGACGCCGACACCGTCGTTGGTCACCTACCAGTAGGGAGCTTCTCCACAGCTTGGAGGCGCGACCTGCGTTACGTCGGTCGGTGCTGACAGCATGGGGGCATGTCTGGTCTTGGTGTCGGGTCCACCGCGTCGTCTTCCGTGTCCCCCTCTGCGGACATCGCCGCCGAGGCGCAGCAGGCGCTCGCTGCGCTCACGGGGCGCCCCGACGCGGTGTTCCACCCAGGCCAGCTCGAGGCCATCTCGGCGCTGGTCGAGCACCGGCAGCGTGCCCTCGTCGTGCAGCGCACCGGGTGGGGCAAGTCCGCGGTGTACTTCCTCGCGACGCTGTTGCTGCGCCGACGCGGGGGCGGCCCGACCGTCCTGGTGTCGCCGCTGCTCGCCCTGATGCGCGACCAGGTCGCCGCTGCCGCGCGGGCCGGTGTCCGGGCGGTGTCGATCAACTCCGCGAACGCCCACGAGTGGGGCGAGACCCAGGCGGCCCTCGCCCGTGACGAGGTCGACGTGCTGCTGGTCTCCCCCGAGCGGCTGAACAACCCGAAGTTCCGCGACGAGCAGATGCCGACCCTGATCGCCCGGATGGGCATGCTCGTGGTCGACGAAGCGCACTGCATCTCGGACTGGGGCCACGACTTCCGGCCGGACTACCGCCGTCTGGCCGAGCTCATCCGGTCGCTCCCCCACGGCGTCCCCGTCCTGGCCACCACCGCGACGGCGAACGAGCGCGTGGTCGAGGACGTCGCCGAGCAGCTCACCGCCGGCCCGGCCGACCCGGTGTTCACGATCCGCGGATCCCTGGCCCGCAAGTCCCTGCGCCTCGGTGTGCTGACGCTGCCCGATGCACGGCAGCGGCTCGGGTGGCTCCTCGCGCACCTCGGCGACCTGCCCGGCAGCGGCATCATCTACACGCTCACGGTCTCGGCGGCCGAGGACATCGCACGACTGCTACGCGACAACGGGTACGCCGTCCGTGCCTACACGGGGCGCACGGACACCGACGAGCGCGAGCAGCTCGAACAGCAGCTCAAGGGCAACGAGCTGAAGGCCCTGGTCGCCACGAGTGCGCTCGGCATGGGGTTCGACAAGCCCGACCTCGGGTTCGTCGTGCACGTCGGGGCTCCCTCGTCGCCCGTCGCCTACTACCAGCAGATCGGTCGCGCGGGTCGTGCGACCGACAACGCCGACGTCCTGCTCCTGCCCGGGCGTGAGGACCGCGAGATCTGGCAGTACTTCGCCAGCGCCTCGATGCCGACCGAGGCCCGCGCCGCCGCCGTGCTCAGTGCCCTGTCCACCGACACCGCGATGTCGACCGTGGCGCTCGAGGGCCTGGTCGACATCAAGCGCTCCACCCTCGAACTCCTGCTCAAGGTGCTCGACGTCGACGGAGCCGTCCGACGCGTCACCGGCGGCTGGGTGTCGACCGGGCAGCCGTGGGAGTACGACGCACCCCGGTACGAGCGGGTCGCAGCGGCCCGCGCTGCCGAGGCAGCGTCGATGCTCGACTACGAGTCCACCTCGGCCTGCCGCATGCAGCTGCTGCAGCAGGACCTCGACGACCCCTCGGCCGAGCCCTGTGGCCGGTGCGACAACTGCGCCGGGGCGTGGTTCCCGACGGCCGTGTCCGACACCGACTCGTCCGGTGCAGCGGCCGCGCTCGACAAGGTCGGCGTCGAGATCGCTCCGCGTGCCCAGTGGCCCTCGGGGATGTCGTCGCTCGGGGTCTCGGTGCGGGGCAAGATCGGCGCGGACGAGCTCGTGCAGCCCGGCCGTGCGGTGGCGCGTCTGACCGACCTCGGCTGGGGCGGTCCACTGCGTGCACTGTTCTCGCCGTCCACCCCGGATGCCCCGATCTCGCGCGAGCTCGTCGACGGTTGTGTCCGGGCGCTCAAGGACTGGCCGTGGGAGACCCGGCCGACCGGCGTCGTGGCGATGTCCTCGCGGTCACGGCCCGAGCTCGTGGGGTCCCTCGCCCAGGCGCTGTCCACCATCGGGCGGCTGCAGTTCCTCGGCACGCTCGGCCGTGCCGGCGGGACCCCTCGGGGCGACGGTGCGACGAACAGCGCCTACCGACTGTCCGGCGTGTGGGACACCTTCGTGGTCGATCCGTCGCTCGCCGCCGCCCTGCAGTCGCACGAGGGTCCGGTGCTGCTCGTCGACGACCTGGTCGACAGCCGGTGGACGATGACCGTGGCCGGCCGGGAGCTCCGGCGCGCCGGGGCCTCCGCCGTGCTCCCGTTCGCCCTGGCCACGGTCGCGTAGCCCCCGCACCTGTTTTGCGACAGTCCACGTGTCGATCGACGCGTGTGCTGTCGCGGTGCCGGTCCACCGCCCGCCGGAGCCCTACCGCCGCGCGGGCTTCGGGAACGTGGCCCGCATGTGGTCGCTCGTCAGCACGTCGCCGATACCGACCATGAGCACCGAGAACAGGATCTGCTCGATGACCATCCAGAACGGGTAGAGCCCGGGGATCGCCGCGACGATCAGCGTCACGATCGGGAAGATCCGGCTGAACAACCGCAGCCGCTGGTACGCCCAGTAGTACCCGAGCTGCGCACGCCAGGCGAACACGTAGAGCGTCAGGGTGATGAGCAGCACGACGGTGGAGCGGAACCACACCGCCCACGACAGGGACTCCCCTGCGCGGGTCAGCAGCACGGCGACCACGATGGCGGTGAGGCCGACGACGGTCTCCGCGACGAGCAGCCACCGGATCCACCGGAACGAGCGGACGGTGTCGGGGTGTTCGAGCATGTCCTCGCGGATCACGTACCCGGCCTGCCGGCCTCCGGCCAACCGGTCGAGGCGCAGACGGCACCACACACGGTCGGCGAGCACACCGAGTCCGTCGTTCTGCTGCGTCACCAGTACATCGTGCCCCATCCCGGCGGTGGCGGCGGACGCGGCACAGCCACGAGCACCGATGCGGAACGACACTGTCGACGTCGGACGACCACGACACAGTCGTTCTGCGTCGGCGCAGCGCACCCCAACCCCGCCCAGCCTCAGCCTGCGCCCCGCTCAGTCCGACGGGACGAGTGCCGCGCCACCCAGCACGGTGCCGGTGCCGGCGTCGAGCAGGACCAGGGAGCGGACCTCGTCGGGCAGTGACCACGGGTCGCTGAGCACGACGGTCAGCCCCTGTTCGACCCCGGCGGCCTGGAACAGGTCGTAGGACTCCCCGGCGGGTGTCCACACCGGCTTCGAGCCACCGCGCACCGTCCCCGCGGACAGCACGACGTCGACCGGGCCGTCCCCGCCGGTCTCCAGGTGGTCGATCTCCACCGCGAGGGTCTCGTCGCCCGTGTTCCCGGCGATCCGCACGTGCCCGGAGGCCGCAGCCCCGATGCCGACGATGTCACCGGAGACCGGCGGGACGCGGCGCCACCACGGGTCGATGGGCGAACCGTCGACCGGACGGACGGGTTCGGACTCGATCGGTTCCTCGAGGCCGTTGGACGGCGGCAGTCGGACGTCGGGCGACTGCGCCGGCTCGGAGGGCACGGAGTCGGCACGGGTGACCGAGTCGCCGTCGTCCGGTGCGTGCGAGATCGTCCACAGGGACACCGACCCCACGACGACCACACCGACGAGGACACCCACCAGGGCGAGCCGACGTCGGTCCGCTGCCCACGGCCCGGTACCCACGCCCCCATGATGCCGCACGGGCGCGCCGGACCGGCCCCGGGCCTCCAGGCCGAACGCGAACGCAGAACGCGCCCCGACGGATCGAGGCGCGTTCTGCGTGACGGGCGGGAGGGCTCAGCGCTTCCGGCGCTCGCGCACCCGCATGTTGACGTTGATCGGCGTGCCGGAGAAGCCCCAGACCTCGCGGAGGCGACGCGTGATGAAGCGTCGGTACTGCGGGTCGAGGAACGCCGACGTGAAGAGCACGAAGGTCGGCGGCTGGCTCGACGCCTGGGTCCCGAACAGGATGCGGGGCTGCTTGCCGCCGCGAACGGGGTGGGGGTGTTCCTGCACGAGCTCGGCGATGAAGGCGTTGACCTTGCCGGTCGGGATGCGGGTGTCCCACGACTCGAGGGCGGTCTCGAGCGCCGGCACGAGCTTCTCGAGGTGGCGGCCGGTGCGGGCGGAGATGTTCACGCGCGGGGCCCAGGCGACGTGCGCCAGGTCCTGCTCGATCTCGCGCTCCAGGTAGCGGCGTCGCTCGTCGTCGAGCAGGTCCCACTTGTTGTAGGCCAGCACGAGGGCACGGCCGGACTCGAGGACGAGGTCGATGATGCGGAGGTCCTGCACGGAGACCGGCTCGGTGACGTCGAGGACGACGACGGCGACCTCGGCCTTCTCGAGCGCGGCCGTGGTGCGGAGCGACGCGTAGAAGTCGGCGCCCTGCTGCATGTGGACGCGCTTCCGGATGCCGGCGGTGTCGACGAAGCGCCACACCTTGCCGCCGAGCTCGATCTGCTCGTCCACCGGGTCGCGGGTGGTGCCGGCGATGTCGTTCACGACGACCCGCTCTTCACCGGCGGCCTTGTTGAGCAGCGAGCTCTTGCCGACGTTGGGCCGGCCGAGGATGGCCACGCGGCGGGGGCCGCCGACCTCCTGCTTGGCGACGGCCGAGGTGTCGGGCAGCGTCTTGATGATCAGGTCGAGCAGGTCCGCGACGCCGCGGCCGTGCAGGGCCGACACCGGGTGCGGCTCGCCGAGCCCCAGGTTCCAGAGTTCGTAGGCGTCGAGTTCACGGCGCTCGTCGTCGGCCTTGTTCGCGACGACGATGACGGGGCGGTCGGTGCCGCGGAGCATCTTGACGACGTGCTCGTCGGTGGCGGTGATCCCGACCGTGACGTCCACGACGAACAGCACGGCGTCGGCGAGGTCGATCGCGACCTCGGCCTGCGCGGCGACGGAGGCGTTGATGCCCTCGGCGCCGGGCTCCCAGCCGCCGGTGTCGACGAGCGTGAAGCGCTTGTCGTTCCAGTCGGCCTTGTAGCTGACACGGTCGCGGGTGACGCCGGGGACGTCCTGCACGACGGCCTCACGACGACCGAGGATGCGGTTCACGAGCGCGGACTTGCCGACGTTCGGGCGGCCGACGATCGCGAGCACCGGGTAGGCGGGCAGGTAGTGGACGCCGTCCTCGCCGACCTGACCGGCCTCGAGCAGGGCGAGGTCCTCGTCCTCGAGGTCGTACTCCTCGAGTCCGGCGCGGAGCGCGGTCGCGCGCTGCTCGGCCTCGGCCTCGTCGAGTCCGGCGAGCCGCTCGCCGAGGGCGTCGTCGTACCGGGGGAAGTCGTCGTTGTCCGGGTTGTCCAGCTGAGCCATCTTGGGTTCCTCGCGAGCGGCCGGGGCCGCGGTGTCGGTGGCCGTTGCCGGCCGGGGCCGGGGGTCCGGCCGTGGTGTGACCAGGCGGCCGAGGCCGTCCGGTCGTGCGTCAGTGCGTGGCCGCGCGGGCCAGGTCGACGACCGCCTGCACGGTCTGGTCGAAGTCGAGGTCGGTGGAGTCGAGCGTCGTGACACCGTCGGCGGCGTTCATGAAGTCGACGACCTTCGCGTCCGCCGCGTCGCGACGAGCGAGTGCTGCGGAGGTCTCGGCGGCCGACTGGGTCGTGACCTCTGCCGAGCGTCGGGCCATTCTAACGGACTCGTCGGCCGTCAGCAGGATCCGGACTTCGGCGTCGGGTGCGACGACCGTGGTGATGTCCCGGCCCTCGGTGATGATGCCCGGGGCGTCGGTCTTCCGCATGACGTTGCGGAACAGCTGGACCAGGCGCTTCCGGACGTCCGGGAGCTTCGCGATGTGGGCGACCGCGCCGGTGACGTCGGGGGTGCGGATGGCCTCGGTCACGTCGGTCTCCCCCACCTTGACGTAGTAGTCGTCGGGGTCGGTGCCGATGGCGTAGTCGAAGGTGTCCCAGCTCGCCAGGACCGCCGCGGCGTCGTCGAGGTCGACCTGCTGCTGCAGGGCGTGCCACGCGAGTGCACGGTAGGCGGCGCCGGTGTCCTGGTAGCCGTAGCCCAGGGCGCGGGCGGCCGCGCGGGAGACGCTCGACTTGCCGCTGCCGGCGGGACCGTCGACCGCGATGACGATCTTCGCCACGTAGGCGCCGTCGGCCAGGCCGGACGGCATCGGGGCGCTGGTCGAGCCGGGCTCCCCGCCGGGTTGGCCGAGGCCGCCTGCTGGGCCCCCGAGTGCGCCGCCGTCGCCGCTGCCGCTGAGCGGGCCGCCGGCACCGCCCTGACCCGGGGTCGGGAGGCCGGTGTCGGGCCCGTCCGGTCCGCCGGTCACACCGGAGTCGTTCGTCGCTGCGTTCGTGTCGTCGTTCAGGCCCATGCTGCTGCGATCCTCCATCCGCGCCCCTCGAGTTCCTCGACGAGTCGCTGTTCCTGCTCGGGCAGCACCGACACCTCGACGATGCCGATCTGTGCGCCCGGTGAGTGCTCGAGGCGCATGTCCTCGAGGTTGATGCCGATCTCCCCGATGAACGTCAGGAGTTCGGCGATCTGCCCGGGGGTGTCGTCGACCAGGACGACCACCTGGGCGAAGCGCTTGGTGGTGCCGTGCTTGCCCGGCAGCCGTTCGACCCCGCGGTTGCCGTCGGCGATGGTCTCGGCGATGGTGCGCGGCGATCCGGCACCGTCCGGGTCGCCGAGCGCGTCGATCACGCGGGACAGGTCGTCGCGCAGGTCGGTGAGCACCGGCCGGATGTGCCCGGCGTTCGCCCCGATGATCTGCACCCAGAGCCCGGGGTCGCTCGCGGCGATCCGGGTGACGTCGCGCACCCCGCCGCCGGCCAGGCCGAGCGACCCGTCGGGGGCGTCCCGCAGGCGCGAGGCCATGAGGGTCGACACGAGCTGCGGCGCGTGCGAGACGTACGCCACGGCGAGGTCGTGCGACTCGGGGTCCATCGGCACGACGGTGGCGCCGACGTCGAGCGCGAGGTCCTCGACCACCGCGGCGCGCTGGTACGTGATGCCGTCGTGCCCGGCGATCACCCACGGGCGACCGACGAACAGGTCGGCGCGGGCGGCGGTCGGACCGCTGCGCTCGCGTCCGGCCATCGGGTGCGACCCGATGTAGCGGGAGACGTCGGCCCCGGCCGCCACCAGGGCGGCGAGCGGCCCGGACTTCACGCTGGCGACGTCCGTCACCACGGCGTCCGGGTGGGCGGCGAGCTCGCGCTCCACCACCGTCGCGACGACGTCCGGCGGCACTGCGACGACGATCAGCTCCGGCTGGTCGCCGGCAGTTGGTCGACGGCCGGCGCCGTAGTCCACGGCGAGCGCCAGCGCGGCGGGCGAGACGTCGTCGAGGACGACGTCCACACCCTTCTCACGCAGGGCGAGACCGATCGAGGCGCCGAGCAACCCGGCACCGACGACCCGGACCGGGCCGCGCAGACGGCGGTCGATGTCGGTCGGGGTCACGTCGGTCACCGGGCAAGCCTACCGATCGAGGCTCGGGCATCGGTCGATGCCCGAGCCTCGGGGTCGGTCAGTCCGCCGACTCGTCCTCGTACTCGTCGTCGTCCTGGTCGAGCGCGACGTCGCGGTCGTCACGAGCGGATGGCTTCGCGTCACGGACGGTGCTGAGTAGCTTGCCGACCTCGACCGTGCCGAGCTCGCGCATCTTGCCCGGCGGCAGGCTGCCCAGGTGCAGCGGTCCGAACGACCGGCGGACGAGTTCGAGGACCGGGTGGTCGACCGCCTCGAGCATGCGACGGACGATGCGGTTGCGGCCGGAGTGCAGCGTGATCTCGACGAGCGACTCACCCCGCGAGGACTCGAGCAACCGCACCTTGTCGGCCTTGATCGGACCGTCCTCGAGCTCGACGCCCTCGGTCAGGCGCTGCACCACGGCGGGGTTCACGTTGCCGTGGACCTTCGCGATGTACGTCTTCTGCACGCCGAACGACGGGTGCGCGAGCACGTGTGCCAGGTCGCCGTCGTTCGTCAGGACGAGCAGCCCGGAGGTCTCGGTGTCGAGACGGCCGACGTTGAACAGGCGCTCCTCGTAGCGGTCCACGAACTCGGTCAGGTCGCGGCGACCGCGCTCGTCCTGCAGGCTCGAGACGACACCGGTCGGCTTGTTCAGCACGATGTAGCGCCGCGACGAGTCGATCTGCACGGGCACGCCGTCGACGCTGATCGCGTCCTTCTCGGGGTCGACGCGACGCCCGAGGGCGTTCACGACCTCGCCGTTGACCGTCACGCGGCCCTCGACGATCAGGTTCTCCGCGACCCGGCGGGATGCGACGCCGGCAGCGGCGATCACCTTCTGCAGGCGCTCACCCTCTGCCTGGAGGCTCGGCTCGGCCCCGGCAGGAGCCGTTCCGTCCGCCGCGTCCCAGTCCTCGATGATCGGCCGTTCGGGCGTGCCCTCGGCCGGGTTGCCCCGGTCGTCGCGCTGCCCGCTCGGCTTCGGCGTCGTGCGGTCGCTGTTGCGGACGCTCGTGGTGCCGCCGACGTAGCGGCGGCCGTTGTGCCAGACGCGGCTCTGCTGGCCGTCGGGAGTCCGGCGGTCGTCGCGCCGGTCGTCGCGGGGAGCGGAGCTGCCACGGTCGTCGCGACCCCGGTACCCACCGCGGTCGTCGCGGGGAGCGGAGCTGCCACGGTCGTCACGGCCCCGGTACCCACCACGGTCGTCGCGGGGAGCGGAGCTGCCACGGTCGTCGCGACCCCGGTACCCACCGCGGTCGTCGCGGGGAGCGGAGCTGCCACGGTCGTCGCGGCCGCGGTACCCACCACGGTCACCGCCACCGGAACGGTCATCGCGACCCCGGTAGCCGCCACGGTCATCGCGCGGGGCCGGAGCCCCACGGTCGTCACGGCCGCGGTAGCCACCACGGTCGTCACGCGGAGCCGAGTTGCCGCGGTACCCACCACGGTCATCGCGGGGTGCCGAGGTCCCGCGGTCGTCGCGACCCCGGTACCCACCACGGTCGTCACGCGGAGCGGAGCCCCGGTAGCCACCACGGTCGTCACGCGGAGCCGAAGCCCCACGGTCGTCACGGCCCCGGTACCCACCGCGGTCGTCACGCGGAGCCGAGTTGCCGCGGAACCCACCACGGTCGCCGCCACCGGCACGGTCATCGCGACCGCGGTAGCCGCCACGGTCATCACGCGGTGCCGAAGCCCCGCGGTACCCACCACGGTCGCCACCGCGGTCGTCGCGCGGAGCGGAAGCCCCACGGTCGTCACGACCGCGGTAGCCACCGCGATCGTCACGCGGAGCCGAGTTGCCGCGGTACCCACCACGGTCGCCGCCACCGGCACGGTCGTCCCGGCCCCGGTACCCACCACGGTCGTCACGCGGAGCCGAAGCCCCGCGGTACCCACCACGCTCGCCGCCGCGGTCGTCGCGCGACGGGTACCCGCCACGACGGTCGTCGTCACGCGGCGGGCGTGCGCCCCCGCGGTCGTCGCGACCGTACCCGCCGGAGCGGCCACCGGCACTGGAGCCGGCCCCACCGCGTCCGCCGGCCGGGCGGCCGGAGCGATCCGGGCCTCCCGAGCGTCCGTTGCGGTCGTCTCGGTCTCGGGGCGCGCCGCGCCCCCGGTCGTCAAACCCTGCCATCGGGGATCCCTTCGTTCTGCTCGAAGCCGTCCGCACCGTCGTCCAGGAGGGGCGAGATGAGCGGCAGCTCGTCGAGCGAGTTGATGCCGAGCTGCTGCAGGAGCAGGTCGGACGTGACGTAGTTGATGGCGCCGGTCTCGGCGTCGGTGAACGACTCCTCGATGAGGCCGCGTGCCACCAGGGTTCGGACGACGCCGTCGACGTTGACGGCGCGGATCGCAGCGATCTGCGAGCGGGTGATCGGCTGCTTGTAGGCGACGACCGCGAGGGTCTCGAGTGCGGCCTGCGACAGCCGCGAGGGGCGCTCGGCCTCGACGAACTGCTCGACCACGGGGTCCAGGTCGGCGCGGACGTAGAAGCGCCAGCCGCCACCGACCTCGCGCAGTTCGAAGCCACGGCGGACCGTGCCGTCGACGCCGTCGAAGTCCGCGACCAGGCGTTCGATCGCCTGGCGGATGGCGGGGACGGGCGAACCGACCGCGGCACCGAGGGCGACGAGCGACTGCGGCTGGTCGGCGATCATCAGGATGGCCTCGAGCTGCCGATCGATGGGGATGGCGGGGTGGGCCTCGGACGCGGCGCGCTCGTGGATCTCGCGCTCGATGGCGCGGGCATCGGCCATCTCGTCGGCGCCGCCGGGTTCGGCGCTGGACGTGTCGTGCACGTCATCCGTCATAGTCGGCTCCCAGGTTCGCGAGGCTCTCGTCGGACCAGTCCTCGGCGGTCCACCGCAGTGTCAGCTCCCCGAGCGGCTCGAGCTGCTCGAACGAGATCGACGCGTTCCGGTACAGCTCGAGGATCGCGAGGAAGCGAGCCACCACGATACCCGTCTGGTCGACGCCCGCGACCAGTTCACGGAACGAGACGCCCTCACCATCACGGGTGCGGAGGATCGAGACGACGATCGCGGCCTGTTCGCGGATGCTGATGAGCGGGGCGTGCAGGTGGTCGAGGCCGACGGTCGGGATCTCCCGCGGGGCGAAGGCCAGCGCGGCCAGTGCGGCGAAGTCCTGCACCGACAGGGTCCAGACGAGCTCCGGCGTCCGCGCGCGGAACCGCTCCTCGAGTCGGACGCTGCGGACGTGCCGGCGCGACTCGACGCCCCAGCGCTCCCCGAACCAGTCGGCGGCCTGCTTGAACGCCCGGTACTGCAGCAGCCGGGCGAACAGCAGGTCCCGGGCCTCGAGCAGGGCCACGTCCTCGGCGTCCACGAGCTCACCCTGGGGCAGCAGCCCGACGATCTTCAGGTCGAGCAGCGTCGCCGCGACGACCAGGAACTCGCTGGCCTCGTCGAGCTCGTCGGCGGACTCGGCCTGCCGGACGTACTGGATGAACTCCCCCGTCACGGCACCGAGCGACACCTCGGTGATGTCGAGCTCGTGCTTCGTGATGAGCGACAGCAGGAGGTCGAACGGTCCGTCGAAGTTGGCGAGCCGGACCCGGAACCCCGCGTCAGGCGACGGCGCCACGCTGGACGAGCTCTCGTGCGAGCTGCCGGTAGGCGTGGGCTGCAGGGTGGTCCGGCGCGGTCTGCGTGATCGGGCGTGCGGACACCGTGGCGTCCGGGAACTTCACGGTGCGGCCGATGACGGTGTCGAGCACGCGGTCGTCGAAGGTGTCCACGACCCGCTCCATGACCTCGCGGGAGTGCAGCGTCCGCGAGTCGTACATGGTCGCCAGGATGCCGTCGAGCTTGAGCGCAGGGTTGAGGCGGTCGCGCACCTTGTCGATCGTCTCGATGAGCAGGGCGACGCCGCGGAGCGCGAAGAACTCGCACTCGAGCGGGATGAGGACGCCGTGTGCCGCGGTCAGGGCGTTCACGGTGAGCAGGCCGAGCGACGGCTGGCAGTCGACCAGGATCACGTCGTAGTCGTTCGCGACCTTGCGCAGCACGCTCGCCAGGATCTGCTCGCGGGCGACCTCGTTGACCAGGTGCACCTCGGCCGCGGACAGGTCGATGTTCGCCGGGATGACGTCGAGGCCGGGGGTGTTCGTCGGCTGGATGACCTGGTTCGGGTCCTTCACGGCACCCATGAGCAGGTCGTACACGGTGTGGATGTCGTGCGTCCGGACGCCGAGGCCCGCGGACAGCGCACCCTGCGGGTCGAAGTCCACGGCCAGGACCTTGCGGCCGTACTCGGCGAGCGCGGCGCCCAGGTTGATGGCCGTCGTGGTCTTGCCCACGCCGCCCTTCTGGTTGCAGAGCGCGATGATGCGGGCGGGTCCGGTGCTGTCGAGCTCCTCGGGCACGGGGAAGTCCCGGACGGGACGCCCCGTCGGACCGTGGGTGGTCGCGCCGGTGGGGTTGGTCGTCGGGTTCGGGCTCACCCCGTCATCGTACCGGCGACCTCGGGCTGGGCCGGGTCGCACCGCCGCACTGCTGCTCGTCAGGCAGCGCGCAGGGCGACGCGCATGCTGTCGACCCGCTCCGCGATCACGGGGTCGGTCGACCACCGCTGCTGCAGCCGACCGACGAGCTCGCCGACCTGCTCGCGGTCGAGCCCCGGGTGCAGCGCCAGTCCCACCGTCAGCTCCGGCCCGGCGAACCGGCCGACCGGGTCGCCCGGCGCGAGTTCGACACGGGCGACGCTGGACTCCCCCTCGACCGAGGCCGCGAAGGCCCGGGCCACCTCGGGGTCCTCGAAGCACGGGGTCCACGGCAGGTCCTGCCCCAGCGCCCACACCGCCGGACGACGCAGCACGAACTCGGTCGGCGACTTCGGGTCGAGCACGACGAGCTGGGTGTCCTCGCTCGCCGCGGCCATCGCCACGCGGCGGGACTCCACCGGCACCGGGCGCGCGTCCGGGTCCCACGCGTGCATGGCGTCCACCGAGGTGAACGCCGGCATCACGCTGCGACCGTCCGGACCGGCGACCGTCACGATCGAGAGTTCCTGGGTCTTGTCGACGAGCTTGCCCTCGTCGGTCTCCCCCACGTCACCGGCCTCGGCGATGAGTGGGATGAGCAGCCGGGCGGTCCGGAGCGCCTCGACGATCGCCGACTGGGAGGCACCCGCGGCGAGCGCACCGATCGCGGCGACCACCGCGGGGTCGGCGAGTCCGTCGTCCTCGGCGAACGCGGTGTCGTGGTGGTCGAACGTGCGGCCTTCCCACGAGAAGCCCGCCGAGTCCGCCGCCCCGCCGGGGGTGTGCGCGTCGTCGGCGTCCGGCCCGGTGCCGCGGCCGTTCGAGATGCCCGCCACGGGGTTACTCGGAGGCGATGTCGAGTGCGGCCGGCAGCGTGAACGCCCCGGAGTACAGCGCCTTGCCGATGATCGCGCCCTCGAGCCCGTACGGCACGAGTTCGCGGAGCGCACGGAGGTCGTCGAGCGTCGAGATCCCGCCGGAGGCC
This sequence comes from Curtobacterium sp. MCLR17_055, assembly GCF_003234305.1. Lineage (NCBI taxonomy): Bacteria > Bacillati > Actinomycetota > Actinomycetes > Micrococcales > Microbacteriaceae > Curtobacterium > Curtobacterium sp. MCLR17_055. The sequence continues at coordinate 110,561 of NZ_QKSX01000002.1, forward strand.
ACCACGGGCTGGTCGGTCCGGTCGCACACCTGGCGGAGCAGTTCGACGTTGGGCCCCTGCAGCGTGCCGTCCTTCGTGACGTCGGTCACCACGTAGCGGGCGCACCCGGCGGCTTCCAGCCGGTCGAGCACCTCCCACAGGTCACCGGCGTCCTCGGTCCAGCCGCGGCTCGACAGCGTGGTGCCGCGGACGTCCAGCCCGACGGCGATCTGCTCGCCGTACTCACCGATCACCCGCGCGGCCCAGTCGGGGTTCTCGAGCGCCGCGGTGCCGAGGTTCACGCGCGCCGCACCGGTAGCCAGCGCCGCTTCGAGCGAGGCGTCGTCGCGGATGCCGCCGGACAGCTCGACCGAGACACCCTCGACCTCGCGGACGGCGTGCGCGATCACCCGGCGGTTGTCGCCACGACCGAACGCCGCGTCGAGGTCGACGAGGTGGATCCACTCGGCGCCCTGGTCACGCCAGGTCCGGGCAGCGGCGACGGGGTCGCCGTAGCCGGTCTCGCTCCCCGCCTCACCCTGGGTGAGTCGCACGGCCTGTCCGTCGACGACGTCGACAGCCGGCAGCAGGACGAGGGGCGGGGTGTCGGTGAGGTCGGTCATGGTCCTGTCGGTTTCGTTGCGGTGGAGAAGGGGCTGCGGACAGCCGGGAGGCCCGGTGCGCGTCCGGCACGGCCGTCGCGCCCGGTGCCGGCCGGGTTCAGAGCGAACGCACCCAGTTGGAGAGCAGGCGGATGCCCGGCTCGCCGGACTTCTCGGGGTGGAACTGCGTGGCGGTGAGCGGCCCGTTCTCGACCGCTGCGATGAACGGCTGCCCGTGCTCGGCCCAGGTCAGACGGGGCGCACGGAACGGCCCGTACGCCTCGAGCGGGAAGTCGGTCACGCCGTAGGAGTGCACGAAGTAGAAGCGCTCGTCGTGCAGTCCGTCGAACAGCACGGAGTCCTCGGGCGCCTGCACGGTGTTCCAGCCCATGTGCGGCAGCACCTCGGCCTGGATCTCCTGCACGGTGCCAGGCCACTGACCGAGCCCTTCGACGTCGGCACCACGCTCGATGCCCCGCGAGAACAGGACCTGCATGCCGACGCAGATGCCGAGCACGGGTCGCCCGCCGGCCAGACGGTGGTCGACGATCTCGCCGCCCTGCACGCCCTCGAGCTGGTCGATCACGGCGGCGAACGCCCCGACGCCGGGGACGAGCAGGCCGTCGGCCTTGAGTGCCGCCTGCTTGTCCGAGGTCAGGGTGACCTCGGCGCCGGCGCGCTCGAGTGCCTTGGCTGCGGAGTGGACGTTCCCCGACCCGTAGTCGAGGACGACGACGTTCGGCTTGGCGGTTGTCACAGGGCGCCCTTCGTGGAGGGGATGCCGTCGACGCGCGGGTCCAGCTCGACCGCCTTGCGCATGGCTCGGGCGAACGCCTTGAACTCGGCTTCGGCGATGTGGTGGGGGTCGCGGCCCTCGAGCACGCGGACGTGGACGGTGATGCCGGCGTTGAACGTGATCGCCTCGAACACGTGGCGGACCATCGAGCCGGTGAAATGGCCACCGATGCGGTGGAACTCGAAGCCCGCAGGCTCGCCGGAGTGCACCAGGAACGGACGCCCGGAGACGTCGACGACGGCCTGGGCCAGCGCTTCGTCCAGCGGGACCAGGGCGTCGCCGTACCGGCCGATGCCGGAGCGGTCGCCGAGGGCCTGCTTGATCGCCTGACCGAGCACGATGCCGGTGTCCTCGACGGTGTGGTGCACGTCGATGTCGGTGTCACCCGTCGAGCGCACCCGCAGGTCGATCAGGGAGTGCTTGCTGAACGCGGTCAGCATGTGGTCGAAGAACGGCACGGAGGTCGAGATCGACGAGGTCCCGGTGCCGTCCAGGTCGAGCTCGAGTTCGACACTCGATTCGCTCGTCGAACGGCTGATCGAGGCGGTGCGGGCGGTCATGCCTCAACCCTAACCGGCGGCTGCTCGGCGGCGACCTGCCGCATGGCGTCGAGGAACGCGGTCGTCTCGGCTTCGGTCCCCGCACTCACCCGCAGGTGGTTCGGGATCCCGAGGTCGCGCACGATCACGTCGCGCTCGAGCAGCGCCTCGAACGCGGCGTTCGGGTCGGCGACACCACCGAACAGGACGAAGTTCGACCAGGTCTCGTAGGTGCGGTACCCCATGGCCCGCAGCTCGGTGACCATGCGGTCGCGCTGCCCCTTGATGTCGTCGACCATCGCCAGCATCTCGGGGGCGTGCCGGAGTGCCGCGATCGCCGCCGCCTGGGTCAGCGCGGACAGGTGGTACGGCAACCGGACCAACCGGACGGCGTCGACGACGGCGGGGTGCGCGGCCATGTACCCGACCCGGGCACCCGCGAACGCGAACGCCTTGCTCATCGTGCGGGAGACCACCAGGCGCTCACGACCGGGCAGCAGCGTGAGGGCGCTCGGGGCGTCGGACGGCATGAACTCGGCGTACGCCTCGTCCACCATCACGATGCCGTCGGTCGCGTCGTAGGCGGCCGCGATCGTCTCGATGTCGAGCGGGGTGCCGGTCGGGTTGTTCGGTCCGCACAGGAACACGATGTCCGGCTGGTGCTCTCGGATCGCCGCCACGACGGTCTCGGGCGAGATGCGGAACTCGTCGTCGCGCTGGGCAGGGATCCACCTGGTGCCGGTGCCCGACGCGAGGATCGAGTGCATCGAGTAGGTGGGCGGGAACCCGAGCACCGAGCGACCAGGTCCGCCGAACGCCTGGAGGAGCTGCTGCAACACCTCGTTCGACCCGTTCGCCGCCCAGAGTTGCTCGGCGGTCAGGTCGTGTCCGAGGTAGTCGGCGAGCGACTGCCGGAGCTCGGTGAACTCGCGGTCCGGGTAGCGGTTGACCGTCAGCAGGGCCTGCCGGATCGACTCGACGATGTCAGCAGCGACGTCGTCCGGAACGGGATGCGTGTTCTCGTTGACGTTGAGCTGCACGCGGACGTGCTTCTGCGGGGCGCCGTACGGGCTCTGCCCGCGCAGGTCGTCTCGGATCGGGAGGTCTTCGAGCGTGAATGCCACCGATCCATCGTAGGCCGCTGTCACCGTGCGACGACCAGCCGTCCGGACGGCGCTGCCCGAGTGGCTACTCGCCGTCGGTGTACTTGGTGGGGATGGCGATCTCTTCGCCGGCCTGCAGCGCGGAGCCGTCGAGCGCGTTGAGGCTCACGACGTCCTGCACGAAGTCACGCGGGTCCGAGTTCGGCGCGGTCTGCTCGGCGAGCTGCCAGAGCGTCTCGCCCGGCTGGATCGTCACGGTCTCGAACTGGGTGCGGGCGCCGCCGGCGGTGGCGTCTCCGGCGGAGGCCTGCCCGCCGTTCAGCACGCCGAGGGCGACGACGATGAGGAGCGGGAGCGCGGCGAGCGTCGTGAAGACGATGCGGCCGCGACGCGTCAGACGCAGGCGGGTACGCACGGCGGGCGCCGCGGTGCGCTGGATGTCAGCGATGGCGATGGTGCTCATGTCGTTCTTGCCTTCCCGTTCGGTGGAACCGAAGTCGTGTACCGAACATAGTTTCGAATCAGACGACGCACAAGTCCTGGGGGTGGATTTCTGCGGGGTTTTCTTGCGACACGCTCGAACAGGTGTTTGTCCGGCCCTGGCTGGTCGGATACTGTTTCGATCGACTGGGACAAGCCTGACGGGGACCACCGACATTCCCGCCGCGGCCGGACCGGCACCGACGAAAGCGAGACGACGTGGTGGACGAACTGCGGGGCCAGAAGCCGCTGACGCCGAAGCAGCAGGCGATCTTCGACGCGATCCGTGCGTCGATCGCCTCACGGGGCTACCCGCCGAGCATGCGCGAGATCGGCGACGCCGCGGGGCTCTCCTCGCTCTCCAGCGTCTCCCACCAGCTCGGCCAGCTCGAGCTCGGTGGCTGGATCCGCCGCGACCCGAACCGCCCCCGCGCACTCGAGGTCCTGGTCGACGAGCCGTCGTCCGACGTCGGCGGACCGGACATCGACGCCACCACGCTCGTGCCGCTCGTCGGCCGGATCGCCGCCGGTGTCCCGATCACCGCCGAGCAGCACGTCGACGAGATCATCCCGCTCCCCCGACAGCTCGTCGGCACCGGCGAGCTCTTCATGCTCAAGGTCGTCGGTGAGTCGATGATCGACGCCGCGATCTGCGACGGGGACTGGGTCGTCGTCCGGTCGCAGCAGACCGCCGAGAACGGTGACATCGTCGCGGCCATGCTCGACGAAGAGGCGACGGTCAAGGTGTTCCGCCAGCGCGACGGTCACACGTGGCTGCTGCCGCGCAACTCCGCCTTCGAGCCGATCCTCGGCGACGCCGCCTCCGTGCTCGGCAAGGTCGTCGCGGTCCTCCGCTCCCTCTGACCGCGGCTCGCGCTGCACCGACGCGAGACGCCGTCGTCACCGCACGACGCCCCCAGCACGACGAAACGCCGCCGGATCCGGCGGCGTTTCGTGTGTTCCGGGGCGTCTCGGCGACGTGACGGCGTCCGGCGGACCCGTGACGGGCCTCCAGGCCGCGCCGCAGCGCTCCCCAGCGCCAGCGACTGTCGGAGGTGACCGTCAGACGGTGGGGACCGGCGTGACCACGTAGGGCTCGAGCTCGGAGACCTGCCGCTGGAAGACGCGCACCCGCAGGCGCGTGCCGTCCTCGACGTAGTCGACGGACTCGACCGAGCCGGTGTCGTGCAGCGACGACACCAGGTCGCCGCGGTCGTACGGCACGACGATCGTCAGGTCGACGTCGGGCTCGGGCAGGCGGTCCTCGATGACGCCGAGGAGCTCCGGGATGCCCTCGCCCGTGCGCGCCGACACGAACACCGCGTCCGGCACGAGTCCGATGAGCACGAGGCGCTGCGCGTCGTCGATCAGATCGGCCTTGTTGAAGACGACGATCTCCGGGATGTCACCGGCACCGACGTCGCCGATGACCTCGCGCACGGTGGACAGCTGCGCACCGGGGTCGGGGTGCGAGCCGTCGACCACGTGCACGATGACGTCGGCGTCGCCGACCTCTTCGAGGGTGGAGCGGAAGGCCTCGACGAGCTGGTGCGGCAGGTTGCGGACGAAGCCGACCGTGTCGACGAACGTGAACTCCCGGCCCTTGGCGCTCTCGGTCCGACGGACGGTGGCGTCCAGCGTCGCGAACAGCTGGTTCTGCACCAGCACGCCCGCGCTCGTCAGCCGGTTGAGCAGCGACGATTTGCCGGCGTTGGTGTAGCCCGCGATCGCGACGCTCGGCACCTCGTTGCGGTTGCGCTCGGCACGCTTGGCCTCACGGGCCGGGGTGAACCCGGCGATCTGCCGGCGGAGCTTCGCCATCCGCGTGTGGATCTTGCGGCGGTCGAGCTCCATCTTCGTCTCACCGGGGCCACGAGAGCCCATGCCAGCGCCGCCGGAGACCTGGCCACCGGCCTGCCGGGACATCGAGTCACCCCAACCGCGCAGTCGAGGCAGCAGGTACTGCAGCTGGGCGAGTTCGACCTGCGCCTTCCCCTCGCGGGTCTTCGCGTGCTGGCTGAAGATGTCGAGGATCACGGCCGTGCGGTCGATGACCTTCACCTTCACGACGTCCTCGAGCGCACGACGCTGCGAGGGTGCCAGTTCGGTGTCGGCGATGACCGTGTCGGCGCCGGTGGCCTTGACGACCATCGCGAGCTCCTGGGCTTTGCCCTTGCCCAGGTAGGTGGCCGGGTCCGGGTTCGGCCGACGCTGGAGGAGCCCGTCGAGCACCACGGCGCCCGCGGTCTCGGCGAGTGCCGCGAGCTCGCGGAGGGAGTTCTCGGCGTCCGAGGCGTCACCCTGGGGGTAGACGCCGATGAGGACGACCTGCTCGAGCCGCAGCTGGCGGTACTCGACCTCGGTGACGTCCTCGAGTTCGGTGGAGAGGCCGGCGACACGGCGCAGCGCCGCACGGTCCTCACGGTCGTACTGGTCGCCGTCGCCGGTCCAGCTGCGGTCGTCGACCGACTGCGTCTGGATGGCCTGGGCGGGTGCGAAGATGGACGATGCTGCGCGGTGGTCTGCGTTGCGCAACACCCTCTCGACGACACCGTCTGCGCTGTCGTCGTTGGTCTGGTGGTTCTGCTGATGGGTATCCGTCATCCTGTGCACAGGCTACCTCTGGAGGCCCTGCGACACACTCGGTTGCCGGTACGGTTCATCCATGGCGAACGACCACTACTTCTCGGCCAGCCCCGAGAGCGAACTCCGGCCGCGCCAGGTGCACGTCACGCTCGCCGGTCAGCCCCTCACCCTGTCGACCGCGGCGGGGGTCTTCAGCCCCGACGGCGTCGACCGCGGCACGAAGGTCCTGCTCGGTTCGGTGCCCGCACCCGCTGCCGACGGAGCGCTGCTCGACATCGGTTGCGGCTGGGGCCCGATCGCGATCACGATGGCCCTGCAGTCCCCCGACGCCCAGGTGTGGGGTGTCGACGTCAACGAGCGGGTGCTCGGGCTCGCGCGCGCCAACGCTGCTGCTGCGGGGGCGTCGAACGTCACGGTCGCGCTGCCCGACGACGTGCCGGCCGACCTGCGCTTCCGCACGATCTGGTCGAACCCGCCGATCCGTGTCGGCAAGGACGAGCTGCACCAGATCCTGCTGACGTGGCTGCCCCGGCTCGAGGTCGGGGGCGACGCCTGGCTCGTCGTGTCGAAGGACCTCGGGGGTGACTCGTTGCAGAAGTGGCTCGTCGGGGCGCTCGGCTCGGGTTTTGCCGTCACGCGGGAGTCGACGGCGAAGGGGTTCCGCGTGATCCGGGTGCAGCGCAGCGCGTAGGGGCGCGAGCGCAGAACATCGTGAGCAGAAATGGTCGGGTCGCCGCTGGGCACCCGACCATTTCTGCTTGCGAAGCGCAACGGGGCTCCGCGTCAGACCGTCAGACCGTCAGACCGTCAGGTCACCGGAGAACACGAGCTCGGCGGGACCGGACAGCGAGACGTGCTCGCCGTCCTCGGTCGCCGTCATCCGCACCGTCAGCAGGCCGCCCGGCACCCGCACGCGCCAGGTGTCCGGCGCCCCCGCACCGACCCAGTAGCGCGTCGCGAGGGCAGCGGCGACCGCCCCGGTGCCGCATGACAGCGTCTCACCGCTCCCCCGCTCGTGCACCCGCATCGTGATCTCGCCGACGCCGTCCTTGATCAAGGGGTCGCCGGGCAGCACGAACTCGACGTTCGCACCGTGCTCCGGTGCCGGGTCGAGCACTGGCAGGAACGTCAGGTCGAGGTCGGCCAGTTCGTCCTCGGTCTCGACGGCGACGACCACGTGCGGGTTGCCCACGTCGATCCCGATGCCGGGCCGCGCCCCGTCGAGGTTCTTCGCCCGGACGAGCACGTCGTCGGAGCCACCGCCCTCGATGCCCAGGCCCCAGCGGCCGAGGTCGGCGGCGAACCCGTTCGTGGTGCGCTGGATGTCGACCAGCCCCTTGCGACTGCCCACGGTGAGCGTCTCGCCGGGAGCGAGCTCGACCAGGCCGGACTCGGTCAGGTACCGGGCGAACACGCGGATGCCGTTGCCGCACATCTCGGCGACCGTGCCGTCAGCGTTGTGGTAGTCCATGAACCAGGTCGCCTCGGGCTCGACGGCTACGAGCGCCCGCCCCTCGGGGATCGCCTCGGACCGCACCGCGCGGATCACGCCGTCGCCGCCCACGCCGAAGCGCCGGTCCGCGATGGCGCGGATCCGCTCGGGGGTCAGGTCAACGGTGGCATCGGGGTCGGCGAACAGGACGAAGTCGTTGCCGGTCCCCTGGCCCTTGGTGAAGTGCAGCTCGGTCACGGCACGATCCTACGGGCCAGTTCCGACAGGTCGCCGCGGTCCGCCCCCGTGACGTCGAGCGTCTCGGCCTCGGCGTACCGGCGGAACCACGACACCTGCCGCCGGGCGTACTTCCGGGTCGCGATGCCGGTCGCCTCGACCGCCTGTTCGCGGGTCGCCGTGCCGGCGAGCACCTCGAGCGCCTGCGAGTACCCGATCGCGCCGCGCGCGGTCTTGCCCTGCTCGAGTCCCTGCTCGCGGAGGGCCGCGACCTCGTCGACGAGTCCGGCCTCGAACATCCGCGCGGCCCGCTCGTGCAGCGCCGACACCAGCTGCTCGCGGTCACGCCGCAGGTGCAGGATCCGGGACGGTCGCCAGGCGCGGGGCGCGGCCGGGAGGCTCGGGGTCACGACCTCGGATCGGCTCGCGATCTCGAGTGCACGGATCAACCGCCGTGGGTTGCGCGCGTCGATCGTCGCGGCGGCCGCCGGGTCGAGGGCGCGGAGTCGCTCGAGCAGGATGCCCGGGCCGAGCTCCTCGTGCTCGCGCTCGAGCTGCGCGCGGAGCGCGGGATCGGTGCCCGGGAACGCCAGGTCGAACAGCACCGCGGAGACGTACAGGCCGCTGCCGCCGACGAGGACGGCCACGCCACCGTCGGCTTGGATCCGGTCGAGGTCGGCGCGGGCGGCGACCTGGTAGGCGGCGACACTCGCCTCGTCGGTGACGTCGAGCACGTCGAGCTGGTGGTGCGGGATGCCGTGCCGCTCGGCCGGCGGGAGCTTCGCGGTGCCGATGTCCATGCCCCGGTACAGCTGCATGGCGTCCGCGTTGATGATCTCGGCGTTCCGGCCCGCAGCACGCAACCGTTCCGCGATCGCGATGCCGAGGTCGGACTTCCCGGTGCCCGTCGCCCCGACGACTGCGATCAGGTCCGCGGCGTCACCGGATGCGAGCAACGAGTCGCTCGTCGGCGCAGCCCCGGGGAGCTCAGCGCCCGACACGGAGCGTGGGCAGCCCGAGCGAGACCGGACGGGGCCCGTCGCCCGTGGCGGCAGCGGGCGTGGGCACGCCGCAGCTCTCGGCCTGCGCGCGGTCCCAGGCGTCGCCGGCCCGGGTGCGTCGGATGCGCAGCGGCGCGTCGTCGTCGGCGAGCAGGAAGTGCGGTGCGGCACGGGTGATGTCGACGGTGACCACGTCGCCCGGGCGTGGGACCTCGGACCCGGCGGGCACGGTGAAGTGCACGAGCCGGGAGTCCTCGGCGCGACCGGAGAGCCGGCGGGTGGCGTCGTCCTTACGCCCTTCGCCCGAGGCGACGAGCACCTCGACGCTCCGGCCGACCTGCAGCGCGTTCTCTTCCGCGGTGATGCGTTCCTGCAGGGCGACGAGTCGCTCGTAGCGCTCCTGCACGATGTGCTTCGGCAGCTGGTCGTCCATCGTCGCGGCCGGGGTGCCCGGGCGGATCGAGTACTGGAACGTGAACGCCGAGGCGAACCGTGCCTGCTCGACGACGCGCAGGGTGTCCTCGAAGTCGGCGTCGGTCTCGCCGGGGAACCCGACGATGATGTCGGTGGAGATCGCCGCGTGCGGGATCTTCGCGCGGACGCGGTCGAGGATGCCGAGGAACCGCTCGCTGCGGTAGCTCCGGCGCATGGCCTTGAGCACCCGGTCGGAACCCGACTGCAGCGGCATGTGCAGCTGGGGCATCACGTTCCGGGTCTCGGCCATCGCGTCGATGACGTCGTCGGTGAACGCCGCCGGGTGCGGGCTCGTGAAGCGGACGCGCTCGAGGCCCTCGATGGCACCGGTGGCCCGCAGCAGCTTGCCGAACGCCTGTCGGTCGCCGAACTCGACCCCGTAGGAGTTCACGTTCTGCCCGAGCAGCGTGACCTCGATCGCGCCGTCGTCGACGAGCGCCTGGATCTCGGCCAGGACGTCACCGGGACGGCGGTCCTTCTCCTTGCCACGGAGCGAGGGGACGATGCAGAACGTGCAGGTGTTGTTGCAGCCGACGGAGATGGAGACCCACCCGCTGTGCGTCGAGTCGCGCTTGGTGGGCAGCGTCGACGGGAAGACGTCGAGCGCCTCGAGGATCTCGATCTGCGCCTCGTCGTTGTGCCGCGCCCGCTCGAGCAGGGTCGGCAGCGACCCCATGTTGTGCGTGCCGAAGACGACGTCGACCCACGGCGCCTTCTCGAGGATGACGTTCTTGTCCTTCTGCGCCAGGCACCCGCCGACGGCGATCTGCATGCCGGGGTGCTCGCGCTTGATCCCCGCGAGCTGCCCGAGGTTGCCGTACAGACGGTTGTCCGCGTTCTCGCGCACGGCACAGGTGTTGATGACGACGACGTCGGCCTGCGCACCGTCCGCCGCGGTGTAGCCCGCGGCCTGCAGTGACCCGCTCAACCGCTCGGAGTCGTGGACGTTCATCTGGCACCCGTAGGTGCGGACTTCGTAGGTGCGGGGGCGCGCTTCGACGGTGGCCATGGTCGTCCCAGTGTAGGTCGGAGCGGCTACTCGAACCGGACGGTCCCGCGGCCGGAAGGCGGCCGCTTCCCGCCACCGTCGAGGGCACGTGCCACAGCGATCCGGACGACTCCGGAGCTGTAGCCCTTGCGCATCAGGAAGCCGGACAGCCGGCGTTCCGCGGTGGCCCGGTCGAGTCCGCGCATCTGCGGCGCCCGCTTGTCGGCGAGTTCCTGCGCGCGGAGGAACTCGTCGTCCTCGTCGTCGGCGGCCTCGTCGAGTGCGGTGTCGATCGCCACCTGGTCGATCCCCCGGCGACGGAGCTCCGTCACGACACCCTGTCGACCGAGGCCCTTGCGGGCGTGCAGTCGATCCACCAGGTCGGTGGCGAGGGCGACGTCGTCGAGGAGCCCGACACGGGTCAACCGCTCGATCTCGTGCTCGACCACGTCGGGGTCGAGGTCCTGCTGCAGCAGCAGGGTCCGCATCTCGGACTCGCTCACGCCCTTGCGCCCGAGGGCACGCAGGCTGAGCCGTTCGGCGTCCGCGCGCTGTTCGTCGAGCGGACGGGGTGCGTCGGCCGGGTCGATCTCCTCGCCGCCGGCGATGGAGAACACCGACGCCGTGGTGGCGTCAGCCGTCTCGGAGTCGTAGCCGTCCTGCTCCGCACGGCTCGAGCGCCCGCTGCCGTCTCCGATGACGGGCGACACCCACGCTGCCGGCCCGCGGGCACCGTGCAGGGGTACCGGCGAATCGGCGTCGAACGACGCGGGGAACTCGTCCGCACGACCTTCGTCCGACTCGGGCAGCGCCCAGCCGTCGGTGTCGCGCGGTTCGTCCGGTGACACCGGAGGCTCGGGGATCGCGGGCGTCACCGGGGTGACGGGGGCACGGCGACGCGACCTCGCACCGAACAGGTCGGTGACCGGTGCGAGGCCGTCGTCGTCGTGGTCGGTGCTCACGCGCCCTTGCGCTCCGCGAGCTTCGGAGCGATCGACTCGACCGGGGCGTCCTCGGCCTTGGCGCCGCCGACACCGAGCTTGGCGAGGATCTTGCCTTCGATGTCGGCAGCGATCTCGGGGTTCTGGATCAGGAAGGAACGCGAGTTCTCCTTGCCCTGCCCGAGCTGGTCGCCGTCGTAGGTGTACCAGGCGCCCGACTTCTTGACGATGCCGTGGTCGACACCGAAGTCGAGCAGCGAGCCTTCGCGCGAGATGCCGACGCCGTACAGGATGTCGAACTCGGCCTGCTTGAAGGGCGGCGCCATCTTGTTCTTGACGACCTTGACGCGCGTGCGGTTGCCCACTGCGTCGGTGCCGCTCTTGAGCGTCTCGATGCGGCGGATGTCGAGGCGGACGGACGCGTAGAACTTCAGCGCCTTACCGCCCGAGGTGGTCTCGGGCGAACCGAAGAACACGCCGATCTTCTCGCGCAGCTGGTTGATGAAGATCATCGTGGTCTGCGTCTGGTTCAGGCCACCGGCGAGCTTTCGCAGGGCCTGGGACATGAGGCGGGCCTGCAGACCGACGTGCGAGTCACCCATCTCGCCCTCGATCTCGGCACGGGGCACGAGGGCCGCGACGGAGTCGATGACGATCAGGTCGATGGAGCCGGAGCGGACCAGCATGTCCGCGATCTCGAGCGCCTGCTCGGCGGTGTCGGGCTGCGACACGAGCAGGGCGTCGATGTCGACACCGAGCTTCTTGGCGTACTCGGGGTCGAGCGCGTGCTCGGCGTCGATGAAGGCCGCGATGCCACCGGCGCGCTGGGCGTTGGCGATGGCGTGGATGGTGAGGGTCGTCTTACCCGACGACTCCGGGCCGTAGATCTCGACGATGCGGCCGCGGGGCAGGCCACCGATGCCGAGCGCGACGTCCAGCGCCACCGACCCGGTCTGGATGACGTTGACGGGGGCGCGTTCGTCCGAACCGAGGCGCATGATCGCACCCTTGCCGAACTGCCTGTCGATCTGTGCGAGTGCGGTCTCGAGGGCCTTCTCGCGGTCTGCCGGTGATGGCATGGGGTGCTCCTTCGTGCTCGTGTTCGGCCGCCTGTAGGCTGTCGCGTCCACGCCGGCCGATGGTGCAAGGCCGATGGTTCTGCGACAAGGCTTCGGGCTGTTCCCGATGTCCATCAACCTATGGCGAGCCACCGACATCACTGCCGACGGTCACGCGATCTGTGGATGGAACATCCGGGCGACGCCGCTGTGGAGGAAGCTACCACCGATCGAACACGCGTTCGAGCAACACGCCGAACACAGTTTCGGGTGCGCGGCCCCGCGGGACCCGCTCAGTCCTGGGGTTCGGCGAGGCCCTTGCCGTGCCGCCGGTCCATCGGGACGTCCTGCGAGTCACACAGTGCGTCCCACACCCGGCGGGCCTCGATGCCGGCGGCGAGGGCATCCACGGCGGAGCGACCGCCCAGCCCCTCGAGCACGACGTCACGGGTGACCACGGAACCGTAGGCCTCACCGAACACCTGGTCGACGGCTCGCCAGAACTCACTCACGCGCATCCGACCAGCCTAGGCGCGTGGTCGTGGGCCGGAACGCAGAACGCCCCCGCCGGGAAGGACCGGCGAGGGCGTTCGGTGCGGTGCGCTCAGCGAACCGCGAGGTCGTTGTCGAACTCGGCGACGAGGTCGTCCGGGAGCGTGTCGGGGACGGGGGTCAGCCCCTCGACGATCGCGAGGCGGTCGCCCACTTCGCGCATGATGGTCGAGATGGGCGTGTCCAGAGCATCCGCGACGGACGCGAGGATCTCCGAGCTGGCTTCCTTCTGCCCGCGCTCGACCTCACTGAGGTACCCGAGCGCGACACTGGCCTTGGACGCGACCTGACGGAGGGTCCGGCCCTTCTGCAAGCGGAAGTCCCGGAGCACATCGCCGATTTCCTGACGAACGAGAACCATGAGAACTCCTCCTCTCTGTCGTCTCCGCGCCCGCTCGGTCCGGTGGATCGAGTTCGGGTTCAGCAACAATAGCGTTGCCGGTTGCAGCATGTTAGCCAGGCTGGCTGCCGTACTGCTGGAGATTTCGTGAGATGTAACCCAGTGGAAACGGGACCTATTCCCGGCCCCGGACCTCGGACGACATCCGTGCAAGGAGTTCGGAGACGGTGGCGTGCCGGATTGCTCCCCGGTCACCGTCGAGGTGCAGCTCGAAGGCCTCAGCCCCCGCGGCCGAGGCGATCCCCACGTAGACGGTGCCGACGGGCTTGCCGTCCTGCGGGTCCGGGCCGGCGACGCCCGTCGTGCTGATCCCCCACGTCGCGGGTTCCCCGTCGACGGACAGCGCGATCCGGACACCGGCGGCCATCTGCCGGGCGACCTCCGGGTGCACGGCGCCCTCGGCCTCGAGCAGCTCCGCCGAGACCCCGAGCACGGAGTGCTTCACGGGCGTCGCGTAGGCCACGACGCCGCCGCGGACGACGGCGCTCGCACCCGGCACGTCGACCAGCGTCGCCACGACGAGTCCGCCGGTCAGCGACTCCGCCACGGCGAGGGTCTCGCCCCGTGCCGTCAGCTCGGCGATGAGCCCCGGTGCGACCGGGACGGGAGGCGCGGCCTGCGTCGAGCGGTCGGGCCCGGTCATGCGGTGGTGCGGTTGTGCTTCCATGCCTGCCAGAGGTAGTCGATCCCGCTCAGGATCGTTGCCAGGAACGCGGCCGTCATCAGGATGCCGTTGACCCAGTGCGCCCAGTCGCCGACCAGGTTCCACCACGGGAACAGCGCGGCCGTCAGGGCGACGGCCTGCAGCACGGTCTTGATCTTGCCGCCGCGGCTGGCCGGGATCACCCGGTCGGAGAGCACCGCGAACCGGAAGACCGTGATGCCGATCTCGCGCACCATGATCAGCACGGTCACGTACCAGGGCAGCTCCTGCAGGATCGACAGCGCGACGAGCGCACCACCGATGAGCACCTTGTCGGCGATCGGGTCGACGAGCTTGCCGAAGTCCGTGACCAGGTTCTGCCGACGGGCGATGATGCCGTCGGCGCTGTCCGTGACGATGGCCACGACGAAGACGACCGCGGCCCAGATGCGCAGCGGCCCGTCGTTGCCGGCGTCGGTGAGCAGCAGGACGAAGAACAGCGGCGCCATGAGGATGCGCACCACCGTGATGATGTTCGCGACGTTCGCGGTCGACGCGGGGCCCGGGCCCTTGCGCAGCAGCCGCCCGCGCCACGGGAACCGTGCGCCGTGCGTGGTGTTCGTGCTGTCCGAGGCGGTCATCGCCGTCACTCCCTGCCCGTCAGTCCCCACGCGTCCTCATCGGGCTCGTCGTGGACTTCATCGTACCCGCGGGTCATGTCCCCGACGGGGTCTGCTCCGTAGCGGTCGCCGTCGCCGGACGGCGTCGGGGCCGGCGCTGCCGGAGCGGCCGCGGCGGGCGGCTCCTCGCCGCGGAGCTTCGCGAGCACCGCGGGCAGCTGGTCGGCGGTCACCAGGACGTCGCGGGCCTTCGACCCCTCGGACGGCCCGACGATGTCGCGCGACTCCATCAGGTCCATCAGGCGACCGGCCTTGGCGAAACCGACGCGGAGCTTGCGCTGCAGCATCGACGTCGAGCCGAACTGGGTCGACACGACCTGCTCGACGGCCGCGAGCAGCAGTTCGAGGTCGTCACCGATGTCGGCGTCGATCTCCTTGCGCTCGACCACGGCCTGGACGTCCTGGCGGTACTCGGGCTGCGCCTGCCGCGTGACGTGCTGGACGACCTCGGCGACCTCGCCCTCCTGCACCCAGGCGCCCTGCACGCGGAGCGACTTGGACGAGCCCATCGGCAGGAAGAGCGCGTCGCCCTGACCGATGAGCTTGTCGGCGCCCGGCTGGTCGAGGATGACGCGGGAGTCCGTGACGCTCGTCACCGCGAAGGCGATGCGCGACGGCACGTTCGCCTTGATCAGGCCGGTGATCACGTCGACCGAGGGGCGCTGCGTCGCGAGCACCAGGTGGATGCCGGCGGCACGGGCGAGCTGGGTGATGCGGACGATCGACTCCTCGACGTCACGCGGCGCCACGAGCATGAGGTCGGCGAGCTCGTCGACGACGACGAGCAGGTACGGGTACGGCTTGAGCTTCCGCTCGCTGCCCGCCGGCAGGACGATCTCGTTGTTCTCGATCGCCTTGTTGAAGTCGTCGACGTGGCGGAACCCGAACGACGCCAGGTCGTCGTACCGCATGTCCATCTCCTTCACGACCCACTGCAGCGCTTCGGCCGCCTTCTTCGGGTTCGTGATGATGGGCGTGATGAGGTGCGGGACACCCGCGTAGATCGACAGTTCGACGCGCTTCGGGTCGACCAGGACCATGCGGACCTCGGACGGCTTCGCGCGCATCAGCAGCGACGTGATCATCGAGTTGATGAACACCGACTTGCCGGAACCGGTGGAGCCGGCGACGAGCAGGTGCGGCATCTTCGCCAGGTTCGCGACGACGAAGCCGCCCTCGACGTCCTTGCCGACGCCGATCGTCATCGGGTGCTTCGACTTGCGGGCGGCGTTCGAGCGCAGCACGTCACCGAGCGAGACGATCTCGCGGTCGGTGTTCGGGATCTCGACGCCGATGGCGCTCTTGCCCGGGATCGGCGACAGGATGCGGACCTCGTTGGAGGCGACCGCGTACGACAGGTTCTTCGACAGGGCCGTGACCCGCTCGACCTTGACGCCGGGGCCGAGCTCGATCTCGTACCGGGTCACCGTCGGCCCGCGGGAGAACCCGGTGACCTTCGCGTCGACCTTGAACTCGGTGAGCACCCCGGTGATCGCGGCGACGATGTCGTCGTTCGCCTGGCTCCGCGCCACCGAGGGCGTTCCGGAACTCAGCGTCGTGGCGGCGGGCAGTCGGTAGGGCTTCGACGGATCGTCATCGGAACCGGCGGCGGCCGCGCTCAGCTCGGCGGCGGCGTCGATGTCCTCCGGCTCGTCGACGATCTCAGGCTCGGACAGCACCTCGGGCACCGCGGGACGGATGTCGGCGGTCGGCTCCGGCCGCGCGGGGACGTCGGTGCCGAACGCGCGGAGCGCCTGCTCGGCGTCCTGCAGGTCCTGCTCGACGGAGTCGTTGAGGTTGACCGACGCGGGCTCGGCCGGCGTGAGGTCGACGAGCCCGGCGGCGGCACCGGCGTTCGGGCTCACGGCGGGCGCAGCGGGCACGACGGGGGCAGCTGGTGCGACGGCGGCGGCAGCCGGGGCGACCCCGCTGGCCGGGGGCAGCACGGGGCTGTCGTACGCCGGGTCCTCTTCGCGCCCGGACTTGTTCCGGCGCCACCACGGCACGTTGTCGCCACCGGCTTCGGCGTCGGTAGCGGCCTGCTCGTCACCGAACCCGAGGTCGTCGAACAGCTGGAAGTCGGTGTCGCCCTTCTTGCCACGCTTCGACGTGCGGGCACGGGCGGCGGGCTCCGCCACGGCGGCTGCGTCGGCCTCGGGTTCTGCTGCGGGGGCCGGGGCGCCGAACAGGTAGGCGTAGAGCTCGTGCAGGCGCCGCCCGAGCTTGTTCGGCGGTGTCTTGGTGATGATGAAGAGCGAGAGCACCAGCAGCACGATCGCCACGGGGACGGCCACCCAGGCCGTCGCGATCGTGACGAGCCAGCCGATGACCACCCAGCCGAGCACCCCACCGGCGGCAGCGAGCGCGGGCATGCCGTCGGCCGCGCTCGGACGGCCGCCGAAGACGTGGCAGAGCGAGGCGATCGACACGATCAGGATGCCCAGGCCGATGCCGATCCGGGTGTTGTCGTGCACCGAGGCCGGGTGCCGGAACAACCACCCGGCGAACACGATCATGATGACGGGCAGGGCGAACGCCAGGCGGCCGAACAGCCCGCCGAACGTGTACGCGTCGAGTGCGACGGAGACGCTGTTGGTCGGGTTGAGCCACTCGACGACCCCGCCGGCGATGGCCAGCAGGAACAGCAGGAACGGGAACCCGTCGCGCCGCTGGTCCTTCTCGAGGGTCTCCTTGCCGAGCAGCCGGAACATCGCGCCGACGCCGTGCGCCATCGCGAGCCAGAAGGTCACGAGCGGGTTCTGCTCGCGGAACACCGGCGTGGGTGCGGCCTGCGGCAGCTTCTTCGTCGTGGCCTGGGTGCGCGACGAACCGCGCGTCCCGTTGCCACGGGACGACGTGGACGCGCGCGAGCGCGTGGTCGACTTGGTGCCTCCGGCCATGGGCAGAACCCTAACGCCCGCTCAGGACAAACGCAGGAAGGCCCGCCGCAGCGTCCGTGACGGACGCTGGACGGGCCTCCCAGGCCGGACGGACGCGAACGCGAACGCGCGCCCACCCGCGAACGGGCCCTACGCCTCGATGACCACCGGGACGATCATCGGACGACGGCGGTGCTTCGTGTTCACCCAGCGACCGACCGTGCGACGGACGACCTGCGCGAAGGCGTGCGAGTCGCGCGTGCCGTTGGCCGCGGCCTCGGAGATCGCCTTGGCGATCTGCGGGCGGACGTCGTCGAACACGGAGTCGTCCTCGGCGAAGCCGCGCGACTGGATCTCCGGGCCGATAACGCACTGCCCGGTGGTGAAGTCCACCGCGCAGAAGATGGAGATGAAGCCCTCTTCCGCCAGGACGCGGCGGTCCTTCAGGTCGGCGTCGGTGATCTCACCGACGGTGGAGCCGTCGACGTAGACGTAGCCGATGTCGAGCTGGCCGGCGACCGTCGCGACGCCGTCCTTCAGGTCGACGACGATGCCGTCCTGCCCGAGGATCACGTTGCGCGGCGGGACACCCGTCTGGATCGCCAGGTCGGCGTTCGCGTACAGGTGGCGGTGCTCGCCGTGGACGGGGAGAACGTTGCGCGGCCGCAGGATGTTGTAGCAGTAGAGCAGCTCGCCGGCGGAGGCGTGTCCGGAGACGTGCACCTTCGCGTTGCCCTTGTGCACGACCTTCGCACCGAGCTTCGTCAGCCCGTCGATGACGCGGTACACGGCGTTCTCGTTGCCCGGGATGAGCGACGACGCGAGGATGACGGTGTCGCCCTCGCCGATCTCGATCTGGTGCTCGAGGTTCGCCATGCGGGCCAGGACGGCCATCGGCTCACCCTGCGACCCGGTCGACATGTAGACGATCTGGTCGTCGGGGACGTTCTTCGCCTTCTTCGTGTCGATGAGCACGTTCTCCGGCACCCGCAGGTACCCGAGGTCGGCGGCGATCGTCATGTTGCGGATCATCGAGCGCCCCATGAACGCGACCTTGCGGTTCGCGGCCGCGGCGGCGTCGAGGACCTGCTGCACGCGGTGCACGTGCGACGAGAAGCTCGCCACGACGACCTTCTTGCGGGCGCGCATGATGATGTTCTCGAGCACCGGGCCGATGTCGCGCTCCGGAGCGGTGAAGCCCGGCACGTCGGCGTTCGTGGAGTCCGGCAGGAACAGGTCCACGCCGGCCTCGCCCAGACGGGCGAACGCACGGAGGTCGGTGATGCGGTCGTCCAGCGGGAGCTGGTCCATCTTGAAGTCACCCGTGTGCAGCACACGACCGGCGGGGGTCGTGATCGCGACGGCGAGGGCGTCCGGGATGGAGTGGTTCACGGCGACGAACTCGAGGTGGAACGGGCCGATCTGCTCGGTCTGGTCCTCGGCCACGACGAGCGTGTACGGCTTGATCCGGTGTTCCTTGAGCTTCGCCTCGACGAGCGCCAGGGTCAGCGTGGAGCCGATCAGCGGGATGTCGTCGCGGAGCTTGAGCAGGTACGGGACGGCGCCGATGTGGTCTTCGTGGCCGTGCGTGAGCACGACACCGAGGACGTCGTCGAGGCGGTCACGGATCGGCGAGAAGTCCGGCAGGATCAGGTCGACACCGGGCTGGTGCTCCTCGGGGAACAGCACGCCGGCGTCGACGATGAGCAGCTTGCCCTCGTACTCGTAGACGGTCATGTTTCGACCGATCTCGCCGAGGCCCCCGATGGGGACGACGCGGAGGGTGCCGGCTTCGAGCGGCTGCGGTTCGGAGATCTGTGTGGGCATTCGGTCCTACGGATTCGGGCGACGCGCGTGCTGCGCGCCGCGGTGTTCGCTAGCGGGTGGTGCCTGGCACCTTCGGTAGTGCACCGCCGGCCGCCGCGTTGCGGTCGGGGCGGAAGTTCGAGAAGTCGGCGCCGGGCACGTCGCGCACGGCTTCGAGGGAGGTCTCGATGGCGTACGCCTCGGAGTCCTCGGGGCCGACGAGCGGCAGTCGGACGCGCGGGCTGCCGATGCGGCCGAGCCCGTGCAGGATGTACTTGGCGGCCACGGTACCGGGAACGTGCGTCATCACGGCGCGGACGAGCGGCTCGAGTCGCTTGTGCTCGGCCGTCGCGGTGGCCAGGTCGCCCCGGTTCACCGCGTCGACGATGGTGCGGTACGGCGCGCTCGTGATGTTCGCGGTCACACCGATCAGGCCGGTGGCGCCGATCGACAGGTGCGGGAGCACGTTCGTGTCGTCGCCGGAGAAGTACATGAGGTCGGTGTTGTTCAGCACCCGCGAGACCTCGGCGAAGTCACCCTTGGCGTCCTTCACGGCGAGGATGTTCGGGTGCTTGGACGCACGCAGGATCGTGTCGTACGTGATCGGGATGCCGGTGCGGCCCGGGATGTCGTACAGGATCACCGGCAGGTCGGTGGCGTCCGCGATCATCCGGAAGTGGGTGAGGACACCCGACTGCGTCGGCTTGTTGTAGTACGGCGTGACGATCATCACGCCGTCCGCGCCGGCCTTCTCGCTCTGCTTGTACAGGTGGATCGCGTGCGCGGTCTCGTTCGAGCCACCGCCCGTGATGATCTTCGCGCGGCCGGCGGCGACGGACTTGCCGACCTCGACCAGACGGAGCTTCTCCGGGTCGGTCAGCGTCGACGTCTCGCCGGTCGTGCCGGTGACGACGATGCCGTCGGCGCCGGCGGTGATGCAGTCGTCGATGTGCTGCTCGACGCCGGGCCAGTCGACCTCGCCGTCGGCCGTGAACGGGGTCACGAGGGCGACGAGGACCTGACCGAAGGGATTCTCACGCGGGGACACGGGCACCAGCGTACCGGGGATGCGCGCGAGGACCGCCGTCCGTGTGGACGGCGGACCGCCTGCGGCGCGGCCGGGAGGCCCGGATCACGTCCGTCCCGCCGGTCACGCCCGGCGCGTGCGGGCGCTCAGGCGCGGCGTTGCCACTCCAGGAACCGGTAGCGGGTGCCGTCGTTCCGGGACTCCTGCCAGGGGCCCTCGTCGGTGAGCGTCCAGCCGGCCGCCTCGTCGAGCGTGGGTGCGACGGTGTCACCGGGCACGTCGACGTCGATCAGCGTCTCGGAGACGTGGTCGGCCGCGTCGAGTGCGGCGGCGTAGACCTGACCGCCGCCGATCACCCACATGGTCTCGTCGGCGCTGTCGGCACGCTCGAGTTCGGCCTGCAGGTCGTGTACGACCTCGGCGCCGTCGGCCGTCCACGTCGTGTCCCGGGTGAGCACGACGTTGCGCCGACCGGGCAGCGGCCGGAAGCGCTCGGGCAGGGACTCCCAGGTGCGCCGGCCCATCAGCACGGTCGCGTCGCCGGTGACCTGCTTGAAGTGCGCCAGGTCCTCGGGCACGTGCCAGGGCATGCCGCCGTCGGCACCGATGACGCCGGTGGTCGAGCGGGCCCAGACCATGCCGATCATCAGACGGCGACCGCGGCCTTGATCGCCGGGTGGTGCTCGTAACCGACGACGGTGAAGTCCTCGTACTCGTAGTCGTCGATCGAGTCGCGCGGAGCGAGTTCGAGCGTCGGCATCGGGTACGCCGTGCGGGACAGCTGCTCCTCGACCTGTTCGACGTGGTTGTCGTAGATGTGGCAGTCGCCGCCGGTCCAGACGAAGTCGCCGACCTCGAGCCCGGTCTGCGCCGCGATCATGTGGGTCAGCAGCGCGTACGAGGCGATGTTGAACGGGACGCCGAGGAACATGTCGGCGCTCCGCTGGTAGAGCTGGCACGAGAGCTTGCCGTCGTTGACGAAGAACTGGAAGAAGGCGTGGCACGGGGCGAGCGCCATGTCCGGCACGTCGGCGACGTTCCACGCCGAGACGATGAGCCGACGGCTGTCCGGGTTGGTCTTGATCTGCTCGATGACCTGGGCGATCTGGTCGACGTGCTCACCCGAGGGGGTCGGCCACGAGCGCCACTGCACGCCGTACACCGGGCCGAGGTCGCCGTCGGCGTCCGCCCACTCGTTCCAGATCCGGACACCGTGCTCCTGCAGCCAGGTGGCGTTGCCCTCGCCACGGAGGAACCAGAGGAGCTCGTACGCGACCGACTTGAAGTGCACGCGCTTGGTGCTGACGAGGGGGAAGCCCTTCGACAGGTCGTAGCGGAGCTGTGCGCCGAACAGGCTCCGGGTGCCGGTGCCGGTGCGGTCACCCTTCGGCGAGCCCTCCGTCAGGACCCGGCGGAGCAGGTCTTCGTAGGGCGTCGGGACGGAGGCGTCGGGCTGTACGGTCTCGCTGTCGGTCACACACAGAAGCCTACGTCGGTGTGAGTAGCGTTGCGGGCATGCCCGACACGACGGAACAACCGCTCTCGATCCTGGTGGCCGGCTCGTCCGGGTTCATCGGGACGCCCCTCGTCCGCGCCCTGCGCGAGGCGGGGCACCACGTCACCACGCTCGTCCGCCGGGAAGCGCGCACCGCGACCGAGTTCCGCTGGGCACCGGGGCGGCGTCCGCTCGACCCGGCGATCCTCGACGGTGCCGACGTGGTGATCAACCTGGCCGGCGCGAACATCGGCAAGCTGCCGTGGACGGACGCGTACCGCAAGGAGATCCGCAGCTCGCGCATCGACGCCACCGACACCCTGGTCGAGGCGATGCGGCACGCCGCCACTCCCCCGGCGCTGTTCCTGTCGGGCTCGGCCTCGGGCGTGTACGGCGATCGCCCGGCCGACGTGCTGCAGGACGACGCCGCCGCGGGCACGGGCTTCCTCGCCGACGTCTGCACCGCGTGGGAAGCCGCCGCGAACGCCGCTCCCGCCGGGGTCCGGGTCGTCACGCTCCGCACCGGCATCGTCATCGGCAAGGGCGGCGGTGCGCTCGCGCCGCTCGTCCCGCTGACGAAGCTCGGCGTCGGCAGCCGGCTCGGCACCGGTGGCCAGCACTGGCCCTGGATCGCACTCGAGGACGAGGTCGGCGCGATCGTGCACCTGGCGACCGCGGCACCGGACGTGTCCGGTCCGGTGAACCTGGCCGGCCCCGAGCCCGTCGTGGCCGACCGCATCACGAAGCACGTCGCCGAGGTCCTGCACCGCCCGTACCTCTTCCGGATCCCCGAGTTCGCCCTGCGCCTGGCGCTGCGGGACGCCGCCGACGACATGCTCCTGTCGAGCCAGCGGATGGTGCCCACGAAGCTGCTCGAGTCCGGCTACACGTTCCGGTACACGCAGGCGGCGGACGCGATCGACGCCGTCTTCTGATCCGCCTCCGGCCCCGGGGTCAGCGGTCGGCGGCGCGCGCCAGGGCGGTGCGCATCGCCGACCGTGCGCGCTTGCGGTCACCGGCGGCGTCGTAGACCACACCGAGCCGGTACCAGGCACGCCAGTCGGCCGGGTCCTGCTCGACCGCGTCGCGGTACCGCGGGAACAGCTCGTCGGCGGCGTCGCGGATCGGCCGGCCCGACGGCCGCACCGGGACGACGTCGTCCGGGGTGCCGCCCTCGGCCTCGAGCCGCGCGCCGAGCCGGGTGATGCGGATGCCGAAGCGGAACTCCAGCACGAGCAGGAGCGCCCCGATCGCGGCGACGACGAACAGCGCGACGCCGATGCCGATGCCGATCGGGATCCCGGTCGCGATGAAGGCGACGGCGCGCTGCCCGACGAGCACGATGTACAGGGCGAGCAGCACCGCCATCAGCGCTGCACCCCAGAACGGCGAGCGGATCGTGCGTCCGGCCCGCTCCATCCGACCCACGGCGGTCAGCCGATGCCGAGGACGCTGCCGAGGCCCACGGTGAGGCCCCGCGCCGACACCACGTTCGCCAGCGCCGCACGGATGCCCGCGACGTAGGCGACGTCGTCGTTGGTGTCGTGCCGGATCGTCAGCGTCTCGCCGGGGCCGCTCAGCACGACGTCCTGCACGGCCTTCACCCCGGGCAGGCGGAGCGAGTGGATGGGCACGCTGGCGACCTGCTGGCCGCGGGCGCGCTGGTCGACGTGCGGGGCGTCCACGGGACCGACCTCGCGCCGGGCGTCGGCCATCAGCTCGGCGGTGCGCACCGCGGTGCCCGAGGGCGAGTCGATCTTGCCGGCGTGGTGGGTCTCGACGATCTCGGCGGCGGGGAACCACGGTGCCGCGATCGTCGCCAGGTGGGTGCCGAGCACGGAGCCGATCGAGAAGTTCGGGACCACGAGCACCCCCTGGTCCGGGCGTTCCCGCAGCCCGGTGCGGAGCTTCGCGAGCCGGTCGAGCGACCAGCCGGAGGTGCCGACGAGCACGTTCGCGCCGCTCGACAGCGCGTTCTCCACGATCGCCGGGCTGAGCGACGGCACCGTCACGTCGACCACCAGGGCCGCGCCGCCGAAGACCGACGGCGGCGCCTCGTGCGCGCCGTCCTTCGACGACAGGCGGGCGACGAGCTCGAACTCCGGGAGTTCCTCGACGACGGACGCCACGAGGCCCCCGAGACGACCGGTGGCGCCGACGACGGCGACGGGAGTGACCATGCGGTCCATCCTAGGATCGACGCATGTCAGTCGAGGTCAGGACCGTGCCGGCCGATCTGCCCGAGGTCGACGCGCTGCTCGACGCGTACCTGGACGAGCGCGAGGCGACGTTCCCGAGCACGCAGGGCACGTACTCGCGGAAGCGCACCCCCGCGTCCGAGTTCACGCCGCCGAACGGGGTGTTCGCGGTGGCGTACGACGACGACGTCGCGGTCGGCTGCGGCGGCCTCCGTCGGATCGCGGACGGGGTCGACGCGACCGGTGCCGCCGACGTCCGGTTCGAGGTCAAGCACGTCTTCGTGGCGCCGGCCGGGCGCGGCACGGGCGTGGCGACGGCCGTGATGGACCTGCTCGAGCGTGCCGCGGCCGACCTCGGTGCGACGAGCATCGTCCTCGACACGAACGACTCGCTCGTGGCGGCCGGTGCGATGTACCGCGGCCGCGGGTACCAGCGGGTCGAGCCGTTCAACGACAACCCGAACGCGACCGCCTGGTACCGCAAGCCGATCGCCTGAGCCGCCACGGGCCTCCCGGCCGCGCCACCGCGGACCGGACGGGCAGCCGCTAGACGGGCTGGTCGACGGGCAGACCCGTGCGCAGCTCCACCGGCAGGTGGGCCAGGTCGTTCAGCGTGACGACCTCGGCGGGCTTCGCCGAACGGATCCGGATGATCGTGAGCGCGGTGTGGGCGACGTTCGTGCCCATCCAGCGCCACTCGGGGGCTTGGAACGCCTCGCGCACGAACCAGCCGATCACGGCGTTGTGGGTGATCAGCAGGTCGTGCCGGTCCTCGCGCGCCGGGGTGAACCACTCCGACACGGCGTCGCCCATCTGGGCCTGCCCGGCGACGATCTCCTCTTCGGTGATGCCGCCGTACCAGCCCTGGTAGGCGTGCGGCATGTCCGGGGTCGGGCCCGAGGGGATGCAGTCGAACAGCAGGGTCGAGGGCTCGGGCTGGATCGACGGCAGGCGCTGCGACAGGAACGCGGCGGTCTCGCTCGGGGCCTCGAGCGGCGAGTGGTACACGCCGTCGAAGGGCACGCCACCGAGACGGTCCGCGATCAGGGTCGCCTGACGCTTGCCGCGTTCGGAGAGCTTGCCGTCCCGCAGGCCGTGTTCGGCGTCCTGGTGTTCGCCGTGCCGGACGAGGTACAGGTAGTGCGACATGTCCGTGCTCAGCTGCCGATCCCGATGGCCGCAGCGAGTTCGTCCTGCTGCACGGCACCGACGACCGAGGTGATCGTCGGCCGGGTCAGCAGGTCGCGCGCGAGTTCGAGCACGCCGGCGGTCGTGACGCCGTCGACACGCTCGAGCGCCGTCGACAGGTCGGTGTACTCGCCCGTGCCGAGCTCGGAACGGCCGAGCCGGGTCATGCGGGCGTCGGAGTCCTCGAGCGAGAGCGTCAGCGCGCCCTCGATCTGGCCCTTGGCACGTCGGAGCTCGTCGTCGGTGATGCCGTGGTCGACCATCCGGCGGAACTCGGCGTCGACGATGTCGATGACACCGGCGACGTTGTCCGGCGCGCATCCGGCGTAGACACCGAAGGCGCCGTTGTCCAGGTACGCGGGGGCGAACGACGACACCGCGTAGGCCAGACCGCGGCGCTCGCGCACTTCCTGGAACAGGCGCGAGCTCATGCCGCCACCGAGCACGGCGTTCAGGACGCTGAGCGATGGACGGCGGTCGTCACGCAGGTCGAGGCCCTGCGAGCCGCGGAGCATGCTGACCTGCTCGGTCGGGCGGTGCACCACGGTCAACTTCGCCTCGACCGGGTCGGCCACGGTCTCGGGCGTGCGGCGCGGCAGCGGCTCGGCGTCCGGGGCGTCGTGGAAGACGCCGGCGACGAGCTCGCAGAACCGGTCGTGGTCGACGGCACCGGCGGCGGTCACGACGATGCCGTTCGGCGCGTAGTGCTCGCGGTAGTGGGCCAGCACCTCGTCGCGCTGGACCGCACGGATGCTGTCCGGGGTGCCGCCGATCGGACGGCCGAGCGGGTGTCCGCCGAAGGCCGCGGCGAAGAACGCCTCGCCCGCGACGTCGGCCGGGTCGTCGGCGGCCATCGCGAGCTCTTCGAGGATGACCCCGCGCTCGACGGCGAATGCGTCCGGTTCGAGCACCGAACCGGTGACCATGTCACCGATGACGTTCACGGCCATCGGGACGTCGGTGTCCCGGACCCGTGCGTAGTAACAGGTGTACTCCTTGGCGGTCGCAGCGTTGTGCTCACCGCCGACCGAGTCGAACGCGATGGCGATGTCGAGCGCCGACCGGGTCTCGGTGCCCTTGAAGAGCAGGTGTTCGAGGAAGTGCGTCGACCCGAACTGCCCGTCGCGCTCATCACGCGAACCGACGCCGACCCAGAACCCGATGCTCGTCGACGCGGCACCCGGCACCGCCTCGGTCAGCACACGGACGCCCGAGGGCAGCACGGTGCGACGGACGAAGGCCCCGCCGGACGTCAGGAACGACGTGTCCGGGGCCCCGAGCGGCAGTGGCACTGGCTGGTTCATCGCAGACGAGCCTAGTGATCCGTCGATGCCTCCCGCCCAGTTTCCCGGTCTCGGTCGCGTGCCACTCGAAGTGGGGTACAGAAAATGTGGACAGACCGACTCGTCTGTCTGTCCTCCTTGTGCTACAGTTGGCCACGCCGGATCGAAAGCCCCCCTAAGTTCCGATCCGGCGGCTCGGGACATCAGTCCTGCGCGACCACCGAGTCCCCCCACTCCGGTCGCGGAGCCGATGAGTCCGAGGAGTACACGCTGTGACGGTCGATTCCCCCCAACCGGCCGTCCAGCGTCTCCCCGGCCCGAGCACGAACCTCGCGTCGCCGGACGGGTCGAGCGTCCCCCCGACTCCCCGCTCCGGCGGCGCGAAGGTCCGTGTCCTCGAGACCGCCACGCGACTCTTCTACGAAGAGGGCATCCACAGCGTCGGCGTCGACCGTCTCATCTCCGAGGCGAGCGTCACGAAGGCGACGTTCTACAAGCACTACGGGTCGAAGGACAACCTGATCCTGGCCTACATCCGCACCCAGCACGAGCGCGTGCAGGAGCGGATGGAGCAGCTCATCACCGACGCCGGCTCCCCCGAGCGGGCCGTCCGTGCGTGGGTCGCCGCACTGGCCGACGACGTCAACGACCCGGCGTTCCGCGGCTGTGCGTTCCTGCACGCCGCCGCCGAGTACCACGACCCGCGCGACCCGGTCCGCCAGGTCGTCGCCGTGCACCGCGACTGGTACACCGAGCGACTCGCGACCCTGCTGCAGGAGGCCGGACACCCCCTGCCCGGCGACGGCGCCGACGAGCTCATGCTCGCGCGCGACGGTGCGATGGCCGGCGCGTACGCCGGTGACGCGATCGCCGCCACCGCTGCACTCAACCGCGTGGTCGACCGGGTGCTCGCGGGCTGACGCCTGGCTCGCGCCAGCGCTGTCGCTGTCGCTGTCGGCTGTCGGCTGTCGCTTTCGCGAAAGCGACAGATAGCCCCGAACAGTTCGCGGCATCCTGTCGCCTTCGCGGCACCGACGCACCCGCGCGACGCACATGTGTCGCTGTCGTGGGGCGGTCGAGGCGACCGCGGCCGGACGGGAGGCCCGTGGCGGGCCCGCACCGTGCCTCCAGGCCGTCACGTGCGAACTCCCACAGCCCCGCGTGCGCACCGAGCGCAGCCCGAGCCCGCGGGTGTTGGCTGGGGGCATGGCCAACGACCCCAACTGGAACCTGCCCGACGTCCCGTCCTTCACCCTGACGAGCCCCGACTTCACCGACGGAGGCGAGCTGCCCACCTCGGCACGCGGCTCCGACGTCGGCGGTGAGGACCGCTCCCCCGCACTCGAGTGGTCGGACGCACCCGAGGGCACGAAGAGCTTCGTCCTGACCGTCTACGACCCCGATGCCCCGACCGGCTCCGGCTTCTGGCACTGGAGCCTCACCGACATCCCGGGCTCGGCGACCTCGCTCCCCGCAGGCGCCGGCACCGACGACGCCCTGCTGCCCGCCGAGGCACTCCGCCGCCGCAACGAGTTCGGCACGGACACGTTCCTCGGGGCCGCCCCGCCCGCGGGCCACGGTGTGCACCGCTACTTCTTCACCCTGAGCGCCCTCGACGTCCCCGTGCTCGAGGTCCCCGCCGACGCGACCCCCGCGGTCGTGGGCTTCATGCTCCGCGGGCACCTGCTCGGGCGCGCGCAGCTCATGGGCACGCAGGAGACCCCCGCGGCCTGACCGGCACGTGGCACGGCGCGGCGATCCTTCGCGCACAGCGACAGTTCACGCGGCGCCGTGCCCGTGAGGTGTCGCTGACCGCGAAAGCACGCGCGGCCAACGCGTGGCACCTGCCCCGCAACGGCGAACGGCCGCCGCCCCGGAAGGGACGGCGGCCGTTCGTGCGTCAGGACGCGGGGAGGATCAGCCCTCGGCCGGGTCCTCGGCGTGGGCGCGGACCGTCTCGGCCGAGGTGGAGTCACCCTCGGTCTCGTCGGCCACGACCGGCGCGAGCGACAGCTTGCCGCGGTCGTCCACCTTGGTGACCTCGACGAGGACCTTCTGGCCGACGCCGAGCACGTCTTCGACGTTCTCCACACGCTTGCCACCGGCGAGCTTGCGGACCTCGGAGACGTGGAGCAGACCGTCACGGCCCGGGAGCAGCGACACGAAGGCGCCGAAGGTGGCGATCTTCACGACGGTGCCGAGGAACTGGTCCCCGATCTCCGGGTTGGTCGGGTTCGCGATCGCGTTGACCTGGGCACGAGCGGCCTCGGCCGACGGACCGTCGACGGCGCCGATGTAGACGGTGCCGTTGTCCTCGATCGAGATGTCGGCACCCGTGGTGTCCTGGATGCCGTTGATCGTCTTGCCCTTCGGGCCGATCAGCTCGCCGATCTTGTCGACGGGGATCTGCACCGAGATGACGCGAGGAGCGGTGTCCGCCATCTCGTCGGGGGCGTCGATGGCCTCGTTCAACACACCGAGGATGGCCGAGCGGGCCTCCTTGGCCTGCTTGAGCGCCGCGTCGAGCACCGTCGACGGGATGCCGTCGAGCTTGGTGTCGAGCTGGATCGCGGTGACGAACTCCGAGGTACCGGCGACCTTGAAGTCCATGTCGCCGAGAGCGTCTTCCGCACCGAGGATGTCGGTCAGGGCCGCGTAGCGGGTCTGACCGTCGACGGTGTCGGACACGAGGCCCATCGCGATGCCGGCGACCGGGGCCTTGAGGGGCACACCGGCGTTGAGCAGCGACAGGGTCGAGGCGCAGACGGAACCCATCGAGGTCGAGCCGTTGGAGCTCAGCGCCTCGGAGACCTGACGGATGGCGTACGGGAACTCGTCACGCGACGGCAGCACCGGCACGAGGGCGCGCTCGGCGAGGAAGCCGTGCCCGATCTCGCGACGCTTCGGCGAACCCACGCGGCCGGTCTCACCGGTCGAGTAGGGCGGGAAGTTGTAGTGGTGCAGGTAGCGCTTCTTCGTGACGGGCGACAGCGAGTCGATCTGCTGCTCCATCTTGAGCATGTTCAGCGTGGTGACGCCGAGGATCTGCGTCTCGCCGCGCTGGAAGATCGCCGACCCGTGGACGCGCGGGATCACGGCGACCTCGGCGTCGAGCGGACGGATGTCGGCGAGGCCGCGGCCGTCCATGCGGATCTGCTCGGTCAGGATGCGGCCGCGGACGACCTTCTTCGTGACCGACTTGTACGCGGCACCGACCTGCGAGTTGGCGACCTCGGGCAGCGAGCCCGCGGTGACCTGCTCGGCGATGGCAGCCTTGACGCGCGACTTGAGCGCGTCGTCGGCGTCCTGACGCTCGGTCTTGGCGGCGATCTTGTAGACGTCACCGAGCTCGGAGAGCGCGAGGGCCTCGACGGCGGAGTAGACCTCGGGCGCGTACGGCGGGAAGACCGGGAAGTCCTGGATCTCCTTGGCCGACTGCGCAGCGAGCTTGGCCTGCGCGTCGACGAGGGACTTGAGGAACGGCTTCGCCGCCTCGAGACCCTGCGCGACGATGGCCTCGTCGGGCTTCGTGGCGCCGCCCTGGATGAGGTCCCAGGCGTGCTCGGTGGCTTCCGCCTCGACCATCATGATCGCGACGTCCTCGTTGCCGGCCTCGTCCGTGACGACACGACCGGCGACGGTCAGGTCGAACACGGCGTCGGCGAGCTGCGAGGCCTTCGGGAACGCGACCCACTGGTCGCCGATGAGCGCGAGGCGCACACCGGCGATCGGACCGGAGAACGGCAGACCGGAGATCTGCGTCGACGCGGACGCGGCGTTGATCGCCAGCGCGTCGTAGAACTCGTCCGGAGCGATGCTCAGGACGGTGATGACGATCTGCACCTCGTTGCGGAGGCCGTCGACGAACGACGGACGCAGCGGCCGGTCGATCAGACGGCAGACGAGGATGGCCTCGGTCGACGGACGGCCTTCACGACGGAAGAACGAACCGGGGATCTTGCCGGCGGCGTAGGAACGCTCCTCGACGTCGACGGTCAGCGGGAAGAAGTCGAAGCCCTCACGCGGGTGCTTGCCGGCGCTGGTGGCCGAGAGGAGCATCGTTTCCTCGTCCAGGTACGCGGCGACCGCGCCCTGGGCCTGCTGTGCGAGCCGACCGGTCTCGAACCGGACGGTGCGCTTGCCGTACTTGCCGTTGTCGATGACGGCTTCGGCGAACTTGATCTCGGGACCCTCCAAAAGGGCGCCTCCTTGATGTGTTTCCGGCAGGCCGTGGCGACGGCACTCGATGGTGCGTGCGCGCCGATCGTTCCGGACGCATGTCTGGCCAGCAGTAGAAGCACTCGGGAAACCGTTCCGGCCCGCGAGCCACCACCGATGACCAGCTCCGTGCCCGGCCTGCGCAGTGTTGTGTGTGACGTCCGGGGAATGAGTCCTCGGACACGATGGACTTTACCAGTCCTCAGGCTGTCGGCGGCGCGGCTCGCTGGACTCCTGGTGAACATCGGTAGCCTGCCGACATGCGCCTCACCCCCTCGCGGGGCGTGCTCGTCGCGGCCGCCGTGGTCGTCGGCGCGCTCGTCGCCCCGGCCCTGACCGCTGCCCCCGCGAACGCCACCGAGTACCCCACCTGGCAGGACGTCCAGCGCGCCAAGGGCAACGAGACAGCGAAGCGCGCCGAGGTGCAGAAGGTGCAGGCGGCGCTGCAGTCGGCGCAGGACGAAGCAGCCGCGAAGTCGCAGGCCGCCCTGGTGGCCTCGTCGAAGGCGGACGCGGCCGAGTCGGAGTTGGCGTCGGCCACCCAGGCCGCCACGAGCCTCCAGGCCCAGGCGCAGCACGCGAGCGAGACGGCGGACCGGGCCCAGCAGCGGGCCGGCCAACTGGCCGCGAACCTGTACCGCGACGGCAGCACGAACCAGATGACCACCCGCATCGCGACCGCGAAGAACCCGGACCAGCTGCTCTACCAGCTCGGCGCCCTCGACCAGCTGTCGGAGACCTGGGCCGGCGTCATGGACGACGCGTCCGTCGCGGCCGGCACGGCGTCGTCGCTGCACGAGCAGGCCGAGCGGGCCGAGACGGAACGCGCGACGCGCGCGCAGGCGGCCGAGGAGCGCTCGGCCGCGGCGAAGTCGGCGGAACAGGCGGCGGACGCCGCCGTCGAGTCGACGGAGCAGCACAGCGACGAGCTGTACGCGCAGCTCGCGTCGCTCAAGGACAGCACCGCGAAGCAGGAGGCCGGGTACGAACTCGGCCAGCGGGTCGCCGCGCAGAAGGCGGAGCAGCAGCGCAAGCGGGCCGCAGCGGCGGCGGCCGAGGCGGCGGCGAACACGGCCGCGGCGAACGCCGGCAGCAGCGCTTCCAGCGGCGGCGCGACCAGCGGCGGCACCGGCTCGTCCTACCCGAGCACCGGGGGCGTCGCCGTGGACCCCGCGGCCGCGCAGGCCTACGCACGGAGCGCGCTCGGGTCGTACGGGTGGGGCTCCGACCAGTTCTCGTGCCTGGTGTCGCTCTGGACGCAGGAGTCCGGGTGGCGGGCGAACGCCCTGAACGCCTCGAGCGGCGCCTACGGCATCCCGCAGTCGCTGCCGGCCGAGAAGATGGCGGTCGCCGGAGCCGACTGGCGCACCAACGCGAACACGCAGATCGACTGGGGGCTCGCGTACATCAAGAGCGCCTACGGATCACCCTGCGGGGCGTGGGGCCACGAGATGAGCGTCAACCCGCACTGGTACTGAGCCAGGGGCCGGCCGGCGGTCAGTGACCGAGGCCACCGAGCAGGCTCGCGAAGTCCGGGGTCGCGGGGAGCGCGTCGGCTTCCTGCGGGGCCCGCCTGGAGGCCCGGATCGCCCAGGCCAGGTCGGCTCCGGCCCGGTGGATGCGACCGTCCAGGGCGGCCGCGTCACCGTCGGTCCCCCAGTCGTCGGTCGCGGCGAACACCCCGGTGGGCACGATCGCCGCACGCAGGTACGCGAAGACCGGCCGGAGGGCGTGGTCGATCGCGAGGGAGTGCCGCGAGGTCCCGCCGGTGGCCCCGAGCAGGACGGGCATGTCGGCCATCGAGTCCTTGTCGAGCACGTCCAGGAACGACTTCGCCAGTCCGCTGACGCCCGCGGTGAAGATCGGCGTGACGAACACGACGGCGTCGGCCTCGACCACGGCGGCCATCGCTGCGGAGAGCGCCGGGGCCGCGAATCCGGTCAGCATCGCGTCGGTGATCTCGTGCGCGAGCGGCCGGAGTTCGACGTGCACGACGTGTGCCGGGGTGCCCTCGGCGACGAGTGACGCGACGGCGGCCTCGCCCAGACGGTCGGCGAGCAGGCGGGTGGAGCTGGGCTCGGAGAGTCCGGCGGAGACGACGGCGATGGTGGTCATGATGCTTCCCGACTTTCGATGCGTTTGCATGAACATAGCATCCAACCGAGTCACCGTCACAACCATTCCCGCCATCGAACAGCGTGCCGATCGGTCACGACTCCCCGCGCGCCGGCCGCCGATCGGTCATGAAGTGTCGAGTGGGACCGTGGTGGCCGACGAGTCGTGACCGCGGGACGAGCGCGGGCGACGAGTCGTGACCGACCTCGCGACCGACCGAGGACGGAGTGCGGACTGAGCGGGGCCCCCGCCGAGCGCCGGACGCCCCGCGGAACGAAGAACGCCCCGGTCCTCTCGAAGAGGACCGGGGCGTTCGGTCAAGCGTGTGTCGGTCGACTAGCGACGCAGGCCGAGGCGCTCGATGAGCGTGCGGTAGCGGGCGATGTCGACGTCGGAGAGGTAGCCGAGGAGACGGCGACGCTGACCGACCATGAGGAGCAGGCCACGACGCGAGTGGTGGTCGTGCTTGTGCTCCTTGAGGTGCTCGTTCAGGTCGTTGATACGACGCGTCAGAACGGCGACCTGGACCTCGGGGGATCCGGTGTCGCCCGGGTGGGTCGCGTACTCTTCGATGATCTCCTGCTTGACCTGTGCGTCAAGTGCCATGGTGATCCCCTTCCTGTCCGTTGCGCGGTGCCCGTGCCTGATGCACGAGCGCTCTTTGTCCGCGGCCGTTCGACGGCAACCGCACAAGACTACCAGAGTCCTAGGCGGTCCTGGGGTGCAGACGGCGTCGGCGGCGACGCTCCGGCAGCAGGCTGCGGACGAGTCCGACCAGCGTCGCGCCGAGCAGTCCGCCGAGGCCGTTCGACAGCACGTCGCGCGGGTCCGCGACGCGGTACGGCAGGTAGGTGGCCTGCGCGAACTCGATGCCCGTGGACAGGGCGACCGCGACGAGCGCGCCGAGGATCCACCAGCGCCGGGGCAGCCACAGCGCCGCGAGCATCCCCACGGGCACGAACATCGCGATGTTGGCGAGGAACTCGGTGCGCTCGTACGTGAACCAGGCACCGTGCGGCAGCTGCTGCACCCAGGCGATCGCGTGCAGCACGAGGGAGTTCTGGGCCGAGGTGAAGACCTGCGGGGTCAGCGTCATCCGCCAGATCACCCAGGCGTAGCCCGCGGTCAGGGCGAGGAGGAGGAGTCGACGGAACATCCGCACAGTGTGCTGCACGGTCCTGCGCGGTCGCTGGAGCGCTCCTGTCAGCCGTCGGTGCGACACCTGGGCGATCGCGGATCGGCGCTGGTCAGGACTCCCCCGCACCTGTCAGCATGGGTCCGGGCGCGATCGGTGCCCGCACCACCGACACCGCACGGTCAGATCAGGAGCACCGCAGCATGCCGGAGCACGAGGCACCCAGCACCCCACGCCGCAACCGCACCGGCGGCCTGCGGCAGTGGGGGTGGATCGCCGCTGCGGCCGTCGTCGTCGCCGCGGTCGTCACGACCCTCGTGGTCGTCGGCCCGTGGAACGGCGGCCAGCCGGACGGCGACCGTACCCCGAGCGGCCGCAGCGTCGCCGAGCGGAAGTCCGCGGCCGAGGCGTTCCCGGGCGGGCTCGCGCGCCAGCCGACCGCCGTGAACCAGGCCGGCCTCCGCGAGCGCCAGGCCCGGGCCGAGGGCGACGCCGAGACCGCCGAGCAGATCGCGGTGATCGCCGACCAGCCGATCGCGACGTGGCTGACGAACACCTCGCGGGCCGAGACCCGCTCGACGATCCGGTCGGTGGTCAGCACGGCGGAGCAACGCGGTGGCACCCCCGTGTTCGTCCTCTACAACATCCCGGACCGTGACTGCGGCAGCTACTCGAAGGGCGGCACCGAGGACGACGCCTACCTGCCGTGGGTCCGGTCCGCCGTCCGGGCGATGGCCGGTTCGCACGCCGTCGTGCTCGTCGAGCCCGACTCGATCGCCCAGATCCAGAACTGCGAGCGGCTGCGCGACGAACGCCTGCCCCTGCTGCGCAAGGCCGTCGACGCCCTGACCGGCCACGGCCTCACCGTGTACCTGGACGGCGGCAACGAGAACCGCGTGCCGACCGCGACCATGGCGGACTGGCTGCGGCAGGCCGGCGTCGACGAGGTGCAGGGCTTCTTCACGAACGTGTCGAACTTCTACCGGGTCGACCAGGAGCGCGCGTACGCCGACGAGCTCGCCGACGCGATCGGCGGGGACCCGCACTTCGTCATCGACGTCTCCCGCAACGGGCAGGGGTGGCGGGGAACCTGGTGCAACCCCGAGGGCGCCGGCCTCGGCCAGGAGCCGCACGTCACCGGCGGCAGCACCCGGCTCGACGCCCTGCTCTGGGTGAAGACGCCCGGGCTCAGCGACGGCACCTGCAACGGCGGCCCCGCGGCCGGCCAGTGGTGGGAGTCGTACGCCCTGGCCCTCGTCGAGCACCGCAAGCGCGACTGACCACGCCACGAGACGGCCCGCGCAGGGCCGTGTCGGTGCCCGGTGGTTGCATGTGCGCATGACCGCGACCGACCGCATCCGCTCCGTCGTCCCGCCCTACCTGCTCCGCGCCGTCGCCGACGCCGACGCGTTCCCCCGGGCGGCCTCGGCGGCACGCACCGCACTGGCCTCGCTCGACGCCGTGCAGGCGCCGAAGCACGAGCACCTGGTCGCACCGCGCGGCGTCAGCGGTGCCGTCGACCGCTCCCCGCAGCGGACGATCGCCGATGCGCACGGCACCACGACGCTGCCCGGCACCGTCGTCCGGCGCGAGGGCGACGCCGACTCCGGTGACGCCGCGGTCGACGAGGCGTACGCGGGCCTCGGCGCCACGCACGCCTTCTGGCTCGAGGTGTTCGGCCGGGTGTCGATCGACGGCGCCGGGCTCCCCCTCGACGCGACCGTGCACTACGGACAGGACTACGACAACGCCTACTGGGACGGCAACCGGATGGTGTTCGGCGACGGCGACGACGAGGTGTTCCGCCGCTTCACCGTCGCGCTCGAGGTCATCGGCCACGAGCTCGCGCACGGCGTCACGCAGTACACCGCCGACCTGACCTACCAGGGCCAGTCGGGCGCCCTCAACGAGTCGATCAGCGACGTCTTCGGTTCCCTGGTCGCCCAGTACGCGGCGGGGCAGACGGCGGAGCAGGCGAGCTGGCTCATCGGCGAGGGGCTGTTCACCGACGCCGTGCAGGGCGACGCCCTCCGGTCGATGCGAGCCCCCGGCACCGCGTACGACGACCCGGTGCTCGGGAAGGACCCGCAACCGGCGACCATGGCCGGGTTCGTCGACACCACGGACGACGCCGGCGGGGTCCACACGAACTCCGGGATCCCGAACCACGCGTTCTTCCTGGCCGCCACGGCCATCGGCGGCCCCGCGTGGCTGGGCGCCGGCGCCGTCTGGTGGGACGCCCTGACGTCGGCCGAGGTGACCGCCTCGATCGACTTCGCCGGCTTCGCCACCGTCACCGTCGACGCGGCCGGGCGGCGGTTCGGGGACGGTTCCGCCGAGCAGACCGCGGTCCGTCAGGCCTGGCAGCAGGTGGGCGTGCTCGACTGAGCAGGCCACCCGGGCGTACCGTCGGGGCCATGCGCATCGAGGTCCGCCGCTCCGGGGGCTTCGCCGGCACCACACGACGCTGGCGGGTCGACACCGACACGAGCAACGACCCCACGGCGTGGTCCGACGTCGTCGACGCGCTGCGGCGCACCCCGGCACCGACGGCTGCGCCCGTCCCCGACGACTTCAGCTGGACGATCACCGTCGAGCGCACCACCGTGACGATCCCGGGTCGCCGCCTCGACGGCCCGTGGGCCGACCTGGTCGCGCGGGTGCGGTCCGAGGGCGACCCGACCTGATCCGGGAGGCCCGTGGCGGGCCCGCACCGGGCCTCCCGTCCGCCCCGCGGGGACGCCACCGCCCACCGATCGTGCGCAGGAACGGTCGCGTGGGACCGACGGACCCGACCGTTCCTGCGCACGAAGGGCGCGGGGACACACGCACGACCGTCAGTCGACGTCGATGACCGTCAGGCGACGTGTCGGACGCGTCATCGCGACGTACACCGCGGCGGCGGCGCGGGCGGCGTCGGCACCCACGCCGTCCGGGTCGACGAGCAGCACGCCGTCGAACTCCAGACCCTTGGCGTCCGCACCCGTCAGCACCGTGAGCGAGCCGGCGTTCGGCGAGGCGAGGCCCCGGACGTCCGCCTCGGTGCGGGCGAGCCGCTGCCGGACCGTGTCGACCTGGGCCTCGGGGACGATGACGCCGATGGTGCCGGAGCCGATCCGGGCACGCTCGGCGTCGGCAACGGCCACGACGGTGTCGAGCAGGTCGGCCCGGGCGACGCGGACACGCTCGACGGGGTCGCCGTCGCGCACGGCCTCGTTGCGGGTGACGGTGAGGCCGGCACTGTCCGCGAAGGCCCCGGCGGCCTCGACGATGGAGCGCGGGGTGCGGTAGTTCACCGTGAGCTGCTCGATGCGGTGGTCGAGCGGCACCTGCGGCGCACGGCCGCGTCGGCGACGCGCGAGCGCCCCGATGACGTCGTCCCAGGTGCGCGCGGCACCCGGCGAGGAACCCTGCGCCATGTCGCCGACGATCGTGAACGAGCGCAGCGGGTTGCGGCGGGCGAGCACGCGCCACTGCATCGGCGAGAGCTCCTGCGCCTCGTCGACGACGATGTGCCCGTAGGTCCACTCGCGGTCGTCGGCGGCGCGCTCGGCGGTGGAGCGGGGGTCGCCGCCCTCGGCGAACGAGCCGGCGACCTGCTCGGCGCTGACGATGCCCTCGACACCCATGTTCTCGATGGCCTGGCGGGCGTTCTCGATGTCACGGTTCCGGCTGGCCTTCGCCGCGCGCTTGGCGGCGCCGCCGGTCGGGTCGAACGGGCCGAGCAGTTCGGCGGCCTCGTCGAGCAGGGGGACGTCCTCGACGGTCCAGGCCGTACCGCGGGCGCGCTGCAGCAGGGCGCGGCGCTCCGGGGTCCAGTCGGGGGTGAGCGAGGCGAGCCAGTTCGGCCGGGCGTAGAGGTCCTCGAGGAACTTCTCCGGCGGCAGCGGCAACCACGCGGTGTTGAGCAGCACACGGGCGTCGTACGAACTCCGGATGTCCTCGCGCAGGACCTTCTCGTCGGCCTCGTCCACCGTGGTGCCGCGCTCCCGCAGCTGCTCGGCGAGCAGGCGGGTCATCGCGTCGAGGGCGGTCTTGTTGAACGTGACGCGGGCGGCGTTGTGCGGCTTGCCGCGGTCCTGCGCGCGCTTCATGGCGTCGGCGACGAGCTGCGGCGGCACGACGAGCCGCTCGCCCTCGATGTCGAGCGTGACCGACTCGGTCGGCACGACCTGGCGCGAGCGCACGGCCCGGCGCAACAGTGACGCCATCTGCGCGGCGCCCTTCACGGCGGCGACGTCGCGGGTGTCGTGCGTCGTCGCGTGCACGCCCGGGTAGAGCGAGCCGAGCGACGCCATCACGACACCGGTCTCGCCGAGCGACGGGAGCACCTGCTCGATGTAGGTCAGGAACGCCGGGGACGGGCCGACCATGAGCACGCCGGAGCCCCGCAGCCGCTCGCGGTAGGAGTAGAGCAGGTAGGCGGCGCGGTGCAGCGCCACGGCGGTCTTGCCGGTGCCGGGGCCGCCCTGCACGATGAGCACGCCCTCGAGCGGGGAGCGGATGATGCGGTCCTGCTCACCCTGGATCGTCGCGACGATGTCGGTCATCCGGCCGGTGCGCTCGGCGGTCACCGCGGCGAGCAGCGCCCCCTCGCCCTGCAGGTGGGTGCGCTCGTCGTCGTAGAGCGAGGCGTCGAACACCTCGTCCTCGACGCCGACCACGCGACGGCCCTGCAGCGACAGGTGCCGGCGGGAGCGCATGCCCATCGGGTGCGCGGCGGTGGCCTGGTAGAAGGCGCTGGCACCGGGGACGCGCCAGTCGAGCAGCAGCGGCCGGTGCTCGGCGTCGCGCAGCCCCACACGGCCGATGTACCGGAAGGTGTCGTCGGGGTTGTCGGGCTCGGCGACCTCGAGCCGGCCGAAGACCAGACGGTCCCCCACCCGCTCGAGCGTCGCGACGGTGTCCTCGTAGAGCCTCGCGTACGCGTCGCGCTCGCTGCGGCTCTGGTGGTTCCCGCCGACCGCCTGTCGGCGGGTCTCGGCGAGGCGCTGTTCGGCCTCGGCGGTCAGCTCGTCGAGACGACGGAAGAGGCCGTCGACGTAGCCGCGTTCACGGTCGATCTCGGTCGGTTCGGACACACGCAACCCTTCGGGAAGAGGGGGAACCAGTGTACTGCCCACCGGGAGCCCCGCTGTCCCCGAAGGGTCGCGTCGGAGTCACATCTCTTCGTGCGTGTCCGGGTCGCCGTCCCACAGACGACCGCGCTCGAGCGCGGAGATCGCCTGCACCTCGTCGTCGGTCAGCTCGAAGCCGAAGACGTCGAGGTTCTCCTTCTGGCGGGCGGCGTCGCCCGACTTCGGCACCGGCACGGCACCGAGCTGGACGTGCCAGCGCAGCACGACCTGGCCGGGGGCCACCCCGTGCGCCGCGGCGGCATCGACGATCGGCTGCTCGGTGAGCAGTTCCGACCGCTTCGCGAGCGGGCTCCAGCTCTCGGTCACGATGCCGAGCTCCTGGTGCACCTTCCGCAGCTCCGCCTGGGGGAAGTACGGGTGCAGCTCCACCTGGTTGACGGCCGGGGCGACCCCGGTGGCGTCGACGATCCGGCGCAGGTGCTCGGGCGTGAAGTTCGAGACGCCGATCGAGCGGACCTTGCCGCTGTCGCGGAGGTCGACGAACGCCTTCCAGGTGTCGACGAACTTGTCCACCGACGGGTTCGGCCAGTGGATCAGGTACAGGTCGACGTGGTCGAGCCCCAGGTTGCCGAGGGTCTCGTCGATCGAGCGGTGCGCCTCGTCGTAGCCGTGGTGCCGGCCGGGGAGCTTCGACGTGACGACGAGGTCCTCGCGCGCCACCTCGGACTCACGGACCGCCTTGCCGACGGCGTCCTCGTTGCCGTAGTTCAGCGCCGTGTCGAGCAGCCGGTAGCCGCTCGCGATCGCGGTACCGACCGCCGCCGCGCCCTCGTCGCCGTTCAGGCCGTAGGTGCCGAGGCCGAGCTCCGGGAACCGGTGGCCGTCGTTCAGCTCGATCGTCGGGGCACCGACCTGCATCAGCGGACCCCGAGCAGGTCGATCACGAAGATGAGGGTCTTGCCGGACAGGAAGTGGCCACCACCGGCGGGGCCGTAGGCGAGCTCCGGCGGGACGACGAGCTTGCGGCGTCCGCCGACCTTCATGCCGGGGATGCCCTCCTGCCAGCCGCGCACCAGGGCCGCGAGCGGGAAGTCGATGGGCTCGCCGCGGTTCCAGGAGCTGTCGAACTCCTCGCCGGTCTCGTACTCGACGCCGGCGTAGTGGACCTTGACGGTCGAGCCGGCGGACGCTTCCTCGCCGGAGCCCTCGACGATGTCGGTGATGACGAGCTCGGTGGGGGCGGGGCCCTCGGGGGCGTCGAACTCGGGCTTGCTGTTCAGGTCAGTCATGCCCGTCAGTCAACCAGAGCGCGCACCGGGCACGCGCAACGAGCGTCCAGCCCGCAGAATGGTTCCACCGTGACACCATCGACTCCCGCACCGCCGCGCCGCCGCCTGCTCGCCGACCTCACCCCGCTCCGCCGCTCCCCCGCCTTCGCCCGGCTCTGGGCCGGCACGGCGATCGCCGGCATCGGTACCCAGATGACCACCGTCGCCGTCGGGCTCGAGGTCTACGAGATCACCCGCTCGACCTTCGCCGTGGCCCTGGTGGGTGTCATCGCGCTCGTGCCGATGATCGTCGCCGGCCTGTACGGCGGGATGCTCGCGGACGCCTTCGACCGACGCCTCGTCGCGCTCGTGTCGTCGATCATCGCGTGGGTCGCCGTCGCCCTGATCGCCACGCACGCCTGGCTCGACCTGCACAGCGTCGCACTGCTCTACGTGCTCGCGACGGTGAACGCCGTGGCGGCGACCGTCAGCAACGCCTCCCGCTCGGCCATCGTCCCGCGGCTCGTCGGCACCGACCTGCTGCCCGCGGCGAGCGCCCTGGGCGGGATCGCGTCCGGGTTCCAGGTCACCGTGGGTCCGGCGATCGCCGGTGTGCTCATCGCGACCGTCGGGTTCGCGCCGACGTACACGATCGACGTCGTGCTGTTCACGTTCGCGTTCCTCGGGGTGTTCACGCTGCCCCGGATGGCCGCCGACCAGGACGCACTGCGGCCGGGGCTCGGCTCGCTCATCGAGGGCGCGAAGTTCCTGCGGCGGTCGCGCAACATCACTATGACGTTCGTGCTCGACATCATCGCGATGACCTTCGGGCAGCCGCGTGTGCTGTTCCCCGCGATCGGCGCGCTCGTCATCGGCGGTGGGTCGATCACCGTCGGTACCCTGACCGCCGCGTACGCGATCGGGGCGCTGCTGTCGAGCGTGTTCTCCGGGCCGCTCGGGCACGTCCGACGCCAGGGTGAGGCCGTCGGCTGGGCCATCACGGCGTACGGCGGGGCGATCGCGGCGTTCGGTGTGGTCATCGCGCTGGCGCACGTGCTCGGCGGCCGCTCGGGCGAGGCGTTCGGCGTCGAGATCCTGCCGGCGCTCGGGCTCGCGGCGCTGTTCCTGGCGATGGCCGGCGGTGCGGACAACGTCAGCTCGGTGTTCCGGAACACGATCCTGCAGGCGGCGTCGCCGGACGGCATGCGCGGTCGGCTGCAGGGCATCTTCATCGTCGTCGTCACGGGCGGCCCACGGCTCGGCGACCTGTACGCCGGCCTGGTCGTCGCGGCCGGCATCGCGTACCCGCCGGTCATCGGCGGCGTGCTCATCATCGGCCTCGTCGCGCTGCTCCTCCGGATGGTCCCCTCGTTCCGCCGCTACGACGCCCTGCACCCCCACGCCAACTGACCGCGGGCCGCGGTCGAGTGCGGGTCCGCAAGACACCGGTGTTCGCACGTGGAACACCCGCGTTCCGCGGTGCGGAGCGTGAACACCGGTGTCTTGCAGGAGCTCGCGACGCGACCAACAGGCGGACGGGAAGCGCGGGGCGGGCCCGCCACGCGCCTCCAGGCCGTCACGTGTCGGGTACCGTACGACACATGCCGGACAGCGCATCGCGCGACCTCCAGCGGACGGGAGTCCGCGCCGTCGTCCGGCGCACCTACCACTCGGTCATCCGGCACCGCGTCGTCGACGCGGCCGCGTCGCTGACGTTCTTCGCGCTCCTGACGGTGTTCCCGACCGCGTTGGCGGTCGTGTCGGCGCTGTCGATCGTCGACCGCAAGGGCGACAGCCTGACCGACATCGTCGAGGTCCTCGGGTTCATCGTCCGGCCGGAGACCGCCCAGCACCTCGAGGGGCCGCTCCGGCAGCTGCTGACCCTGGACAACCCGTGGCTCGGGTTCACGATCGGCGTCGTGCTGACGCTCTGGTCACTGTCCGGCTACGCGACGGCGTTCGGGCGAGCGATGAACACTGCCTACGAGGTCGAGGAGGGCCGGCGGATCTGGAAGTTCCGCAGCATGATGCTCCTCGTCACGCTGCTCGTCATGGTCGGCGGCGCCGTCGCCATCGTCATCCTGCTCGGGACGCCGACGATCTCCGAGGCGGTGATCCGACAGCTCGGCTGGGCGCCCTGGATCGACGACGTGTGGAACGTGGTGAAGTGGCCCGTGCTGGCGGCCGACCTCGTCGTGATGGTGGCGGTGCTCTACTACGCGACGCCGAACGTGAAGACCCCGCAGCTGCGGTGGGTGTCGGCCGGTGCCGCGTTCGCGATCGTGACCTGGGCCATAGCCACGGTGGGGTTCGCCCTCTACGTGGAGACCCTCGGTGGCGGGAACCGCGCCTACGGGTGGCTCGGTGGCGCGATCCTGCTGCTCGTGTACCTGTACATCTCGAACTTCGTGCTCGTGGTCGGCGGGGAGCTCGACTCCGAGGTGATCCGGATGCGGCAGCTGCTCGCCGGCATCGAGGCGGACGAGTCGATCCGGCTGCCGCTGCGGGACGTCACGCGGAACTTCACGCTCGCGCGCTGGCGGGACCAGGACATCGCGGCCGCGCAGCACGTGCGGGCCGAGGCCGCGCGGGGTCGCCGAGGAAGAGGACGCCGAGCTGACCCCGGGCGAAGAGCACCTGCGGGCGATGGCGCACCAGGTGCGGGTGGGCGAGCGGCCGCTGCCCTGACGGGCGTGTGCGTGCGTGCGGTGATTGCGCGCGCGTTCCTGTGGTGCGGACGCCCCGCGTCAGCGCTTGCGCGCCTCGGCGTCCAGCATCTCCTCGGTGACGATCGGGATCGCGCCCGTCGCCAGCTCGATGCCCGACAGCCGTGCCGGGCTGAGCACGCGCATGACCTGGTCCTCCTCCATCAGGCCCGCGGCCACGACGAGCGTCGAGATCGGCGTCGAGGTGGTCAACGCCGTGTGCGCGATCGACGCCGCGGCCGCGTACCCGATGTACGGCGTCAGTGCGGTGACGACGCCGACGTTGGTGTCGACCTGGGCTGCGAGCTTCGCCTCGTTCGCCTCGATGCCGACGACGCAGTGCTCGCGCAGGGTCGCGCAGCCGCGGGACATCCACTGCAGCGACTGCAGGATCGAGTGGGCGATGATCGGCTCGAAGGCGTTGAGCTGCAGCTGCCCGCTCTCCGCCGCCATCGTCACGGTGGTGTCGGCCCCGGCGACCGCGTAGGCGATCTGGTTCACGACCTCGGGGATCACCGGGTTGACCTTGCCCGGCATGATCGACGAACCGGCCTGGCGAGCGGGCAACGTGATCTCGCCGAGACCCGCCTGCGGGCCGGACGACAGCAGCCGCAGGTCGTTGCAGATCTTCGAGAGCTTCGCGGCGCTGCGCTTCACCGTGCCGGACAGGGTCATGAACGCACCGGCGTCACTCGTCGCCTCGATGAGGTCGGGGGCGGTGACGACGTCGATGCCGCTCGCCTCCTGCAGCTGCCGACGGACCTCGTCGCGGTAGAGCGGGTCCGCGGTGATCCCGGTGCCGATCGCCGTCGCGCCGAGGTTCATCTCGGCGAGCAGCGGCATCACCTTGCGGAGCAGGTCCGCGTCCTCCTGGATCGTGTGCGAGAACCCGGTGAACTCCTGCCCGAGGGTCATCGGCACGGCGTCCTGCAGCTGCGTCCGGCCCACCTTCAGCACGTCGGCGAAGGCGCGGCCCCGCTCGGCGAACGCCGCGGAGAGCTCCTCGAGCTGCACGATCAGACGTCGGACCCCGAAGATCATCGCGATCTTGATGCTCGTCGGGTACGTGTCGTTCGTGGACTGGCTGCGGTTCACGTGGTCGATCGGGTGCAGGTACGCGTAGTCGCCCCGCTCACGGCCCAGGAGTTCGAGGGCCCGGTTCGCGAGCACCTCGTTCGTGTTCATGTTCGTGCTCGTCCCGGCGCCGCCCTGCACGACGTCGACGACGAACTGCTCGCGGAGTGCTCCGTCGCGGACCTCCTGCGCGGCACGGTCGATCGCGTCGGCGCGCTCCTCGTCGAGGACACCGATCGCCCGGTTCGCCCGCGCCGCCGCCTGCTTGACGGTGACGAGCGCCTCGATGAGGTCCGGGTACA
This sequence comes from Curtobacterium sp. MCLR17_055, assembly GCF_003234305.1. Lineage (NCBI taxonomy): Bacteria > Bacillati > Actinomycetota > Actinomycetes > Micrococcales > Microbacteriaceae > Curtobacterium > Curtobacterium sp. MCLR17_055. Next base: position 154,823 of record NZ_QKSX01000002.1, read on the forward strand.
CGGCGATCGGCACGGAGGTGATCGGGAAGTTCTCCAGTGCCCGCAACGTGTTGATGCCCCAGTACGCGTCGTTCGGGACCTCTCGTGATCCCAGCGAGTCGCTCTCGGTCCGCGTCGTCGTCGTCACAGGTGCCTCCTCGTTGCCGGTCACACGTCGAGGCTAGTCCCGTCCGTCCGGCCGGTCCGGGAACGCGCCGGGACTGGGCGGAGCGGGCGGCGTGCCGCCACGGGCCTCCCGTCGCTTCGTGAGCAGAAGATGTCGGCTCGCGCTGCGGGACTCGACATCTTCTGCTCACCAAGCGCGCCGCCCGCGCGAGCGGGCGAAATGGCGTGGTCGCCTTCGCGACGCACGGTGGCATTTCGCCCGCTCGCCCGCGACGGACGGGAGGCCCGGTGCCAGGCCGCCACGGGCCTCCCGTCCGCCCGCCCGCGCACTTCGTGAGCAGAAGGGGTCGGGTCCCACACGGCGACTCGACATCTTCTGCTCACCAAGCGCGCCGCCCGCGTGCGCGGGCGCGGCGAACGCGCGACGAGTGAGCAGAAGACGCCGGGTCGCGAGGGGCGACCCGGCGTCTTCTGCTCACTCGATGAGCGTGCCCGTCAGTGGAACTGCGGGACGATGAGGTAGATGCCGTAGAGCACGACGGCGCCGCACACGACGAAGCACGCGATGGCCGCGGCGCGGAGTGCGCGTGCTGCCGCTGAGGCTCCGGCGGGGTTCGGGAAGCCGGCGGTGGCCGGGCCGATCGTGCCGTCGTCCTTCACGGTGAACTTGCCTTCGCGGGTGTCGGCGGCGCTCCAGAGACGGAGGCCGACCGAGTACACGGCGACGACGAAGCACGACGAAACCACGGCGACGAGCGCCACGGTGAGGAATGCGAACCAGTCGATGCCCATCAGCGACGGCCTCCCTTGCGGGCCGCCATGCGACGGAGCGTGCGCTCGCGGCTCAGTTCGGCGCGACGCTGGGCGACCGCGTCGGCACGCTTCTTGCGCTGCATGTCACGCAGCTCCTTGCGGGTCAGGACCGCGTTCGCGGCGACGTCGACCTCGATCGCGGAGGCCTGCTCGTGCGGCTTGCGGAGCGACCACAGGTACAGGCCGAGGATCACGACGGCACCGATCACGGCGTCGAGCACGAGCCCGATGACGCCAAGGCGGGCGATGCCCGAGGCGACCGCACCGACCGCGGCGGCCGCGGGCAGGGTGATGAACCAGGCGATGACGATCTTGCCGGCGGTCGACCACTGGATCTTCGAGCCGCGGCGGCCGAGACCGGCACCGATGATCGAGCCCGAGGACACCTGCGTGGTCGACAGCGCGAAGCCGAGGTGGCTGGAGGCGAGGATCGTCGCGGCGGTCGAGGCCTCGGCGGCGAAGCCCTGCGTCGCACGGATCTCGGTGATGCCCGATCCGAGGGTGCGGATGATGCGCCAGCCGCCCGTGTAGGTGCCGAGGGCGATCGCGAGGGCACAGGCGACGACGACCCAGAACTGCACGCCCTGGTTCGACGACTGCGCGCCCGAGGCGATGAGGGTCAGCGTGATGACACCCATCGTCTTCTGCGCGTCGTTCGTGCCGTGCGCCAGGGACACCATCGAGCTGGTGAAGACCTGCCCGATGCGGAACCCGCCGCGCTCGTTCGGGAACACCGGACGCTTCGTGATCCGGTACGCGATGCGCGTCGACAGGAACGACACGAGCGCGGCGATCACGGGCGAGGCGAACGCCGGGATGATCACCACCGTCAGCAGCGCGACGTAGTTGACCGACTGGAACCCGGCGCCGACGATCGCGGCACCGATGAGCCCGCCGAACAGCGCGTGCGACGACGACGACGGCAGCCCGCGGAGCCACGTGATCATGTTCCAGACGACTGCCCCGATCAGGCCCGCGAAGATCATCTCGGGGCTGATGGCGACGCCACCGGGCCCCTCGTTGATCAATCCGTGCGAGATCGACGTCGCCACGGCGGTGCTGAGGAACGCACCGACCAGGTTGAGCACCGCAGCGACGGTGACCGCCACCTTGGGCTTCATGGCGCCGGTCGCGATCGGGGTCGCCATCGCGTTGGCGGTGTCGTGAAAACCGTTTGTGAAGTCGAAGAAGAGGGCCAACGCGATGACCAGGACGACTATGAGTGTGATGTCCACCGCGGGCAAGTGTCCCAGGCGTCGGCCCTTCGAGCAAACCTGATCGGCAACCTGTTGTTCACCGCAGCTTCACACTCGTTCAGCTTCGGAACCATGCCGATGGGAGAATGCGTCCATGGACACCGCTGAGCTCCTCATCCTGCTGATCGGATCGCTCGCGGTGACGGGGTTCGCCCGGGCCAAGGGGCTCCCCGCTCCGCTGCTCGTCACGGCGGTCGCCCTGGCCGCCTCGTTCCTGCCCGGGCTGCCGCCGATGGAGATCGACTCCGAGGTCATCCTCACGGTGATCCTGCCGCCGCTGCTCTACTCGGCGGCGCTCGACGTGTCGTGGCAGAGCTTCCGCGGTTCGATCAAGCAGATCCGACGGCTCGGCATCTTCCTGGTGATCGTCACCGCGCTGGTCGTCGGCGGGGTGGCGTACCTGCTCATCCCGGACATGACGCTGCCCGCGGCGATCCTGCTCGGCGCGATCGTCGCCCCGCCGGACGCGGTGTCCGCGGCCGCGATCGGCCGGAAGCTCGGACTCCCCCGCCGCGTCATGACCGTGCTGTCCGGCGAGAGCCTGATCAACGACGCGGCCTCGCTGACCCTGGTGCGGGTGTTCACGCTCATCATCGCGGGCACGTCGCTGACGATCTGGCAGGACCTCGGCATCTTCGGCCTGGCGATCGGCGTCGGTCTGGTCGTCGGCATCGTGCTCGGCGTCGTCGTGCACTGGATCCGGATGCGCATCAACGACCCCGTGGTCGAGACGATCATGAGCATCCTGCTGCCGTTCGTCGCCTACATCCTCGCCGAGGACCTGTCCGGCTCCGGGGTCATCGCGGTCGTCACGGCGGGCCTGTACATCGGCTACAACTCGCCGAAGGAGGGCTACGCGACACGCCTGCAGGAGCGTCCGCTCTGGACGAGCATCGACGTCATCCTCGAGGGCTTCGTGTTCGCGCTCATCGGCCTGCAGCTCAACACCGTCGTGCAAGACCTGGTCGAGAGCGAGCGGAGCCTCGGGCAGACGCTCACCGCCGCGGCCGTCGTGCTCGCGGTGGTGATCCTGGTGCGGCCGCTGTTCGTGTTCGAGTCCTACGCGCGCAACCGGTTCAACGGGAAGTGGCTTCGCCCGCTGCGGATCAAGCTGTCCCGCGGGCACCCGTCGCTGCGCTGGATGCGCGGTTCGGCCGAGCCGAAGCTCAACTGGCGGGAGCTCACCGTCATCTCGTGGACGGGCATGCGCGGCGTGGTGACCCTTGCCGCAGCCGTGTCGGTCGTGGCGAGCCCGACGCAGATCCCGGCGCAGGACACCATCTTCATCATCGCCTTCTTCGTCACCGTCGGGACCCTGCTGCTGCAGGGACTCACCCTGCCGTTCGTCATCCGCGCGCTCAAGGTGCAGGACCCGGCCGAGGGCGAGGAAGACGTGCGCAGCGAGATGCGACTCAACCAGCGCACGACCGAGTCCGCGATCGAGCTGCTCGAGAAGCGGCGCCCGGCGTGGGCGAAGCAGTACGGCTCGGAGGCCGTCGACTCGGTGGTGAACCGGCTGAAGGCGCGACTCGAGCGGCAGGCCGAGACGTTCCGTCAGGACGCCGAGGAAGAAGAGGACGAGGGGCGGAACGTCGCACTGCGCCTCCGGGGCTCGCAGATCCAGGACATCCGACGCGAGCTCCTCGACCGCCGCCGCGAGATCGTGCTCGAGGAGCGTGAGAAGGGGAACCTCGACGAGGAGGTCATGCGCCGCGTGCTCGTGACCCTCGACGCCGAGGAGCTCGCGATGGACTCGGCGCAGGCGTCGCGCAGTCGCTCCTGAGCACCCCGGGCGTATCCTGGCGCTCCGATCGAGAGCAGGAGCAGAGCGCCGAGTGAGCACGCCGCGGAACGACGTCCCCAGGAACGACGACGGACCGGAGCGCCCCGGCGGTTCCCGTCCCACGCCGCCGAAGCCGCGTGGGACCAGGCCCTCCGCACGTGGGACCAAGCCGCGTCGTGGCGGCAAGGTCGCCGGGCACACGCGTTCGGGACCCCGGCGACAGGCTCCGGTGCCCGCGCCCCAGCAGCACGGCGCCTACCGCCGGTGGTACTCGACCCTGCACCCGTCGCTGCAGCTGATCGGCCTGCAGCTCTGGATGCCGCTGTTCTTCATCGTCGGGTTCTGCCTGTGCTACGTCTTCGCGTTCCACGCCCCGCACCCACACGACGTCCCGATCGCCCTGATCGGCAGCGACCCGGCGTTCGTGCAGGCGGTGCAGCAGGCGTTGCCGGGCGAGTTCGTGTTCCACACGTACGACTCGCTCGCGCAGGCGAAGCGCGACGTGGTGGGTGGCTCCATGGCGGTCGCGTACGACCCCGCTGCGAACGAGTTCTTCAAGGCGAGCGCCCACCAGTTCCAGGTCGCGAGCCTCGTCCCGGCCACCCTCACCGCGGTGCTGACCGGCCTGGGCGTGGCGACCCCGAAGGTCACCGAGCTCGCACCGCTGCCGGCGTGGGACGAGTACGGCACCGTCGCGATGTACGTCATGCTCGCGTGGTGCATCGGCGGCTACATGGTCGCGATGTTCATCGGCATCATGGGCGGCCCGCTCCGGCACCGCACCCGGATGACGGTCATCGTGGTCGGCGGCCTCGTCATCTCGCTCATCACGAACACGCTCGCCGGGCCCGTGCTCGGCGCCATCCACGGGCACTGGATCCAGCTCGTGCTCATCGCCTGGGGCTGGATCGTGGCGATCGGCCTGGCGGTGAACGGCCTGAGCTACTTCGTCGGCCGGTTCATCGCCGCACCCGCGATGATCTGCTTCGTCTTCCTGTCCATGCCGTCGTCCGGCGGCGCCTACCCGAAGTGGTTCATGCCCGAGCCCTTCGCCTGGCTGAACAACGTCGTCGTCGGCTCGAGCATGGTCGACATGATCAAGCACCAGGTCTACGGCGTCGGCCCCGGCCCGGCCCGCGGCCTGATCACGATGGCCTGCTACGCCACGGCCGGCCTGGTGCTGATGTACTTCGGCAAGAAGTGGTGGGAGCGCCGACGGATCCGGGCGATCGTCACCGGCCGGACCACGATGTTCCAGGACGCCAACACCGCCAACCGCGAGTTCCTCGGCGGGCAGCGCGACGCCGAGCTCGAGCGCCACGGCCTGACCTCCACCGAGACCGGCACCCTGAGCGTGCTGCGGGACGACGACTGGGAGGACGACCGCACCGGCGGTGACGTCTTCACCGGCGGTCGCGACGGCCTCGAGCCGGACGCGACGCCGACCGGGCGCATCGCCGTGCAGCGCCCCGCGAACCGGAAGGAACCGCGACCAGCGGCGGCTCCGCACGGCAAGCACGCCGACCGCTGACGCGTATCCTGATCGGATGAACCCCCGCATCACCTGGCACCGCGTCCTCATCACCGTCGTCGTCGTGTTCCTCGTGATGACGGTCGGCTTCTACGCCGCGAGCGTCCTGCTCGCGCCCGCCGACGGCCGCGGCACCGCCGGGCTGTTCGTCGGGTGGGCGATGTTCTCGATGATCGGCGCGATCGTCGTCGGCATCATCGACTTCTTCGTGCGGCCCCTGGGTGGCCGGAGCGGCGACGCCGACGTCATGGCCGCCGCCGAGGAAGCGCGCACCGGCAGCACCCGCACCCAGCAGCCGCGCTAGCCGCTAGTCACCCACGCCCACGCCGACGCCCGTCCCGGTGAACCCGGCGACCGTCGCGTCGTCCTCGGCGAACGTGAACCGCGCGCGGACGCTGCCCCCGGCGAGCACGCCCGGCAGCCAGTAGCGGGCGTCGTCCCACATCGCGTCGTAGGGCACGGTGTCGACGGGGATCCACCGCGGCTCCAGTTCGTCGGAGCCCGACGGGTCTCCCTGCCAGCGGCGGCAGACGAAGACGTCCGAGACCTGGGACCAGGACGGTCGGTACGGGAACCGGTAGTCCAACGTGCCACGGGCCTCCAGGTCGACCGCGTCGAGCCGCAGGCCGACCTCTTCACGCACCTCGCGCACGGCGGTCTCGACCGCCGACTCACCGGGCTCGCGCTTGCCGCCGGGGCCGACCAGACGGCCCGTTCCGAGGCCGCGGCGCTTCTCCCCCAGCAGGACCTCGGGGCCTGCCTCGCCGTCGCGCAGCAGGTACACGACCACCACCCGGGGATGCTGGGACTTGCTCTCGTCGCGAAGGGTCACGCGTCCAGTGTGACCGATGGAGTGTCGTACGCTTTTCCCATGGCAGGCGTGCTGCGGGGGCACCATGGCTGAGCCCCGCAGGACCGGGCGCAGCCTCGAAGTGCTGCGCGCCGAAGCCGCCGAGGAGATCTCGATGCTCGTCGAGCACCGCAGTCGTCAGGGCGAGGACCCGTGGGAGTTCATGCCGACGCTCCCCACCGTCGACGAGCAGGTCGTGCTGATCCTGCGCGCGGACGCCGTCGACCTGGACGAGGCGATCGGCAAGCGGCACGCGCAGTGGTCGAGCCACCCGGCGTCCGGGCAGGGCACCCGGCTGGGCGAGGAGTACCACCGGCTGCGCCGGATCGCGCTGCAGCACCCCGAGCTGACGCCCGCCGTGTGGAAGCTGCTGGGCGCGCTGCCCGAAGCCGGCTGAGCTGCGGTTGGATGGACGCATGACCGAAACCGTGCTCGCCGTCCTCAACCAGCCCTCCCGCGACGCCGCGCCGCACGACCCCGCGGCCGACGCCTTCACCTGGGCGAAGCCGCTCGAGGAGCACGTGCAGGTGCAGGACCTCGGCGTCACGCGCGGCGACGGCGTGTTCGAGACGATCACGGTGATCGACGGTCGGCCCCAGGCCCTCGAGGCGCACCTCGCCCGCTTCGGCCGCTCCGCCGCGATGCTCGACCTGCCCGCGCCCGACCCGGAGGCCTGGCGCCAGGCCATCGAGGCCGTCTGCGCCCGCCTCGACCCGGTGCGCGAGGCCTTCGCCAAGACCGTCCTGACCCGTGGGGTCGAGGGCACCGACCGTCCGACCGGGTGGGTCTACGCCGCGCCGTCGGGTGACTCCACGGCCGCCCGCACCGAGGGCATCTCCGTCGTCGTCCTGGACCGCGGGTACCGGCACGACGTCGAGCGCACCTCGCCGTGGCTGCTGCAGGGCGCGAAGACGCTGTCGTACGGCGTCAACATGGCCGCCCTGCGCGAGGCCGTCCGCCGCGGCGCCGACGACGCCCTGTTCGTCTCGAGCGACGGCTACGTGCTCGAGGGCACCCGCGCCAACCTGATCATGAAGGTCGGCGACCGGCTCGTCACGCCCCGCACCGACATCGGGATCCTGGCCGGCACGACGCAGGCGGACGTGTTCCGCTTCGCCGAGCAGGAGGGCATCGAGACCGCCTACGAACTCGTCACCCTCGCCGACCTGGCAGCGGCGGACGCGCTCTGGCTCGTGTCGAGCGTGCGGCAGGCCGCGCCGATCCGCTCGGTGAACGGCGACGCGCGTCCGATCGACGCCGAGCTCACGACGCGGATCAACGACTTCCTGCTGGCGCGCGAGGTCTGAGCACGCGGCGCCCCCGGCGCAACGGCCTGGAGGCCCGGATCGCGACCCGCAGGCACGTCGCGATCCGGGCCTCCCGGCTGTGCACCCGCTACCAGCGCGGCGTGGTGACGCCGGCCCCGTCGGCCCACGCGAAGACGGGCTTGCCCTCGATCCAGACGCGCGTCGCGCGGCTGGTCGCGTCGAGCGGGTCGCCGTCCCAGAGCACGAGGTCGGCGTCGTAGCCCTCGGCCAGCCGACCGACGCGGTCCCCGAACCCGAGGAACTCGGCCGGGTTGACGGTGAGGGCCTCGAGTGCGGTCTGGGCGGGCAGGCCCTCCTTCACGGCGGCGGTCGCCTGGTCGACGAGCATGTTGATCGGCACGACCGGCGCGTCCGTCGTGATGGCGACCCGGACCCCGGCCGCCGCGATGGTGGCGAGGTTCGGGATGCCGCGGTCGCGGAGCTCGACCTTCGAGCGGCTGGTGAAGAGCGGGCCGTAGATGACCGGGATGTCCTTGGCGGCCAGCACGTCGGCGATCTTGTGCGCCTCGGTGCCGTGGTTCACGACGAGGCGGTAGCCGAACTCCTCGGACAGGCGGATCGCGGTGGCGATGTCGTCGTGGCGGTGGGTGTGCTGGTCCCAGACGAGCTCGCCGTCGAGCACCCGGACGAGCGTCTCCTTCGTCAGGTCGCGGGCGAACGGCTCGTCCTTCGCGGCTGCGGCGTCGCGGGCGGCCTTGTAGTTCTGCGCCTCCACGAAGGCGTCGCGGATGATCTTCGCGACGCCGAGCCGGGTCGAGGGCGTCTGGCCCTTGCCGCCGTAGACCCGCTTCGGGTTCTCGCCGAGGGCGCTCTTCACGCTCACCGAGTCGGAGATGAGCTGCTCGTCGATCGTCCGGCCACCCCAGGTCTTGATGGCGACGCTCTGCCCGCCGATCGGGTTGCCGGAGCCGGGCTTGACGACGATGCTCGTGATCCCGCCGGCCAGGGCGTCCCGGAAGCCCTCGTCGTCGATGTCGATCGCGTCGATCGCGCGGACGCCGGCCATGTTCGGGGCGGTCATCTCGTTCGTGTCGTTGCCGGCCTCGCCGTTGGCCTCCTCGTGGATGCCGACGTGGCCGTGCGCCTCGACGAAGCCGGGGACGAGCCACGAACCCGCGGCGTCGATGACCGTCATCCCCTCGGGCGGGGAGACGTCCGGACCGATCGCGGTGATCCGGCCGTCCTCGACGACGACCGCGCCGCCGTCGAAGGCTGGAGCGGAGACGGGGACGACGTGGGCACCGGTGATCGCGAAGGAGTTGCTCATGGCACCAACGGTACGCGGGGCGCGGTGCGCGGGCGGGCGCCGTCGCACGGGCGCGGGCGGGCGCAGTCGCACGGGTGCGCGCGGCGGCGAGCGGGCGAAATACCGATTCCTGGCGTCGAGCGTCCGGGTGGCTCTACCGTCGCGGGATGGCACACCGGAGCGACACCTGGCCCACGCACGAACGCAGCGAGCGACCGTGGCGCAGCGCCGTCCGCGGGTGCCGTGACGACCGGCTGGTGACCACCGTGCGGGTGTCGCTGCCCCCGTCCATCGCGAGGGCTCGGTGGACGCCCGACGACGACACCGTCGCGCTGCTCGACCGGAGCGCCACGGCCCTGCGCGCCCTCGACGTCCACCACGGCTCCCGGCTCGCGCCGCTCGGGTCCGTGCTCGGCCGGACCGAAGCCGTCGCGTCGTCGCGGATCGAGGACGAGTCCGCGACGATCGACGACCTGGCGCGGGCACTCGTCGGCATCCGCGCGAACACGGGGGCCACCGCGGTCGTCCGGGCCGGTGGCGCCGTCGAGCACCTGGTGTCCGGAGCGGACTCGGGCACCGTCACCGAGGCCTCCTTCCTCGAGGCACACCGCCTGCTGATGCGCGACGACCCGGTGGACGGACGGTACGCCGGCCGGTACCGCGACGTGCAGAACTGGATCGGCGGCGGCGCCACGCCCCGCGACGCCGTGTACGTGCCACCACCGCCCGAGCTCGTGGCACCGCTGATGGCCGACCTGTTCGCGTTCGTGCACCGTGTGGACCTGCACCCGATCGCCCAGGCCGCGATCGCCCACGCCCAGTTCGAGTCGATCCACCCGTTCACCGACGGCAACGGTCGGATCGGGCGCGCGCTGATCGGTGCCGTGCTCCGGCGTCGCGGGGTGACGACCACGGTCACGGCACCGGTGGCCACCGCGCTCGCGGCGGATCGGCGGCGGTACTTCCGGCACCTCGAGCAGTACCGCGACGGCAAGGTCACCGGGTTCGTGGTCGACCTGGCCCTGGCGATCGGGACGGTGTGCGACGAGGCGACGCTGAGCGCCCTGCTGCTCGCCGAGCACGACGCCGATCGGTCCGTCGGCCCCTGCGCCTCGGGCCCGCACGCCGTCGTCGGCCGTGCGCTCGCCGACGACCCCGTCCTGACCGAATCGCACCTGGACACCCTGCTCACCACCGACGAGGTCGAGCGCGTCACCCACGACCTGGTGCTGGCGGGAGTGCTCCGTCCGGTCACCGTTCGTCGCCGTGACCGCGCGTGGGTCGCGCCCGCCGTGGTCGACGAGCTCGAGGCGTTCGAGCGGCGGGTGCAGGCGGCGGTGGGCGGGCGCGAGCGCACGGCGGCCTGACCGGGGGTGCGGGCGAATAGGGTGGGACGGTGAGCAACGAGCACACCGCATCCACCCCGCCCAGCGCCGCCAAGCGGCCCGTGACACGGACCCACCACGGCATCGACTTCGTCGACGACTACGAGTGGCTGCGGGACAAGGAATCCCCCGACACCCTGGCGTACCTCGAAGCCGAGAACGCCCACACCGACGCCGCCACCGCGCACCTCGCGCCGCTGCGGGACCGCATCTTCGCCGAGGTGAAGAGCCGCGTCCAGGAGACCGACCTCTCCGTGCCGGTCCGCATGGGCGACTGGTGGTACTTCACCCGCACCGCTGAGGGCAGCCAGTACGGCGTGCACTGCCGCGTGCCCGTCGCCGGCCCCGACGACTGGACGCCGCCCGCCGTCGTCGAGGGCGAGTCGACACTCCCCGGCGAGCAGGTAGTCCTCGACGGCAACGCCCTGGCCGACGGCCACGAGTTCTTCTCCCTCGGCACCTACGACATCAGCGACGACGGCACCCGCCTGGTCTACGGCATCGACGTCGAGGGCGACGAGCGGTACACCCTGCACGTGCGCGACCTGGCCTCGGGGACCGACCTCGGCGACGCCATCCCGAACACGGGCGCCGGCGCCACGTTCGACCCGGCCGGCCGCTACGTCTTCTACCCCACGGTCGACGAGTCGTGGCGTCCGGACAAGATCTGGCGCCACACGGTCGGCACCGCGGCGTCCGAGGACGTCCTGGTGTTCGAGGAACCCGACGACCGCTACTGGGTCGGTGTCGGTGTCACCCGTTCGTCGCAGTACATCGTCATCGAGCTCGGCTCGAAGATCACGTCCGAGGCGCACGTCCTCGACGCTGCGGACCCCACCGGTGAGTTCCAGGTCGTCTGGCCCCGCCGTGAGGGTGTCGAGTACGAGATCGAGCACGCCATCGTGGGCGGCAGCGACCGGTTCCTGGTGCTGCACAACGACGGCGCCGAGAACTTCGAGCTCGTCGACGTCCCCGCCGACGACCCGACGTCCGAGCGTGACCGCCGCGTCGTCGTGGCGCACCACACCGAGCGCCGCATCGAGTCGGTCGACGCCTTCGCCGGACACCTCGCCCTGGAGTACCGGTCCGAGGCGCTCCCCCGCGTCGCGATCATCCCGATCGAGGGCGACGGCTACGGCGACGCGCATGAGGTCCCCTTCGACGAAGCACTGTTCTCGGCGGGGCTCGGCGGCAACCCGGAGTGGGAGCAGCCGACGCTCCGCATCGGGTACACGTCGTTCGTGACCCCCTCCGAGGTCAGCGACCTCGACCTGGCCACCGGCGAGGTCACCGTCCTGAAGCGTCAGCCCGTGCTCGGCGGCTACGACCCGGCCGACTACGTGCAGGAGCGCGACTGGGCGACCGCCTCGGACGGCACCCGCGTGCCGATCTCGCTCGTCTGGCGTCGTGACGCCGTCGAGGACGGCACCCCGGCACCGCTGCACCTCTACGGCTACGGCTCGTACGAACACTCGATCGACCCCGGCTTCAGCGTCATGCGCCTGTCGATGCTCGACCGCGGTGTCGTCTTCGCCGTCGCGCACGTCCGTGGTGGCGGTGAGCTCGGCCGGCACTGGTACGAGAACGGCAAGACCCTGACGAAGAAGAACACCTTCACCGACTTCGTCGCGGTCGCCGAGCACCTGATCGAGTCCGGCCGGACGAGCGCCGACCGTCTCGTGGCCGAGGGCGGCAGCGCGGGCGGGCTCCTGATGGGTGCGGTCGCCAACCTCGCACCAGAGCGGTTCGCCGGCATCCTGGCCGCCGTGCCGTTCGTCGACGCCCTGACGAGCATCCTCGACCCGGACCTGCCCCTCACCGTCATCGAGTGGGACGAGTGGGGCGACCCGCTGCACGACGCCGAGGTCTACCGCTACATGAGCGAGTACACCCCGTACGAGAACGTCCGCGACGACGTGCAGTACCCGCAGATCCTCGCCGTGACCTCGATCAACGACACCCGCGTGCTGTACGTCGAGCCCGCGAAGTGGACCGCGAAGCTCCGCGAGGTCGGCGCGCCCGTGCTGCTGAAGACCGAGATGTCCGCCGGCCACGGTGGTGTCAGCGGTCGCTACGCGTCGTGGAAGGAGCGGGCGTTCGAACTCGCCTGGCTGCTCGACGTGCTCGGGCTCGCCGACGAGACGCCCGCCGCCGCGACCGCCAACCCGATCGCCGCGGGCTGAGCGACGCCTCGCACTTCGTGAGCAGAAGAGGTCGGGTCCGAACGCGGGACCCGACCTCTTCTGCTCACCAAGCGAACGAAGCGCTCACACGCGGTTGAGCGCGTGCACCGCCTCGTCGTAGGACTCCTCGGCCAGGCGCACCCGGTCCCCCGCGAGCACCCCGTACCCGAACGTGCCCTCACCCCCGCGCTCCGCGATCGCCGCGTTCGCCCGCAGGATGTCGAGGGCGTGCAGGGACCGCACCCGTTCGGTCAGCACGTCGGCGGCGGTGCCGATCCGCTTCCACAGCGCGTGCGGGAACGCGTCGTCGCCGAGCACGTCCATCGCCATCCGGGCGCGCATCGTCTCCTGCCACGCCGCCTCGGTGGTGGTCCGGTCGGCGGCCTCGCGCTCGGCAGCGGTGTCCGAGGTGTCGTCGGCGACGGCGGCCCGGACGAGTTCGCGCACGCGCGGCTTCACGACGGCGCCGACGTCCTGCGCGACCTGCTTCGGTGCGCGGAGCGACCACGCCGTCGGAGCCGGTCGCTCGGCCGCGTCGTCGAGGGCATCGAGCAGTTCGAGGAACGGCTCGCCGTGCAGGAACGCGACGACGTCCCGCACCGCCTGGTCGCGACGTTCCCGGGTCGAGGCGAGGATGCGCTCACGGGTCATCGCGTCGACCAGGTCGTCCTGCGCCGGCGACGACGCCCGCGGCAACCGGTCGATCAGGTACTCGGCCAGCGCCGCACGCGCGGTGACGCCCGCCAGGCCGTCCGCCGCCTCGGCGGCGCGGTCGACGGCCTCGCCGTCGGGGAATGCAGGTCGGTAGGCGCCCAGGATCGCGGCGATCTCGAGGGTGGTGTCGGCCGCCTGCCGGAGGTCGGCCGTGTCGCCGGAGCGGAGCCGGGCCTCCTGGCCGAGCAGCGCGACGCGCAGCTTGCGCACCCGCTTCGCCAGGATGCGTGCGGTCGTGCCCTTGGCCGGCTTCTCCTCGGTCTGGAGGCGCGGTGCCGGTGCTCCTGCCAGCCCGCGTGCCAGCTTGGACGCGACGGCGGCGGGGCCGGCGCCGACGGCCGCGAAGCGTCCGTCGAGGGCCGCGAACAGCTCGTGGGCGATCTGCGGGTCGACGCCGTCGACGGTCTCGACCTCGACCTCGCGCCAGGTGCGCGGGGTCTCCGGAGCGTCGTCGTCGAGACGCTGTGCGGTGACCTGGTCGTCGGCGAGCTCGGCGATCTGGTCGCCGTCCTCGTCGAGCAGTCGGGTGACGGTGCGGGTGGTCGTGATCCGGACGACGGGACGCAGCCCGCGGCCACGACGCTCCGTGAAGAGCGCGGCGAGGACCTCGTCGGGCACCGTGTCGGCGTCGTCGGTCAGGGGGAACTGCTGCTCGTGGCGGACCGTGTCCGACTCCGAGCGCTTGATGTGCCAGCCGGCGTCGGGGCCACCCGTGCGACGGCGCACGGTCACCCGCGCGGCCACCAGGTCGTACCGCTCGGTGTCCCAGTAGGTCGCGTCCAGTTCGAACGGCTCCTGGTGCTCGGTGCGGAGGATGCCGCCCGCGCCGACGAGGTCGGGGAGGGCACCGCCCTCGGGCAGGTCGTAGGTGCGCTCGATCTCGAGGTGCGTGTGGCTCACACGCTCTTGTCTACCAGGCACTGCGGGGTTTCCCCGCACCCGGGGTTAGCCTGCAGGGATGAGCGACACGATCACCCGCGAGCAGTTCACGCCCGAAGCCGGCGGCGTCACGATGTTCACCACCACGTGGTGCGGCTACTGCGCCCGGCTGAAGAACCAGATGTCGAAGGCCGGGGTGCCCTTCACCGAGGTCGACATCGAGCAGACCCCCGGTACCGCCGAGCTCGTCGCCGAGGTCAACGGCGGCAACCAGACCGTGCCGACGCTGGTCTTCCCCGACGGCTCGACGGCGACGAACCCGTCCCTGGCCGAGGTGCAGTCCCGCATCTGAGCGGCGGCCCTCCGCAAAACACCGGTGTTCACGCTCCGAACACGCGCATGACGCGGTTCAGAGTGCGAACACCGGTGTTTTGCTGTCAGCGCCGGACGCGCCGAGCTAGCCGCCGAGCGCCTCGGTCAGCAGCGCAGCCATGGCGTCGAGCTGGATGTCACCGGAGTCGACGACCTCTTCGTCCGAACCGTCGAGCGCGCGGGCGGCCAGGGACGCCTTCGAGTCGATGAGCTCGGCGATCTTGGTGTCGATCGTCTGCGCGGCGATGATGCGCCACGCGGTGACGGGCTCTTCCTGCCCGATGCGGTGCACGCGGTCGATCGCCTGGGTCTGCTCGGCGCTCGTCCACGACAGCTCGGCGAGCACGACGTTCGACGACACCTGCAGGTTCAGACCGACACCGGCCGCGGTCAGCGAGCAGACGATGACGGCGACGTCGGGGTCGTTCACGAACGAGTCGATCTCGGCCGTGCGCTGCGTCGGCGTCTGGTCGCCGCGGATCGTGGCGGTGCGCAGCCCGCGACGGGCGAACACCTCTTCCGCCTGGTCCATCACGTCGAGGTGCTTCGCGAAGAACACGACCTTGCCGACGTTCGAGGCGAGCTGCGCCGCGTAGTCGGCCGCGAGCTGGGCCTTGGCCCGGCCGATGCGGCGGACCATCGAGAACACGTTCTCGCCGGTCGACGAGGCGTCCTGGTCCTCGAGCTCCCAGCGCGCGACCTGTCGGACCAGCTTGTGGTCGATGCCGACGACCGGGTCCTGCCCGGTGCGGGCGTCGAGCGCCTGGTGGTAGCGGCGGACGAGCTTCGCGGTGAGCTCACGCTCGGCGTCACGGATGGAGCGGCCCTCGTCACCGTCGAGCTCGACGGGGATGTCGGCGATCCGGCGTGCCGGGATGTCCGCGGCGACGTCGACCTTGCGGCGTCGGACGATGCCCTGGTCGATGACGGCACGGCGGGCCTCGACGAAGAACCCGGGGTCGGCCGGCGTCAGGCCGATCTCCTCGAGCTCGTTCATGAGCTTCGCGCGCGGCTTCTTGTCGTCGATCCAGCCGAGGTACTCCCAGATGGTGCGGAAGTCCTCGACCGAGTTGATCAGCGGGGTACCGGTCAGCGCCATGAGCAGCGGCGCGGCGGTGCGCTGCCGGATGCGCTCGGCGATCTGCAGCACGAACCGGGCGCGCTGCGAGTCCCTGTTCTTGATGAAGTGCGCCTCGTCGACGACCATCCCCTTGAACCCGAAGTTGCCGAGCCACCCGGCGTGCCGGTCGAGGATCTCGTAGTTCACGATGACGATGTCGGCGAACCCGTCGAGGTCGTTGCCGTCCCCGTGGATCACCGTGGCGCGGTGGTTCGGCACCCAGCGCTCGGCTTCACGCGCCCAGTTCGTCTTGACGACGTTCGGCACGACGACGAGCAGCGGGAACGCGTTCGCGGCGTCGGCGGCGAGCAGCGACTGTGCGGTCTTGCCGAGGCCGGGCTCGTCGGCGAGCAGGAACGTGCGGTGCCCCTGCGACGCGGCGGCGACGAGTTCCGCCTGGTGCTTCATGAGCGTGGTGCCCGAGCGCGAGTGCAGCGTCGTGGGCTCCGGCAGCGGCATCGTCGCCGCTCCCCCGCCCGCGCCGTACTCGAACGACTTGAACAGCGGTCCGAACAGTTCCCAGTTCGCCAGGCGACGCGGGTGCGCGACGGGCTGGTCGGCGAGGGCGAAGTCCGGTGGCATGAAGGGGTTCGCGAGCTGGCGCTGCACGACCGCCTGCGGCACGACGGCCCGCACCGGGGTCTCGACCACCGCGGCGGGCTCGGACGCGATGACGAGGTCCTCCGGCTGCAGTTCCATGCCGCCGGCGATCATCATGTCTCGCTTGACCGCACGCGTCGCCTCGGACACCTGGACCTCTTCGGCGAGGAGCTGGATGACGCTGGTGTCCCGCGCCGCCGTCTTCGCCAGGATCGTGGCCACGCCGTCGAGCCGCTTGAGCTGCTCGGCGCGCTGCGCGTCGGTGAGCTCCGTGTCGGCCTTCACCCGTGCGCGCTCTTCGCGCATGAGCAGGGCGACCGCCTGGAACTTCGTCCGGTTCGATGCCTTGAGCGGTCCGCGCTGCGCCGCGGCCTCGACCTCGCGCACAGCGCGGGCGAGGACGGGGATGACGCCGTCGTTGTCCAGCGGCCTGGTGCGACGTGACGCGGTCCGCGTCCCGCCGGCAGCACGCCGGGTGCCTGATCGAGCCAACGCTCCTCCTGTTCCGCCCACACGTCGGGGCGATCCGCCCGTGGGGCGGGAAGTCCTGCACCGGCGCCTGGCGCGGCTCCGGTTCAGCAGCGGGCCACCGTGGCCCACCGCATCGCCGGTCCCCGCATCGGGACGTCCGGTGGACTCCCGCGAGCCGTTCCACACGAGCACCTGCCGGGAGCAGGTTCGGACGGTCCGCGCCGGGATCCGGCGTCGTCACACGCACGTGATGCCCCCTCGGGGCGGTCACGGCCCGGTCCCCGCGTCGATCAAGTGATCGACGGCTGCGTCCGGAATCGACGCGGCACGCGGGAACGCGGTGCGTGCGCGCTCAGTTTACTCCCGGACCACCGACGGAGGCGACCGGCGCGTTGCCCGCGCGCGTCGCGATGGCGGACGGGAGGCCCGTGGCGGGCCCGACCCGGGCCTCCAGTCCGTCCTTCGGTCGCGTCTCAGACCTGCGGTGCGGACCGCGGGCGGGTCGAACCACCGGTCGGGAGGCTCGGGGCCGCGTCCGCCAGGGCGGCCTGCGTCGCGGCGAGGAGCTGCTGGGCGGTCTGGATCCCGTTGGCGGAACCGGTGGTCGCCTGGCCGCCGGCGTGGGCGAGCAGCTGGGCGCCGATGGCGGGTCCGATGCGGTCGGCCTCGCGCGGGTTGCGCGCGACCCAGTCGCGGGCGATCGCGTCGGCGAGGCGCTCGGCGGCGGCGCCGCGCTCGGCGTCGCCTCGGGACCGGTGCCAGAGCCCGGTGACCACGAGGTGGGCGACGACGGCACCGACGTCACGGACCGGGAAGCCCCAGCCCGCGGTGTCGATGTCGAGCAGGCCGGAGATGCGCCACGGCTCGTCCTCGTCGACGAACACCTGCTCCAGGTGCAGGTCGCCGTGCACGACCTGCTTGGTCGAGCTCGACCAGCCGATGGAGCGGCGGCCGATGGCGTCGTACAGGCGGTCGATCTCCTCGGCGTCGCGCGGAAGAGCCGCGATGAGCGTGCGACGGTGCCAGTCGGCGTGGTCCATCGCGTCGGCGCGGGCCTGCTGGGTCATCGGGACGGTGGCGACCCGACCGCTCAGCGCGGCGAGCGACGCCACGAAACGGGGGTCGTCGGCGATGTCGAGGATGCGGCTGCCGGCGGGCACGCCGCGGATGCGCTCGAGCACGAGCAGGCCGTCGCCACGGCTGGACAGCACACGCGGCACCGGCAGACCGGCCGCGACGAACTGCTCGTGCGACTGCACGATCGGTGCGACCCGGTGCGGACGGACGATCTTCAGGAACAGGGTGCGCTCGGGGGCGTCGACGCGCACGACCGCGCGCTTGCCGGGGCGGTACGCCGCCACGGTGAGCACCGGGTCGGTGACGGGCATGCCGAGCGTTGTCAGCAGCTCGGCGACGGCATCGCGGTAGGTGACCTGCGGCAGCACCGGCAGGCCGGGGTCGTTGGGGTACGCCCACACCGACACCGGGTCGCCCGTCGCCGGGTCGGTGACGATCGCGCTGTTCTGGTCGTGGGTGCCGCCGGTGTCGACGTAGGTCAGGACCGTGGCGCGCTGGCCGTTGCGGTCCACCGTGTCGACCTCGTAGCCGTACAGGTAGCCGTTGCCCGAGGGCTCGACGGAGTGCGCCCGCGCGGCCACCACGGAGGTCCCGGAGCCGGCGAAGGCCTGCGGGATGACGCGCTCATGGTTGGGCCACACGACATCAGTCAACCGTGTCGCGCGGGTTTCGTCGCGTTCGTGCACGGCTCGGCGCGCGGCCGGTGGCTACCGTGGTCGGTGTGAACCCGGTCGCGCGTCTCCGCAGCTCCAGTCGCACGCCGTTCCTGCAGGTCGTGAAGACCGCCGTCGCGGTGGTCGCGGCCGTACTCCTCTGCCGCCTGGTCATCCAGGGGCCGTTCCCCACCTTCGCGGCGATCGCTGCACTGCTCGTGGTGCAGCCGAGCATCAACCAGTCGTTCGTGAAGGGGCTCGAGCGGAGCGCGGGCGTGGTGATCGGCGTCGTGCTGGCCACCGGGTTCCACCTGCTGCTCGGCGACGGCGTGTTCGTCGTGCTGCTCGTGATCGTGCTCGCGATCCTCATCGCGTGGGCGCTCCGGCTCACCCCGACCTCGGCCACCCAGGTGGGGATCAGCGGAATGCTCGTGCTCACCGCCGGGGTCGTGACGCCGAACTACTCCGCCGACCGGATCCTCGAGACCGTGATCGGTGCGATCGTCGCCCTGGTCGTGAACGCGCTCATCGTGCCGCCCGTGCTGCTCGAACCGGCGCACCTCGCCGTCGCCCGGCTCGCCCGCGACACCGCGGTGGCGTTCGAGCGGATCGCGATCGGCCTGACCGAGGGGTGGGACCGCGAGCGCTGGGACGAGGCGCTCGTCGCGGCCCGCGCACTGCGGCAGCAGCACGCCAAGGCCGAGGCGTCCCTGGGGTCGGCGCGTGAGTCCCTGACGATGAACCCGCGCAGTGGCCGGCACCGGACGATCCTCGACCGCGACGTTGTGACCACCGACCACCTGCGCGTCCTGGTGACCCGGGTCACCGGGATGACCCGGGCGATCCGCGACAACACCGCACCGGACCTGCGCGACGACCCGGTGGTGCACGGCATCGCGACCGAGGTGGCACGGATCGGTGCGGACGTCCGGGCGCTGAGCGCTCGGGTGGAATCGACACGGCTCGACCCGGTGGACGGGGTCGGCGGAGCGGACACTGCTGCCTCCGGGCCGGACGTCGGGCCGTGGGCGGAGGCCTCCGAGCCGGCGCTCACCGCGCCGCTCGAGGTGGTCCGGCCGAACTCCCGGCACTGGGTGCTCATCGGGGCGCTGCTCGAGGACATCCGACGGGTGCGTGGCGAGCTGCTCGGCGAGGACGACTAGCGCCGGCACACCGGCACGTTGCGCTTGCGCGCTGCTGGGCGTCGGCGCGCTGCTGGGCGTCAGCGCGCTGCGCAGGCCGCTTCCGACGCCGTCCGCACGACGTCCGACCAGATCACCGCGGTCGGCACGACGTCGGTCGCGGTCGCACCCGGGATGCCGGCGTCGGCGTACCGGCTGATCTCGGCGACGACGGCCTCGGTGCCGACCTCGCGTGCAGCACGGCTCGCCACGTCCGGCACCGCCGTCCGCAGTTCCGCGACCACGCGGTCGCGCGGTGCGTCCTCCAGCTGCGCGAGCGCGCCGATGCCCTTCCACGCGGCGTCCAGTTCGGCGCGCAGGCGCACGATGGCCGGGTGGTCGATCGAGTCGTTCATGATCCCCCAGTGCGGGCGGCGCATCGGGTCGCGCTGTCCGCTGCCGGAGCCTAGCAACGAAGCAAGCGGCACTCACGTCCCTAGAACGTGGGACAGACCGTTCTGCTTTGTCCTGTGACGAGATTCAGCGAGTCGGACCCGCAGAACGGCCGTCCGCGCCGGTTCGATGCCACGATGGGTCCGAGGAGGTCCACTATGCGGCTGTTGGTGGTCGAGGACGACGACGAGATGCGTGCCCTGATGGAACGCGGACTCGCGGCCGAGGGGTACCGGGTCACGGCCGTCGAGAACGGTGTCGAGGCGCTCATCGCCCTCGGCGAGCAGGCGTTCGACCTGGCGGTCGTGGACGTGATGATGCCCGGCATGTCCGGCTTCGAGCTCGCCCGGCGGATCCGTGAGCGCGAGGACCCCGTGCGGATCCTCCTCGTGACCGCGCGCGACGCCGTCGACGACCGCGTGTTCGGGCTCGACGCGGGCGCGGACGACTACCTCACCAAGCCCTTCGCCTTCGCCGAGCTCACCGCTCGGCTGCGTGCGCTCGGCCGTCGTGAGTCCGCCGGGGCACCCCGCACGATCGAGGTCGGGGACGTGTCGATCGACTCCGAGGCCCGCCGCATCTCGATCAAGGGCCAGCGCGTCGCCGTGAGCCCCACCGAGTTCGCCCTGCTCCGACTGCTCGCCCGGTCCGCCGGCAGTGTCGTCGACCGCCCGAAGATCCTCGAAGAGGTCTGGGACGGTTCGCAGCACGTCGACCCGAACGTGGTCGAGCAGTACATCTCGTACCTCCGCAAGAAGCTCACCGCGCACGAGGCCACCGTCGCCATCGCCACGGTCCGCGGTCGCGGGTACCGCCTGGATCTGCTCGGGGCGTGAGCGGGGCCGACGACGCCCCACGATCGGACCGCCGACGCGGCGGTCCGATCCGGCCGCTGCGTCTGCTGTCACTGCGTGCCCGGATCACGATCGGGTCGACGGCGATCGCCGCGATCGTCATCCTGCTGCTCGTCCTGGTGATGCGCTTCCAGGTGGTGAGCGTCGTCGCGAGTGCGACCCGCACCCTGCTCGACGCCGATGCCGACCCGTACGTCGCCACGCTCGAGGTCGACAGCGACCCGGACCTCTCGCCGCCGGGCAACGCGCAGCTCGTCGCCGTCGTGTCCCCGTCCGGCGAGATCGTGCTGTCGACGATGCCCGATCGTGTCGAGCAAGCGCTCGGCAGTCTGCGGTCCACCCCCGCCGGCACCTCGATCATCACGGCATCCGGCTCGGAGTACCGCGTCGTGGTGGAGCACCCCGTCAACGAGGCCGGCCGCTGGACCGTCGTCGCCGCCCGCAACTCGCAGGCCGAGGCCATCGTCGTCGACGACCTCACGACGACGCTGTCGCTGACCGGTCTGGCCATCCTGCTCGCCTTCGGCGTTGCGTCCTGGGTGCTCGCGACCACCGCGCTGCGCCCGGTGAACCGGATGCGCCGCGAGGCCGAACGGCTCTCCGTGGCCCCGGAGCGTGCCGAACTGCCGGTGGGCCCCGCCCAGGACGAGCTGGCGTCCCTGGCGACCACGCTCAACGCCTTCCTCGCCCGGACCAGGCAGGCGACCGAGCGCGAACGCCAGATGGTGTCGGACGCCAGCCACGAGCTCCGGACGCCCCTGGCCATCCTGACGACCCAGCTCGACCTCGCCTCGCTCGACGGCAACGACGCCGCCGCCCTCGCCGCCCACATCGAACGCGCCAAGCACAGCGTCGCGCGGTTGTCACGGCTGGCGAACGACCTGCTCGCCCTGTCGCGGATCGAGGAGTCCGAGCGGCGTGAACAGGACGGCGACCGGCGCCCCGAGACCGCGTGGTCGGACCTCGGCGACGAGGTGATGGCCGCGGTCGACCGCGTCCGGCTCATCGCGTCGGCGAAGGACGTCACCGTCGACTTCGACCTCGAGCCGCCCGTCGCCGTCGGCGGTTCCGGCCCGGGCATCGGTGGCGGCACCGTCGAACCGCGGTACCGGATCGACACCGGCGGGATGGCCCAGCTCGTCACGAACATCGCGGGCAACGCCGTGGCCGCACTCCCCCGCGGCGGCGGCATCTTCGTGTCCTGGCGGAGCACCGGCGGCGAGGGCGTGCTGCAGATCACCGACGACGGCCCCGGCGTGCCCGAGTCCTTCATCCCGGTGGCGTTCGACCGCTTCACGCGTCCGGACGAGGCCCGGACGTCCCGCCCGAACCCGGACCCGTCGACTGGTGCCGGCGCCCTGCCCGGCGGCTCCGGGCTGGGACTCGCGATCGTGCGTGCGGTGGCGGAACGGGCGGGAGGCACGGCGTCGCTCCGCAACGAGCCCGCCGGTGGGCTCGAGGTCACGATCCGCCTGCCCGAGGTGCGCTGAGCACGACCGCTCACCCGGGCGCGCCCGCTCACCCGAGCACGACCGCTCATTGGAAGTCCCGCGAGCGGGTGCGGACGGACAGCGACAGGTGCTCGATGCGGTCCGCCACCAGGTTGACCACCCCGTCGGGCGAGCGCTCGAGGATGCCCCGGACGATCACCGCCGGGGACTCCCGCGCCACCCGGCGGAAGCGCCCCCAGACCCCGACGCTGCAGATGACGTTGACCAGCCCGGTCTCGTCCTCGACGTTCAGGAACGTGATGCCGGAGGCCGTCGCCGGACGCTGCCGGTGCGTCACGATCCCGCCGACCTCGACCCGTCGTCCGGTCTCGGCGGTCGCGGTGTCCTGCACGCTGAGCACCCGGCGGGCTGCGAGCCGGTCGCGCACGTGCCGGACGGGGTGGTCGTCGGTCGTCATGCCCGTCGACCACATGTCGGCGATGAGCACGTCCCCGCTCGTCATCTGCCCGAACAGCGGCGGCTGCACGAACACCTGCGTGTCCGGCAACTGGTCCGGACGCTCGGCGGCCGCCTGGGCAGCCGACCACATCGCACCGCGGCGGTCGATGTCGAACGGGGCGAAGGCGTCGGCGGCGGCGAGGGCCTCGAGCTGCGGCGTGGTGAGCCCGACCCGCCGGGCCAGGTCCGACATGTCGCGGAAGGGACCGTTGGCGTCCCGCTCCGCGACGATCTTCTCGGCGCTCTTCCGGCTGAGCGACGCGACCTCGGCGAGCCCGAGCCGCACGGCGAAGGCCCCGTCGCGTCGGTGGCTCGCGGTGTCGTCGGGGAGTGCCTTGTCGAAGGGCAGCACCGGGGGCTGCTCGGCGGCCAGGCACGCGTCGTCACCGGCAGGGGCGTCCCCGTCCGGCAGCGGTTCGAGCGTGGCGTCGACCCCGGACCGCAGGATGTCCGGTCGCAGTACGCGGACGCCGTGCCGCCGGGCGTCGGCGACCAGGGTCTGCGGTGAGTAGAACCCCATCGGCTGCGCCCGGAGCAGTGCCGCCAGGAACGCCCCCGGGTAGTGCAGCCGCATCCACGCACTCGCGTAGACGATGAGGGCGAAGCTGATCGAGTGGCTCTCCGCGAAGCCGAAGTTCGCGAACGCCTGGATCTTCGCGTAGATCGCGTCGGCGTCGGCCCCGTGGATGCCGTTGTCCGCCATCCCCGTGTAGAGCTTGTCGCGCAGTCGGTCGATCTTCTCGTGCCCGCGCTTCGACCCCATCGCCCGTCGCAGCAGGTCGGCGTCGTCACCGGAGCAGTTGCCGACCGCGATCGCCATCTGCATGAGCTGTTCCTGGAACAGCGGGACCCCGAGGGTGCGTTCGAGCACGGGTTCGAGCGCCGGGTGCATGTAGGTGATCGGTTCCTCGCCCGTGCGCCGGCGGATGTACGGGTGCACCGCGCCGCCCTGGATGGGCCCGGGGCGGACGAGTGCGACCTCGATCACCAGGTCGTAGAACCGCCGCGGGAGCAGTCGGGGCAGGGTGCCCATCTGCGCACGGGACTCCACCTGGAACACCCCGATCGTGTCCGCGCGGCAGAGCTGGTCGTAGACCCCCTGTTCCTCCTTCGGGATGGAGTGCATCTCCCAGCGCTCCCCGCAGTGCTCTGCCGCCAGGTCGAACGAGTACTGCAGGGCCGCGAGCATGCCGAGCCCGAGCATGTCGAACTTCACGAGCCCCATGTAGGCGCAGTCGTCCTTGTCCCACTGCAGCACGGTGCGGCCGTCCATCCGGGCGTGCTCGATCGGCACGACCTCGCCCACCGGGCGGTCGGTCAGCACCATGCCGCCGGAGTGGATGCCGAGGTGCCGCGGGAACCCGAGGACGTCGCTCGCGAGCCCGACGACCGCCGGCGGGATGTCGTGGTCCTGGCTCTCGGTCACCGACCCCCACCGCTCGACCTGCTTCGACCAGGCGTCCTGCTGCCCGGGGCTGTGGCCGAGCGCCTTCGCCATGTCGCGCACCGCGCCCTTGGGGCGGTAGGTGATGACGTTCGCGACCTGGGCGGCGTTGTGCCGGCCGTACTTGGCGTACACGTACTGGATCACCTCTTCGCGGCGGTCCGAGTCGAAGTCGACGTCGATGTCGGGTTCCTCGTCGCGCATCGCCGACAGGAACCGCTCGAACGGCAGCCCGTACCGGATCGAGTCCACCGCGGTGATCTCGAGCAGGTAGCAGACCGCCGAGTTCGCCGCCGAGCCCCGCCCCTGGCAGAGGATGCCCCGACCGCGGGCGTACTGCACCATGTCGCGCACGATCAGGAAGTACCCCGGGAAGTTCTTCTCCTCGATCACGGACAGCTCACGCTCGATGCGCTCCCGCTTGCGGGGGTCGACGCCGTCGGCGCTGCCGGGGTAGAACCGCCGGGCACCCGTCCACGTGAGCTCGCGGAGCCACGACATCGCGGTGTGCCCGTCCGGGACGTCGAGGTCGGGCAGCCCGGGCTGCACGGTCTTCAGCCGGAACCCGAGCTCGTCGGCGAGCTCCACGGTCCGCTCGATCGCGCCGGGGTAGCGCCCGAACCGTCTGGCCATCTCGGCACCGGAGCGCAGGTGGGCGGTGTCGGCGGCCGGCAGCCAGCCGTCGATCTCGTCGAGGCTGCGGCGGGCGCGCACCGCAGCGAGCGCGGTCGCCACCGGGAACCGGTCGGGGGTGGCGTAGTGCACGTTGCCGGTGGCGACCAGGGGCAGCGCGTGCTTCGCGGCGAGGGTGGCCAGGGCGTCGTTGCGGGCGCTGTCGAGCGGGTCGCCGTGGTCGAGCAGCTCCACGACGACGTTGCGGCTGCCGAACCGGTCGAGCAGCACCCGGAGCGCGGTCTCGGCGGCCGACTCGCCACCCTGCTCGAGGGCCTGCCGCACGGAGCCCTTCCGGCAGCCGGTGAGGACCCGCCAGTGCCCGTCGGCCCGCGCGGCGAGGTCGTCGAGGTCGTACTGCGGGCTGCCCTTCTCGGACCCGGCTGCCAGGTGTGCGCTCGTCACCGCGCCGGCGAGCCGGTGGTAGCCGTCCTGGCCGTCGGCGAGCAGGAGCAGGTGCGAGCCCTCGGGGTCGGGCACACCGTTCTGCGGCTCGGTCAGCCCCAGGGACAGCTCGGTGCCGAAGACGGTGCCGACCTGCGGGTACGACTCGGCGACCTCGGCCATCCGGGCAGCCCCGTAGAAGCCGTCGTGGTCGGTGAGCGCGAGGGCGTGCAGTCGGAGCCGAGCGGCTTCTTCGAACAGGTGCTCGGGCTGACTGGCGCCGTCGAGGAAGCTGAAGGCCGAATGTGCGTGCAGTTCGGCGTACGGCACGACGGGCCCGCCGTCGGTGTCGAGCGGCGACGGGACGTACGGCTCGCGCTTCCGCGACCACGCCGGGCTGTCGCCGCCGTCGCCGTCGTGCGCCGTGCCCGGGCTCCGCTTGTCGGACAGCGCGCGCTCGAACTGCGACCACGGGATGGGTGGGTTGCTGTAGCCCATCAGGTCACGCTCCTGTCGGTGGTGGTGGTCGGGGTCACGTCGCGATCGCCTCGGCCCACCAGCGGTGGTCCGCCAGCACCAGGTACCAGGCACGCCCCTCGGCGTCGACGAGCTGCAGCCGGTGCAGGCGTCGGCCGCCGGACTCCCACCACCGGACGACGAGCGGCCACGGACCCGCCCAGGCCGTCACGGCGGAGAACCCGCCGCCCCGGTCGCCCTCGGCGCGGAACCGGTCGGGTGCGCCGGACAGCACGCCGCGCTCATCGACGTCGACGCTCGCACCGCCGACGGCGACGACGTCGACCGGTCGGGGGCGCTCGAGCACGGTGGCGGGGGGCGGGCCGGGCAGCTTGCCGGGCCACGGGCGGTCGCGGACGGTCGCCAGGGCACGCTCACCACCGGCGGGCGCGTCGCCCCACGGCACGAGCACCACGCGCTCGGACAGGGTGCGGCCCCCACCGATGCGCGGACTCACCACGCCGTCGTGGCCGACCATGCCCTGGATCCGGGCGAGGCCGTGGTGCACGCGCTCGTCCGGGCCGGAGCCCCACAGCCCGCGCTCGTGGTTCGCCATGTCGTCGACGGCGACCGGCTCGAGCACGACCGAGGTGACCGGCGCCTCGAGCCCGCTGGGGTCCACCCCGCCGGCGAGCTGCCACCGCACCCGGTCGACCACGTCGGCAGCGTCGAACCAGCGCGGGTGCGCCCAGGTCCGTTCGAGCAGGATGTCGCGCTCGTCGACGATCCCCACACGGATGGTCGTCGCCACGAGTCCCGCGGCCCGGAGTCGCTCGGCGAAGTCGTCGGCGGAACGCCGGAACGCGAACGCGATCTGGTCGGCACGGTCCAGCGGGGGTTCGAACGACGCCTCGACCCGGAGTTCCGGCGGGATCTCCCGCGCCGCGATCTCGCGGGGGTCACGGCCACCGGCCAACCGGTGCAGGAACGCCCCGGCCACGCCGAAGCGGTCCCGCACCTGCTCGTCGCCGAGTGCCGCGAAGTCGCCGAGCGTGGTGATGCCGAGCCGGTCGAGCACCGTCGTGAGGTCGGGGTCGCCGAGCACACCGAGCGGCAGGTGCGCGAGGAAGTCCGCCGATCCCCCGACGGGCACGAGCCGCACCCGTTCGCCGGGACGCACCGGACGGGCCCGGGCGGCCTGGTCCGCCGCGAACGGGGTGTCGGCCACCCCGGCCCGCACCGCGGGGGCGCCGTGGTCGGCGGCGATGCCGGCGAGGGTCGCCGCCGCCGCGCGCTCACCGCCGTAGTACCGGGCCGGCCCGCGGGCGCGGAGCGCGAGGGTGCCCGGCCGCAGCACCTCGACCCCGGGGACCGCCGCCTCGACCGCACGGATGACGGGCTCGAACGCGCGGTGGTCGAGGGCGTCGTCGTAGGGCTGCACGAGGAGCTCGGGGCACCGCGCCTGCGCCTCACGCACGCGGAGCCCCCGCACGACACCCTGCTCACGCGCGGACGCAGAGCTCGCGAACACGAGCCCCTTCGCGGTCAGGGCGAGGGGCTGCTCCGGCGGGGTGCCACCGGCCCGAGCCGCCGCGATGACCGGCCAGTCCGGGCACCAGAGCACGATCGTCCGGGTCGGGGGTGGTTCGGGCAGCGCCGCTCCCCGCGTGATCGCGTCGGTCCGGACGCGCCCGGAGGCGATCACGACGCCACCGCCACGGGCCGCAGCACGCGGGTGTCCCCGGAGCCCACCGTCGGCACCGGTGTGGCGGCCCGGACCGCACCGTCGGCCGCGGGCAGGAGCAGCTCGGCGGTCGCCGGACGCACCGCGCCGGCACGCCCGGTCGCGGTCACGGTGGCCCGGCGCTCCGTCAGGTGGCCGTGGCCCTGACCGATGCCGCTCCACGTCGAGGACGTGACCCGCAGCGTGACGTCCGCCCCGGGCCAGGAGCCGAGCGCGACGAGTGCTCCACCGCGCTGTCGCAGCCGGGCCGACAGCCGTGCCACGTCGCCCGGCACGACCCGGCCGAGCGGTCGGGTGAGGACGATCTGGGCGACGTCGGCCATCGCCGCCGTCACGGCGAGCCACTGGTCACCCGGATCGGGGACGAGCACGAGCCGTTCGAGGTCGATCCCCGCGGCGGCGGCGGCTTCGATCCCGAAGGACGGCACCCCGACGACCGCACACCACGCCCCGGCCGCCGAGGCCGCCTGCAGCATGGTGATCGCGAGCAGCACCGACTCGGGGACGGCGTAGGTGCCACCGACCCGGATCGCGCCGCCGGGCAGCAGGGGTTCGAGTGCCGAAGCGGTGGGGAGCCCGGCGGTGTCGACCCGGGTGGACTCCATGTCGGCCACCCGGGACCGCAGGGACGTGATGCGGTCGAGCGCAGCCCGGGCATCGCTCAGGTGGTCCGGCCCACGGCGCGCACCACCACCGCCCGCACCGCTGCCGCCGCGTGCAGCACCGCTCCGCCCGCCCCGGTCCGGGGTGGGCGACCGGAGTGCCGCCGCCGTCTGCATGCCCTCATATTCGAACATGTGTTCGATGATGTCAATCGCGTCCGACATCCGTGGACAGTCCTGATCGAACACGTGTTCGGATCAGGGCAGCAGCTCACCAGCTGGCGACCGCCCCGACCCCGCCGAGCACCGACCGCGTCTTGGTCTCGACCTCGTCCGCCTCGTCCGCGGGCACCGACGACCAGGTCACCGCTCCCCCGGCTCCGAGGGTCCGGGAACGCACCGCCCCCGACTCGTCGAGCACGGTCACGAGGCTACGGATCGCCACCGACAGGTCGACCGCCCCGCTCGCCGAGAAGTACCCGATCGCCCCGGAGTACACCCCGCGCGGGGCCCCCTCGAGCCGGTCCGCGATCGCCGTGGCACTGCTCTTCGGCGCTCCGGTCATCGACCCCGGCGGGAACGCCGCGTGCACCACGTCGGCCCGCGACGTCCCCGGCGGCAGCACCGCCCCGATCGTCGAGACCAGCTGGTGCACGCTGGCGTACGTCTCGACGGCACACAGCCGCTCGACGTGCACCGACCCGGGCACCGCGGTCCGCAGCAGGTCGTTCCGCAGCAGGTCGACGATCATCACGTTCTCGGCGCGGTCCTTCGGGCTCGCCGCCAGGTCGTCCCGCGCAGCCGCGTCCGCCACCGCGTCGGCGAGCCGCCGCCGCGTGCCCTTGATCGGCTCCGCGAGCACCGCTCCGGCCGCGTCGATCCGCAGGAACCGCTCCGGTGACCGGCTCGCCACGCGCAGCGGGCCGAGCCGCAGGAACGCGCCGAACGGCACCGGGTCGGCCGCCCGCATCCGCAGGTACTCGCCCAGGTGCGGGTCCGTACCGGGGCCGCCACGGGCCTCCAGTCCGACCGCGAAGGCGGTGGTGAGGCAGACCTGGAACGCGTTCCCCTCGCGGATCTCCGCGCGGCACGCGTCGACCGCCCGCTCGTAGGCGGCGCGCGTGACGCGTCCGGTCGCCGTGGACACCCCGGCCGGGAGGCCCGTGGCCGCGTCCACGACGCCGGCCGACATCGCGGGGGTGGGCACCTCCTCGAGCCACGCGCGGTTCCGCGCGCTGGCCGCCGGTTCCGCGTCGGCGACGAGCGCGAGCGCCCAGGCGCCACCGGTGTGGTCGACGACGACGGCTCGGTCGACGAACCGCAGGTCGGCGTCGGCGTGCCCGTCGGCGGTGCGGTCCGGACCGCCGGACTCGCGGCCGAGCTCGTAGCCGAGGAACCCGACCCAGCCCAGCGCGAACCCGCACCCGACGACCGGCTCGGGCAGGCGGGGCGTGCGTCGGAGCAGGTCCGCCAGCACCGCGAAGGCCGGACGCTCCTCGGATCGGGCGGGCCCGAACCACCCCTCGACGGGCGCGGCGACCGTCAGGTGCGCGCGACGGTCCTGGTGCCGGAACCGGGCGGCGAACGGCCCGTCCGTCCACGCCAGCACGGACCACCGTGCCCGGGGCCGAGCCGTGGCGGGAGCACCGTCCGGCAGGCCGGAGTCGAGCCACACCAGGTCCCCGGCGACCTGCGCCGCCAGGGCCGCGAGGTCGGGGACCGGGTCGAGTCGGCGGACCTCGACGCGGACGCCGGGGTCGGGGGTGCTCAGATCGTGGCGATCGTCCATGCGGCGGCGTGCGAGGCACCGGGCGCGAGCACCACGAGGCCGCGGTCCTCGCCGTCGTTGAAGGCGTCGGGGGCGCACGTCATCGGCTCGACGGCGAGACCGGCGCGGTGGTACTCGGGGACGACGTGGTCGGCGGTGTGCACCTGCGCCCAGCCGCACTCCGGCCCGAAGGTCGCACGGACCCCGCGACCGTCCGCCGCCGTGACCGCGATGGTGGCGAGGCCGGCGGTGTCGCGGTCGAAGCCGGTGAAGGCGTGGTCGATGAACCGGTCGCCGATCAGCGTGGGCGTGCGCAGGTCGAACTCGTCGTGCACGGGGACCAGATCGGTCGGGACGAGCCGGTCCGGCGTCACCTCGAGCACCTGGGCGGCGGGGAGCGTCAGGGTCCAGTCGTCGACGGTGCCGGCACCCGCGACGAGGTACGGGTGCGGGCCGGTCCCCCACGGTGCGTCCTCGGACCCGGTGTTCGTCCCGGTGATCGTCGTGTGCAGCCCCTCGGCATCGAGCCGGTACTCCACGGTGACCTCGACGCGGTACGGGTAGCCCTGCTGTGCCTGGACGGTCGTGGCGAGCACCACGCGGTCGTCCGCCTGCTCCTGCACGCGGAAGTCCGTCCACGCGACGAGTCCGTGCAGGGCGTGGTGGCGTGCGGGCTCGGTGAGGGCGAGCTCGTGGTCGACGCCGCCGAAGGAGTACTCGCCGTCGACGATCCGGTTCGGCCACGGGGCCAGGACGGCACCGCGGAAGACCGGACGGACCTCGTCGGCGTCGAACGGGACGACCAGGTCTCGGCCCTCGTGCCGCAGGGTCCGCAGTGTCGCTCCGACGGTGGCGATGTCGGCCGTGTACCCGGCGGAGGCGATCGTCAGCGGGGACCCGGACAGCGGCGCGTCGTTGCTCATGCGCTCAGCGTATCGGGCCACCGAGTCCCGCCGGGCGCACGAGAAAACCCCGCCGTTCCGAGGAACGACGGGGTTGAGGGTGGATCTGAGGGGACTCGAACCCCTGACCCCCTGCATGCCATGCAGGTGCGCTACCAGCTGCGCCACAGACCCAGATTGTGCTGCTTCCGTACCAACCGGTTCCCCGGAGGCACCATAGAAGCGTACACCATGCGAACGCCGGGCAACGAAATCGAAGCCGTCACCCGGGCGCGTCGCTGATCAGGCGGTGTGGTCCACCGGGAGCTCGAGCGGGATCGTCGGGCAGTCGGCCCAGAGACGCTCGAGCGAGTAGTACTGGCGGTCTTCGTCGTGGAAGACGTGCACGATGATCTCGCCGAAGTCGATGAGGACCCAGCGGCCCTCGGTACGGCCTTCGCGGCGGAGCGTCTTGGCACCGAGCTCGAGGAGGCGTTCCTCGACGGCATCGGCGATGGACTGCACGTTGCGCTCGTTCCGACCGGTTGCGAGCAGGAACACGTCCGTGAGCTGCAACGGCCCGGTCACGTCGAGAGCGACGAGGTCCTCGGCCTGCTTGGCGTCGGCCGCGAGTGCTGCGGCCTGCACGAGTTCCAGTGCGCGAGTGGAGGCGGTCACGGATTCCTTCCGGTCGTCGAACCGACGGACAGCCGGTTCGCTTGATGGGTCACGATCATAAGCCACCCCGCCGACAGCGGCCAGGCCAGGGTCGGCGGGGTGGTGGAGAACGGACGTCGAGGACGGCAGCGGTCAGCCGCCGAACGCGTGGGTGGTGAGCAGTGCGGTGATGATGACGCCGGCCGCAGCCAGCCCGACCGCGCCGACCGTCACACCGAGGATCAGCGGGGTACGCGACTCCTTCGGCTTGGCGGCGGCGAGCACGACCTGACGGGTCGAGGTGTGGCTGGACACCGCGCGGCTGGCCCGCACCGGGCTGGCGTCGGTCTCGGGCTGCTCGTCCTGCTGCTCGAGCAGGCGGTCGACCTCGGCGCCGTCGATCGGCCGGTGCGACCCCGTCGACGACAGCGACGCCGGCAGGTCGATCGACCCGGTCAGGATCACCTCGCCCGTCGCGTTGAGCGCACCGGTGGGGTCGGCCAGGGCCGAGTTCGGCAGGATGATCGCGTTCGTGTTCGTCACCGCGACGCGGCGGGTGCCCGTCTCGGCGTCGTGCACCTCGGAGTCGTTCGAGTCGTGCGCCTGCTGCGACCAGTGGCCGGCGGGCGGCGCGAAGGCCGTGGTCACCGGCTTCGGCTCGGTCGGACGCTGGAACGCCGCGGGGACCTTCGGGGCCTCGGTCGCGGGCTCGGGCAGCGGCACCTCATTGGTGTCGTCGTCCTCGGCGTCGAGCGAGAGCGGGAACACCGCGGGGGTCGCTGCGGCGGCGTTCGTCGGGATCGGGACCGGCGTGACGGCGGGCTGCGACCCGGCAGCGGGAGCGGGAGCGTCGTCGGCAGACCGGGCCGGAGCGTCCTCGGACGACTCGTCCGCCGGTGCGACGTCGGTCGTCTCCTCCGCAATGGCGTCGGTCGTCTCCTCCGCAAGGGCGTCGGAAGCCGGTGCGCCGGTCTCCGGCGCTCCGGACTCCGGGACGTCGGTCGCGGACGCGTCGGACTCGGGGACGTCGGCGGGCGGCGACCACGTGGACCGGTGGCGGCGGGGCTCCTCGGCGTGCGCGGCGGCCTCGTCGAGGGGCTCGAGCGCGTCCGGGGACCCGTCGGCCTCGGTGGCCTGGGCGACCGCGGCCTGGTCGAGGACCGTCGGGGCAGCGGGCTGCTCGTCGTGCGCGGCCTCGGAACCCGGAGCGCTCTGCGGCGCGGCGGAGGGGTCGATCGTGTCCACCGACCCGAGGACGTCCTCGACGGTGCGGTCGGACGACTGGGGCGTGGGGTTCTGCAGCGGGACCGGCAGGACCGCCTGGCGCTCGGCGGCACGGAGCTGCCGGATCTGCCGACGGGTGAGCCCACCGCTGCCGGGGACGATCTCGGTCGCGGAGGCCGGCGGGAACGGCGGCACACCGGCCGCGGGTGCCGACACCGGGACGGACGCGGCGGATCCGGGGTCGGTCTGCGCCGATGCCGGCGCGGACGACTGGGCGGGGCCACCGGGGGCCGGGGCGACGTGCGACCCCGGACGGCGACGGGACTCGGGGGTCTCGGCGGCGGGTGCGGCGACGGTCGGGGGCGGCGTCGCGGGCTGCGAACCGGCCGCGGCGGCACGCTCCCGCTCGCGCGCCTGGCGCCGCGACAGGGGCGGCTGCGCGTCGGACGAACTCATGCAACGCTCCGATACAGATGGTGCTTGGAGATGTACTGGACGACACCGTCGGGAACCAAGTACCAGACGGGGAACCCCCGTCGAACCCGGTCACGGCAATCCGTCGAGGATATGGCCAGTGCAGGGACTTCGAGCAAGCTTACGTCCCGCTCGGGCAATCCGGTGAGGCTCAAGGCGTGTCCCGGACGCGTCACGGCCACGAAGTGCGCGAGGTCCCAGAGACCATCATGGTCTTTCCAGTCGACGATCTGCTGAACGGCGTCTGCGCCCGAGATGAAGACGAGCTGGGCATCCGGTCGCTGTTCGTGCAGGTCCCGCAGGGTGTCGACGGTGTACGTCGGCCCCGGGCGGTCGATGTCCACGCGGCTGACGGTGAACATCGGGTTCGACGCGGTGGCGATCACGGTCATCAGGTACCGGTGCTCGGCGTCGGTGACGTCGGACTTCATGTACGGCTGTCCGGTGGGGACGAAGACGACCTCGTCGAGGTCGAACGCCCGCGCCACCTCGGACGCCGCGACCAGGTGCCCGTGGTGGATGGGGTCGAACGTGCCACCCATCACGCCGATGCGTGGCCGTCCGGTGGTCTCGAGCATCGAGTGGTCGGTCAGATCTTGGTGTGACCGAACTCGTCGACACCCGTCTCGTGGTGGCGGGTGGCCTCGAACTTCTGCGAGTGGCGGTAGGCCACGTCGCGGAAGCTCCAGGTCACGAAGCCGAGGAAGATGAAGAAGAGGGCACCGACCATCGGGAACACGAACGCGGGCGCCCCGGAGGCGTGCTCAGCAGCTTCTGCGAGGAGGGTCATCGTTCGTGCTCCGTTCGGTCGGGGAAAGACGCCGTTCAGTCTAGCCGCGGATCTGCCCGGACCCGCGCACGATCCACTTCGTGCTCGTGAGCTCCGGCAGGCCCATCGGACCGCGCGCGTGCAGCTTCTGCGTCGAGATGCCGACCTCGGCCCCGAAACCGAACTCGCCGCCGTCGGTGAACCGGGTGGAGGCGTTCACCATCACGACCGCCGAGTCGACGGTCGCCAGGAACCGTTCGGCGGTGTCGACGTCGTTCGTCACGATCGATTCCGTGTGGTGCGTCGACCACCGGGCGATGTGCGCCATCGCCGCGTCGACGTCGGGCACGACACGGATCGACAGGTCGAGGTCCATCGACTCGGTCGCCCAGTCGTCGTCGGTGGCGCGGAGCACCCCGGGCACGATCGCCCGCGTGGCGTCGTCGCCGCGCAGCGTCACACCGGACGCCCGCAGCCGGTCGGCCAGCAGCGGCAGGAGCCGTTCGGCCGCGGCCTCGTGCACCAGGAGGGTCTCGAGGGCGTTGCACACGCTCGGCCGCTGCACCTTGCTGTTCAGGACGATGTCGACCGCACGCTGCTCGGGTGCGGACGCGTCGAGGAACACGTGCACGACGCCCGCACCGGTCTCGATGACCGGCACCTGCGACTCGGTGACGACGGTCTGGATGAGTGCGGCGCTCCCCCGCGGGATCAGCACGTCGACCAGGCCCCGTGCCCGCATGAGCTCGGTGGCACCGGCGCGGCCGAACTCGTCGATGGTCTGCACCAGGTCGCGGGGCAGCCCCACCGACTCGACCGCGTCCTGGATCCGGGCGACGAGCACGGCGTTCGTGTGCTGGGCCGCCGACCCGCCACGGAGCACGACGGCGTTGCCCGACTTGAGCGCGAGCGAGGCGATGTCGACGGTGACGTTCGGGCGTGCCTCGTAGATGGCCCCGACGACACCGAACGGCACGCGCACCTGGGTGAGCTGGAGTCCGTTCGGCAGCTGCGACCCGCGCACGTGCTCCCCCACGGGGTCGGTCAGTCCGACGACGTGTTCGACCGCGGCGGCGAGGGCCTCGATCCGGACGGGGTCGAGTCGCAACCGGTCGAGCAGCCCGGACGAGAGCCCGCCGTCCTCGCCGGCGACGAGGTCGTCGTGGTTCGCGGCGACGATCTCGTCGGTCGCGGCACGCACCGCCGAGGCGATCGCGCCGAGGGCCGCGTCCTTGACGGCGGTCGTCGCGGTCGCGAGCGCCGACGAAGCGGCCCGTGCCGCCACGAGCTTGTCGGTGAGGGTCGGGGCGGGCGCGATCGACGACATGGACCGATTGTAGGTCCGCCCCTCGGTTCGTGACGGGCGTGCCGGACGCTGGCCGTGCCTCTAGGCCCGGTCCGCCGCTCCGAGCGGTCACGACACGTCGTCACCCGCCTGCCGAGCGGTCACCGATCGTCGCTCCGCGCCGCCCATACCGACGGCTCCCGATCGTTCGACGGCGTCCCGACGGGGAGTCGTGACCGCCTGGAGGCCCGGCACCGGTCCCCGGGACCTGCGCCGGGCCTCCAGGCGGTCGCGTTCACCTCGCCGACCGGTCACGACACGTCGTCCTGCGCCACGCGAGCGGTCACAGACCGTCGCTCCGCGACGCCCACACCGACGGCCTCCGACCAGTCGGCGCCGTCCCGACGGCGAGTCGTGACCGCTCGCTGCCACCGGCGCGACGCGGCGCGGCGCGGTGCGGGCTGCGTCAGGGACGCGGCGCGGCGTGGAACCAGGTGCCGAGGTGTTCCCCGGCCAGCGCGCGGTCGACCAGCGCCGTGTCGGTCACGAGCACCGCGGTGCCCGCCTCGGCCGCGAGCCGCGCGGCGGCGACCTTGGTCCCCGCTCCCCCGGTGCCGACGCCGGCGGTGCCGATCGAGCCGAAGGTGACCCCGGCGAGCTCGTCGCCGAACGGCACCTCGTCGATGCGGGTCGCGCCGGGCTGCTCCGGGGGCGCCGTGTAGAGCGCCTCGACGTCGGAGAGCAGCACGAGGGCGTCGGCGCCGAGCAACCGGGCCACCAGGGCTGCGAGCCGGTCGTTGTCGCCGAAGCGGATCTCGTGCGTGGCGACGGTGTCGTTCTCGTTCACGATCGGCAGCACCCGCAGCGCGAGCAAGCGGTCGATGGCGCGCTGGGCGTTCACCCGGTGCGTGGGGTTCTGCAGGTCACCGGCGGTGAGCAGGATCTGCGCCGCGACGACACCGTGCCGGTCGAGTTCCTTCTGGTACCGGAACATCAGGACGTTCTGCCCGGTGGCGGCGGCCGCCTGCTGCGTGGCGAGGTCGTCCGGCCGGCCCTCGAGCCCGAGGAACGGGAACCCGGTCGCGATCGCACCGGACGAGACGAGCACGACCTCGGTCCCCCGGCCGTAGGCGGCAGCCAGCGCGTCCACCAGGGGGCCGATCTGGCCGGCGGCGTCACCGCTGACCGAGGACGAGCCGACCTTGACGACGATCCGCCGCGCACGCGGGATGTCCTCGCGCCGTGTGACGGGTCCGAGGTCGGTGCGGGCGGTCGTGTCGGTCATGCCGCGGTCAGTCCTTCTGGTCGCTGGTCTCGACCTGGTCGGCGTCGAACTGGTCGCCGGTGCCGAGCTGGTCGCTGGTCACCACGTCGTCGTCCACCCAGAGTCCGGAGACGCGCTCCTGCTCGAGCTCGGCACGGGCGGCCGCCTTGGCGTCCATCCGCTCGAAGTACTCCTCGCGCCGCTCGTTGCGGGTCGGACGCGCCGTCGCACCGATGCGGGCGTCGGTCCCACGGGCGCTCGTGATGAGCTCCGCGGTCGACGTGAGCGTGGGCTCCCAGTCGAAGACCATGCCGCCGTCGCCACCGATGACGACGGTGGAGCCGGCGACGGCTCCGGCCTTGAACAGGCCGTCCTCGACGCCGAGCTTCGCGAGCCGGTCGGCCAGGTAGCCGATCGCCTCTTCGTTGGTGAAGTCCGTCTGCTGGACCCAGCGCTCCGGCTTGGCGCCGCGGACGCGGTAGAAGCGGTGCTCCTCGCCACCCTCGGCGCGCACGGTGAACGGCTTCTCGTTGACCGAACGGGGGCGGAGCACGATGCGCTCCGGCACCGGCTCGGCCGCACGGGCGGCGCGGGCCTGCTCGACGATGTCGGCGAGGGCGAACGTCAGCTCGCGGAGCCCCTTGCGGGACGCCGTGGAGATCGGGAAGACGCGGTAGCCGCGGCCCTCGAGCTCGGCGGTGACGAACTCGGCCAGCTCCTGCGCCTCGGGCACGTCGATCTTGTTCAGGGCGATGAGCTGCGGGCGCTCGAGCAGCGGCACCTGGCCCTCGGGCACCGGGTAGCGCTCGAGCTCGCCGAGGATGACGTCGAGGTCGCTGATCGGGTCACGGCCCGGGTCGAGCGTGGCGCAGTCGATGACGTGGAGCAGCGCTTCGCACCGCTCGACGTGGCGCAGGAACTCGAGCCCCAGGCCCTTGCCCTCGGACGCGCCCTCGATCAGACCGGGGACGTCGGCGACGGTGAAGCGGGTGTCACCGGACTCGACGACGCCGAGGTTCGGGGTGAGGGTCGTGAACGGGTAGTCCGCGATCTTCGGCTTGGCGGCGGAGACGGCCGCGATCAGCGAGGACTTGCCGGCGCTCGGGAATCCGACGAGGGCCACGTCCGCGATGGTCTTCAGCTCGAGGCTGATGTCCCCCGCCCAGCCCTCGGTGCCGAGCAGCGCGAAGCCGGGGGCCTTGCGCTTCGTGGTGGAGAGCGCCGCGTTGCCGAGGCCGCCCTGTCCACCGGGGGCCACGACGACGCGCATGCCGGGCTCGGTGAGGTCGGCGATGACCTCGCCGGACTCGTCGTACACCACGGTGCCGACGGGCATCGGGAGTTCGAGGACCTCGCCGCTGACACCGCTGCGGTGGTCACCCATGCCGGGCTGCCCGTTCTTCGACGAGCGGTGCGGCGAACGGTGGTAGCCGAGCAGCGTCGTCACCTGCGGGTCGGCCACGAGCACGATGTCGCCGCCGTCACCGCCGTTGCCGCCGTCGGGCCCGGCGAGGGGCTTGAACTTCTCACGGCGGACCGACACGCAGCCGTTGCCGCCGTGCCCCGCGCTGAGGTGCAGGGTCACGCGGTCGACGAAGGTCGCCATGGGTCCACTCCAGGTGTTTCGTTGTGCCGACGGGATCGTCGGCGGGAAAAGCGAAGGAGGGGCGGGCACTCGGCCCGCCCCTCCAGCTGCAGTCGTTCGAACGACTACGCGTTGACGATGTTGATGACCTTGCGGCCACCCTTGGTGCCGAACTCGACCGAACCGGACGAGAGGGCGAACAGCGTGTCGTCGCCACCGCGGCCGACGTTGGCGCCCGGGTGGAAGTGCGTGCCGCGCTGGCGGACGATGATCTCGCCGGCGTTCACGACCTCGCCACCGAAGCGCTTCACGCCGAGGCGCTGTGCGTTCGAGTCACGACCGTTGCGAGTGGAACTCGCACCCTTCTTGTGTGCCATGAGTTGACTCCCTTACGCGATCTTGGTGATCTTGACGCGGGTCAGCTCAGCGCGGAAACCCTGGCGCTTCTTGTACCCGGTCTTGTTCTTGAACTTCTGGATGATGACCTTGGGACCACGGAGGTCGTCGAGCACCTCGGCGGTGACGGTCACGTTCGCGAGCTCGGAAGCCGCCGACGTGATCTTGTCACCGTCCACGAGGAGCACGGGGGCGAGGTCGATGTTGCCCTTGTCGTCCGCCTTGGCACGGTCGATGGTCAGGATGGTGCCGACCTCGACCTTCTCCTGACGGCCGCCGGCGCGCACTACTGCGTAAACCACGTGGAAATCCTTACGTAACTCTGCTTGAGGGAAGTCTCGGGTGCCCACTTCTGCACGAGCGGCTCCCGGAAGGCCGGGCCCGATCGGCGACGCAGGCAGAACGGCCCGCTGACACCAGGGACCGAGAATACTCGATCACCCTGGGTCCGGTCAAACGGCGACACCCGTACGATTGCACGGTGACCGTGTTGATCGACCCACCGACGTGGCCCGCCCACGACACACTGTGGTCGCACCTCGTCAGTGATGAATCCTACGCGGAACTCCACGCGTTCGCTGCGCGGGCCGGTGTGCCGCGCCGTGCGTTCGACCACGACCACTACGACGTCCCGCTGTCGCGGTACGACGAACTGGTGGCCGCTGGTGCCTCGGCCGTGACCGGACGTGAGCTCGTGCTGCGGTTGATCCGCAGTGGGCTGCGCGTGGCGCAGCGGGACAAGCGCGGTCTCTGACCGCCCGTCCGGACGCCCGGGAGGCGCGGTGCTGGTCCGCCCCGCCCGGCGCCGCACACGGTGCGCCGCCGGCTCGCAGGGCCGCGCGAACGGTGCGAGATTCCGGGTTCGGTGCGACGTGGAGACGGGCGCACCGAGTACGGAACCTCGCACGGCTCGAAGGGGGCGGCGGTGACGCGGCCGGGCCTCGCACCGTGCGAGGGGTCGCGAACGGGCTCAGCGGGGCGCTGGGCCGCCCCAGGGGTTCGCCGGGGGCTGCTGCTGGTCTGGCCGCGGCCCGGCGCCGTACTGCCCGCCGTACTGCCCGTGGGGGTCGGGCTGCACACGCCCCTGCCCGTACGGTGCCGGCGGCTGCTGCTGTCCCTGCTGCGGTGCCTGCGGCTGGATCGTCGAGGGCGGGACCGCGTCGGCGGGTCGGACGGTGCCCGGCATCCCCGGAGTCGTCGACGAGCCACGTCCGCGGCGCGGCCGACCGAGCCAGAGCCAGGCCGCCGTGGCGGTCGCCAGGAGCATCACGGTGAACGGCAGACCGTTCTGCAGCGGCCGCGTGAGCACGTCGATGACGAGCTGGGAGCCGCCGGCGGTGGCGGCTCCGAACGAGCCGGTGAACACCCCGACGAGCATCAGGGCCACCGTGCCCGCGGCGCCGGCGAGGACCACGCGGAGCAGGAGCCTCGGCAGCGGGCTACGGCGGTCGATCGGCGTCAGGAACGCCAGGGCCAGGAACGCGCCGACGTAGTACGGGAACGGAGCCACGAAGACCCCGGTCGTGAAGCTGCCGAGCAGGCTCGTGCCGGCGCCGTAGTGCCGGAACGGACTGACCACGAGCGAGGTGCCGAGCAGCCCGAAGAGCCCGGACACGAACTCGACGAGCACCAGGGCCACCACGGCGATGAGCGCACCGGCCGTGTTCGTCACCGAGGCGCCGGGCGCGAAGGCCCGGCGCGGGTCGGCCGGGGCACGGGGCGGCCGCGGCGGGGCGTACGGCGCACCGGCACCGGGCTGACGCCCGTACTGCGGCACACCGCCCTGCTGCGGCGGCACCGGGCCGCCGGGCTGCTGGGCACCCGGACCGGGCGGTGCGGGCTGGGACCAGCCCGCACCGTAGTACCCACGCTGCTGCTGCGGGTCGCCCGGGTTCGTCACGTCAGTTCCCCAGGATCACTGCGCCGTCGGAGCCGTCGGCGTCGGCGGTCGACTCCTCCGTCGGCGTGGCGGGAGCGCTGATGCTCGGCGACGAGACCCGGCGGGAGCGCGAGCGCCCCTGTCCGGGCTGCTTCGGCTCCGGGAGCGCCTGGAGCACCGAGTCGAGCAGGGACTCGGCGTCCGGGGCGACCGCGCGGGGCTCGCGCTTCGGTGCCGCGGCGATCGGGATGTCCAGGATCGCCACGGTGTTGTCGGTCGGCGTCACGGTGGCACTCGAGCTCACGCGACGACGGGCCGGGGCCTTCGCCTTCGGTGCGGCTGCGGGCTCGGTGACGGCCGGAGCGGCGACCTTCGGCGCGCGAGCCTCGG
This sequence comes from Curtobacterium sp. MCLR17_055, assembly GCF_003234305.1. NCBI lineage: Bacteria > Bacillati > Actinomycetota > Actinomycetes > Micrococcales > Microbacteriaceae > Curtobacterium > Curtobacterium sp. MCLR17_055. The sequence continues at coordinate 195,440 of NZ_QKSX01000002.1, forward strand.
ACTCGACGATCACGGCGGGCTCAGCGGTGACCGACGACCCCGGCGCGTCCGACTGCTCGGCAGCGGGTGCCTGCGGCGCATCGGTGGCCCGAGCGTCGGCAGCGGCCTGCTGGTCGCCGCCCTGCTGGTCTCCGCTCTGCTGCTCTGCCCCGCGGCCGCCACGGCCACGGCGACGACGCTTCGAACCGGTCGGCTGCTCGCCACCCGTGCTGTCCGGGCCGGTCGACGCGTCGGCCGACGACGGTGCCGTGGCCTCCGTCGCGGTCACGGCAGCCGCTGCGGCCTCCTGCTCGTCGTGCGACAGGGTCGATGCGGCGATCCGCGACAGCGCGTTCTTCACGTCGTCGGTGATCTGGTGCGCCTGGCCGGAGGCACCGTTCGACTGCCCCGAGGAACCGGAGTTCCCCTTGCCGCCGTTGCCGTTGCCGTTGTCGGATCGGCCGTTCTCGTTGCCGTTCCCGCCGCGGCCCTTGCGACGGCCCTTGCTCGGGCCCGGGTCGGCGTTGTTGTCGTTGATCTTCGCGTTGACCTCGTCGAGGGACTCGCGCAGGCCGACACCGATCTTCTTGCGGGTCATCTGCACGAGGCCGAGCGAGGTGATCTCGGCGACCTGGTGCTTCGTGCGGTCGCGGCTCAGGCACTCGACCAGGCGGCGGAGCACGAGGTCGCGGTTCTCCTCGAGCACCATGTCGATGAAGTCGACGACGATGATGCCGCCGATGTCGCGCAGGCGGAGCTGGCGGACGAGCTCCTCGGCGGCCTCGAGGTTGTTCTTCGTGACCGTCTCTTCGAGGTTGCCGCCGGAACCGACGAACTTGCCGGTGTTGACGTCGACGACCGTCATGGCCTCGGTGCGGTCGATGACGAGCGAACCACCGGAGGGCAGCCAGACCTTGCGGTCGAGCGCCTTGTCGATCTGCTCGTTGAGGCGGAACTCCTCGAAGGAGTCCGGGCCCTCGTACCGGACGACGCGGTCCTTGAGGTCCGGGGCGACGGCCGACAGGTACTCGTCGATCGTGCCGCCGGCGGCCTCGCCGTCGATGATCAGCTTCGTGAAGTCCTCGTTGAAGACGTCGCGGACGATCTTGATGAGCAGGTCGGGCTCGGAGTGCAGCATCACCGGGGCGTGGCCACCGGCGACCTTCTTCTGGATGGCCTCCCACTGGCTGGTCAGGCGCTGCACGTCGCGGGTGAGCTGCTCCTCGGTCGCGCCCTCGGCAGCGGTGCGCACGATGACGCCCGCGTGCTCCGGCAGGACCTCCTTCAGGATCTTCTTCAGTCGGGCACGCTCGGTGTCCGGCAGCTTGCGCGAGATCCCGTTCATCGAGCCGTTCGGCACGTAGACCAGGTAGCGACCCGGCAGCGAGATCTGGCTGGTGAGGCGGGCACCCTTGTGGCCGACCGGGTCCTTCGTGACCTGCACGAGGACCTTGTCGCCCGGCTTGAGTGCTGCTTCGATGCGGCGACCGTGGTTGCCGGTCTCGACGGAGTTCCAGTCGACCTCACCGGCGTAGAGCACGGCGTTCCGGCCACGACCGATGTCGACGAACGCCGCCTCCATCGAGGGCAGGACGTTCTGCACCTTGCCGAGGTAGACGTTGCCGATGAGCGACACGTTCTCGGACTTGGTGATGTAGTGCTCGGCGAGGATGCCGTCCTCGAGCACGCCGATCTCGATCGTCGACGAGCTGGAGCGGACGATCATCTGGCGGTCGACGCTCTCGCGGCGGGCGAGGAACTCGTCCTCGCTGACGACCTGGCGGCGGCGTCCGGCATCGCGGCCGTCACGACGGCGCTGCTTCTTCGCCTCGAGCCGGGTCGAGCCCTTGATGCGCTGCGGCTCGGTGATGAGCTCAGGCTCGCGGCGGCGCGGCTCCTGGTGGTCGCGCGGCTCGCGGGCCTCGCGGTCGGCGCTCGAACCACGGCGACGCGAACGACGGCGCGAGCCGCCCTGGTCGTCGCGGTCGTCGCGGTCGTCACGGTCGCGGTCGAAGCGGTCCTCGCGGTCGTAGCGGTCGTCCTCGTCGCGGTCACGATCGCGGTCGCGGTCGCGGTCGCGGTCACGCTCGAACCGGGGTGCGCGCTGCGGCAGCTCCGGCAGCACCGGCGCGTGGAAGATCAGGCTGAGCGTGCTCGTGGCCTTCGGCACGAACGGCTCGTCGGCAGGTGCGGCGTCGTCGCTCGCCTCGGCGGTCGGTGCGGCGTCGGCCGGACGGGAGGCGCGGTCCGCGTCCGCCCCGTCGGTCGCGGTGGCCGACCGGTCACCCGTCACGACCGGCAGGTCGCCGGTCAGCGTGCTCACGTCGTGCGGCTCGGCACCGCTGTCGGCGACGGCCTCGACCGCGACGGAGACCGCCCCGGTGTCGGTCGGCTCGACGGGCGACGCCGGCGATGCCGGGGAGTCGGGCGAGTCCGGCGAACCGGGAGAGTCCGGCGAACCGGCCGACGCGACGCTGGCCGCGGGACGGGCGTCAGCGCCGCCCGTCAGCGCGAGGGTCTCGTCGGCGTGGGGTGCCTGCTCGGCGCCCCCACGGGCCTCCTGGCCGGACGACCGGGCGCGGCGACCGCCGAACAGGCGGCTCCGGCGCTTCGGCGCGTTCTCGTCGTTGGTCGTGTTGTCGTTGTTCTGCTCCACCATGGACTGGTGCACTCCTCGGCCCCACTCGCACCCTTTCGGGTGGCGGGAATTCTGTGTCGTGGCGGGCGGCGTCGACGCCCCCGCGCTCGCTGTCTCGTGATCGGTCCGCGTCAACTTCTCGTTGCGTCCGCGCCCGTTCCGGTCCGGGCACCCGGCCCGTTCCGGCTCGGCATCGGAGTGACGCTGCCCGACCACAGTGCGCTCTCACCGCACCGGATCGTCCGGGTTCGGCCCGGTGGGGCGTCACTCGGAAAGCTCTCTTCGGTGTGCGGTTGGCCGCACGACCTCCAGGCATTATCGCATGCCGCACCCGGAAAGCACCGGAACCCGCATGCGATGATGACCGCGTGACCGCGTCTGCACCTGCCCCCCGTCGTCCGATCGCGATGGCGGTCTTCCTGCTCGTCACCGGGATCGTCGGCCTGTTCGGCTCCTTCCGGCTCGTCCTCGACGAGTTCACGAAGTACGAGAACCCGAAGGCCGTCCTGAGCTGTGACGTGAACCCGTTCATCAACTGCTCCGACGTGATGGCCAGCTGGCAGGGGCACCTGTTCGGGTTCCCGAACCCACTGCTCGGCGTCATGGGGTTCGTCGCCCCGATCGCCGTCGCCGTGCTGTTGCTCGCCGGGTTCCGGAACGGTTCGCGCTGGTTCTGGATCGTCTTCAACGCCGGGGTCTTCCTGGCGTGGGTGTTCGTGACCTGGCTGTTCACGCAGACCGTCTTCGTCATCGGCGCGCTGTGCCCGTGGTGCATGCTCGTCTGGTCGATGACGATCCCGATGTTCTGGGTGTTCACGATCTGGAACACGGCCCAGGGTCGCTTCGGCGCCGGGGCACAGCGTGTCGGGCGGTCGCTCCTGCCGTTCAGCTGGGCGTTCGCGCTGGCGAACTACCTGGTCATCATCGTCACGATCATCATCAAGTTCCCCGCGGTCCTCACCAGCTTCTGAGCCGTCCCCGCTGCCCCTACGCTCGGGATCGATGAGCGAGCACGAGAGCAGCAGGGCGCGCCGCGACGCCGCACGGGAACGCGCGCGAGCGGCACGGGCGGCAGAGCAGTCGCGCCGCCGTCGCCTCCGCACACTCGGCATCAGCGGGATCATCGTCGGGGGCCTCGCGGTGGTCGCGGTGGTCGTCCTGGTGCTCGCGAACTCCGTGCAGCCCGCCGGGCCGGGTCCACGGAACACGGCGAGCGACGGCGTCCTGCTCACCGGGGTGCGCGGCAGGATCGTGCCCGTCGAGACGCGAGCGGTGCCCGACGGCGGGACCCCGACGCCGACCGAGCAGGACGGCTCGAAGACCGCGATCACGATCTACGCGGACTACATGTGCCCGTACTGCAACCAGTTCGAGACGGCCCAGATGCCGCGGATCCGGCAGTGGGTGGAGGACGGAACCGCCACCCTCGAGCTGCACCCGCTCGGGCTGCTCGACCGCGTGTCGCTCGGATCGCGGTACTCCACCCGCTCGGCCGCGGCTGCCGCGTGCGTCGCGGACCACGACCCGGACGCGTTCCTGGCCTTCAACAGCTCGCTCTACGACCACCAGCCCTCGGAGAGCACGCGCGGACTCACGAACGACGAGCTGGCGTCCCTCGCGCACGAAGCCGGGGCGACGGACCCGGCCGTGACACCGTGCATCACCCGGCAGGACTTCGCCGCGTGGGTCGCCGACGCCACGAACCGGGCGATGAACGACCCGGTGCCGAACTCGTCGCTCGACGGGATCACGAGCACGCCGACGATCATCGTCGACGGCGAGCAGTACAACGCGGACGGTGCGGCGTCCCTCGCCGACGTCGACGCGTTCGCGGCCTTCGTCCGGCAGCACGGCGGGACGTCCTAGCCTTCTCCGCGCACGACGAACGGCCCCCGCTCCCGGATGGGAGCGAGGGCCGTCAGTCGTTCGGGGAGTGCTACTTCGCCGCGGCGTCGATCGCGGTGATGACGGTGCTCAGGTCGTCCAGGCGCTTGCCGTCGACGACGATCGTCGGCGTGCCGAAGCCCTGCGTGCCAGCGAGCGCCTCGTTCGTGGTGACGGCCTGCGTCGACTTCGTCACCCAGCCCTTGAACTGCTCGGACGACAGGCACTGGGACAGGTCCGAACCGGTCGCGCCGCCCGCCTTGACGAGCTTCGCGATCTCGGAGTTGGTCAGGCCCTTGGTGCCCTCGGCCGGCTGGTTCTCGAAGAACTGCGTCTGCACGTCGAGGAACTTGTCCGGCGCGTAGTTCGCCACGCACATGGCGGCGTTCGCGGCACGGCTGGCGTAGCGGGAGCCCGCGTAGCTGCGGTCGAGGATCGACACCGGCTGGATCGCCAGGGTCGCGTCGCCCGACTTCACCTTGTCGAGGATCTGGTCGGAGTAGGCCGCCTCGAACTGCTTGCAGACCGGGCAGGCCCAGTCGACGTACTCGGTGACCGTCACGGCACCGTCGCTGTTCGCCGTCGGGACCGGCGAGGCCGAGCCCGTCGGGGAGACGGCCGGCGTGGTCACCGGGGTGACCTTGCCGTCCTGGCCGGTGAACTGGATCGCGCCGGTGGCCATGTTCTTCGGCCCGGCTGCCGACACCACGGGCGCGTTGTTCACGTTCACCACGACGATCGCGATGATCGCGGCGATCGCCACGATGCCCAGGCCGATGCCGCCCTGCAGGAACCACTTGTTGCGGCGCTTGCGGCGCTTCTCGGCGTCGGCGCGCTGGCGTGCGACCTCTCGGGCATGCTGACGCCGCTCGTTCTTGGTGGGTCGGTCGTTGTTCGTCACGTCGTCCCCGTCGCTCAGGCGAACCAGAGCGCGAGCTCGCGCGCGGCCGACTCGGGGCTGTCCGAACCGTGGACCAGGTTCTGCTGCACCTTGAGGCCCCAGTCGCGGCCCAGGTCACCACGGATGGTGCCGGGCGCGGCCGAGGTCGGGTCGGTGGTGCCGGCGAGCGAGCGGAAGCCCGCGATCGCACCGTTGCCGGCGACGCGCACGGCGACGACCGGACCGGACTGCATGAACTCGACGAGCGGCTCGAAGAACGGCTTGCCCTGGTGCTCCTCGTAGTGCGCGTCGAGCAGGTCACGCGGCGCGGTGAGCATCTTCAGGTCGACGAGCTCGTAGCCCTTCGCCTCGATCCGGCGGAGGATCTCACCGGTCAGCTGGCGGGCGACGCCGTCGGGCTTGACGAGGACGAGGGTCTCTTCGAAGTCGGACACGCAGTACTCCCTGTGTTCGGGGTCGAATGTGGTGGTCAGTCCTCGCCCATGGCCGCTCGGCGCGCGGCGTTCTGACGGTCCAGTTGACCGCCCTTGACGAAGCAGAAGACCCACAGCGCCAGGAACACCACGGCGACCGCGAACATGAACGGTTCGATGAACCCGGTGGCGAGGATGGCCGCCTGCAGCAGCCACCCGAACCATACACCGGCCCGGTTGCCCGTCAGACGTGAGGCAGCTGCGAGGACGATGATCGCGCCGATGCCCCCGCCGAAGGCCGCTGCGGGCGGCAGCGTGCCCTTGCCGAAGACGACGAGCATGGGGAAGAAGAACATGATCGCCTCGAGCACCAGCGTGATCGAGAGCAGGCTCTCCTGCGCCCCGCGTTCGCGGCGCGGCTTCCGGGTGCGCGGTGCGCGGCCCGGCCGGGAGGCCCGTGGTGCGTCCGTCACTTCGCCTCGCCTTCTCGGTGCACGAGGTCCATGACCGCGCCCACCATCACGATGGACCCCGCGACGAGCACGAGGGCGTCCTCGGCGTCCGCCTCGTCGGCCAGGCTGCGCGCTTCCTGCAGTGCGGACGCCAGGGACGGCTCGACGACGACGCGGTCCTCGCCGACCTCGTCGACGACGACCCGGGCGAACTCGTCCGCGTCGAGCGCACGCTCCCCCGGCGGCTGCGTCACGACGAACGTGGCGACGGTGTCCTTGAGCGCGCGGACGAACCCGCGGGCGTCCTTGTCGCCGAGGATCCCGACGACGCCGACGACGTGCTCGGACGGGAACGCGACCGGCAGCGCCTCGGCCAGGGCCTTCGCACCGTGCGGGTTGTGCGCGGCGTCGACGACGACGGTCGGGTCGGTCGCGATGGGCTGCAGGCGACCGGGGCTGGTCGTGCCGGCGATGCCCTCGGACAGGACGTCCTCGTCGAGGGCCTGGGCCCCGCGGCCGAGGAACGACTCGACCGCCGCGATGGCCACGGCGGCGTTCTCGGCCTGGTGCCGGCCGAACAGCGGCAGGAACAGGTCGTCGTAGCGGCCGGCGATGCCCTGCACGGTGATGAGTTGTCCGCCCACGGCCGGGGTGACGTCGACGACACTGAATCCCATGCCTTCAACAGCCAGGGTGGACTCGGTGAGCTCGGCGGCACGCTCGAGTTCGGCGAGGGCCTCGGGGACCTGCCGACTCGAGACCACGGCGGACGACGGCTTGACGATGCCCGACTTGGTGCGGGCGATCTCGGCCACCGTGGCACCGAGCTGCTTCGCGTGGTCGATGGCGATCGGCGTGAACACCGACACCTGGCTCTGCACGACGTTGGTGGAGTCCCACTCGCCGCCCATGCCGACCTCGATCACGGCGACGTCCACCGGGGCCTCGGCGAAGCACGCCAGGGCGAGCACGGTGAGCGCCTCGAAGAAGGTCAGCGGGAGTTCGCCCTTGTCGGCGAGCTCGCGGTCGGTGATCTCGAGCACCGGGGCGATGTCGTCCCAGTTCTCGACGAACCGGTCCGCCGCGATCGGCTGACCGTCGACCACGATGCGCTCCCGGATCGACACCAGGTGCGGGCTCGTCATCAGGCCGGTGCGCAGACCGTGGGCCCGGACGATGCTCTCGATGGTGCGCGCGGTCGACGTCTTGCCGTTCGTGCCCGTGACGTGGATCACCGGGTACGCCAGGTGCGGGTCGCCGAGCAGCTCGACGGCGCGGCGCGTGGCGGTCAGCCGGCGCTCGGGCGCCTGTTCGCCGATGCGGGCGTACAGGGCGGCCTCGACGCGCCGGACCTCGTCGTCGTCGCCGCCGTAGGGCACGGCGTCGGCCGGAGCGTCGCCGGAGGGGCCGACCGGGATCCGGATGCCGTCCTCGTCGCGACCGTCCAGGTCGTCGTGTCCGACGAACTCCTCGTTCGCCTCGTGGTCGTCGTACTGGTCGTGGTCACTCATGCGCGCGCTACCTCCACGGATACCTTCGCACCGTCACCGACGTCGGTGGTGGTGTCGTCCGCCCCGAGGGGCACGATCTCGACGCTCGTCGCCAGGGTCTCCCCCGCGATGAGCTCCTGGTGCGCGCGGACCGCGCCGTCGGCCGTGTCGTCCACCCGGAGGGTCAGGGCGATGCGGTCGCTGACGTCGAGGTCGGCGTCGCGGCGGGCCTGCTGGACGGCGCGGACGACGTCACGGGCGAGCCCCTCGGCCTCGAGCTCGGGCGTCGTCACGGTGTCGAGCACGACGAAGCCGCCCTCGTCGAGGAACGCCACGGCCACCGAGGCGTCGGCCACGGTGAGGTCGAGCGAGTACTCGCCCTCGATCAGGTCGACGCCACCGACGGTCACGCCGGAGTCGGTCGCGGTCCAGTCGCCCTTCTTGGCGGCCGGGATCACCTGCTGCACCTGCTTGCCGATGCGGGGGCCGGCGACGCGGGCGTTCACGGTGAGCTTCCGCTCGATGCCGTACTGCGCCAGCGACTCTTCCGCCTGGGCCTCGAGCACCACGCGCTTGACGTTGAGCTCGTCGCGCAGGATGTCGGCGAACGGTTCGACCGCGGCCGGGTCCGGCACCACCAGGGTCAGCGTGGCCAGGGGCAGGCGGACGCGCTTGCCGGTGGCCTTGCGGAGCGCCAGACCCTTCGAGGCGACGTCGCGCACGCGGTCCATCGCGTCGACGAGGGCGTCGTCGGCGGGGAACTCGTCGGGGTCCGGGAAGTCCGTCAGGTGGACGCTGCGTCCGCCGGTCAGGCCCTTCCAGATCTCCTCGGCAACGAGCGGCGCGAGCGGGGCGGCGACCCGGGTCAGGGTCTCGAGCACGGTGTACAGCGTGTCGAACGCCGCACGGGTCTCGGCGCCGGCGTCCGCGTCGGCCCCGGTCCAGAACTTGTCGCGCGAGCGGCGGACGTACCAGTTTGTCAGCACGTCGGCGAAGTCGCGGACGGCTTGGGCCGCGAGCGGGGTGTCGAGCGCGTCGAGGTGCGTCCGGACGTCGGTGACGAGGACCCGGGTCTTCGCGAGCAGGTAGCGGTCGAGCACGTCGGTCGAGTCGGTCCGGCGCTGGGCCCGGTACCCGTCGGGGCCCGAGGCGTTCGCGTACAGGGTGAAGAAGTAGTACGTCGACCACAGCGGCAGCATGAACTCGCGGACGCCCTGGCGGATGCCCTCTTCGGTGACGACGAGGTTGCCGCCGCGGATCACCGACGACGACATCAGGAACCAGCGCATGGCGTCGGCACCGTCGCGGTCGAAGACCTCGGAGACGTCCGGGTAGTTCCGGAGCGACTTCGACATCTTCTGGCCGTCCGAGCCGAGGACGATGCCGTGGCTGATGACGTTCTGGAACGCCGGCCGGTCGAACAGCGCGGTGGAGAGCACGTGCATGACGTAGAACCAGCCGCGCGTCTGCCCGATGTACTCGACGATGAAGTCGGCCGGGCTGTGCGACTCGAACCACTCGCGGTTCTCGAACGGGTAGTGCACCTGGGCGTACGGCATCGACCCGGAGTCGAACCACACGTCGAACACGTCGGTGATCCGGCGCATCGTCGAGTTGCCCGTGGGGTCGTCGGGGTTCGGCCGCGTCAGGTCGTCGATGAACGGCCGGTGCAGGTCCACTTCGCCCTCGGCGTTCACCGGCAGGCGACCGAAGTCGCGCTCGATGTCGGCGAGCGAGCCGTACACGTCGGTGCGCGGGTACTCGGGGTCGTCGGACTGCCACACCGGGATCGGCGTGCCGAAGTAACGGTTGCGCGAGACCGACCAGTCGATGGCGTTGCCGACCCACTTGCCGAACTGGCCGTCCTTGACGTTGTCCGGCACCCAGTTGATGTCCTGGTTGAGCTGGCCCATGCGGTCACGGAGCTCGGTGACGCGGACGAACCACGACGAGACGGCCTTGTAGATGAGGGGCTTCCGGCACCGCCAGCAGTGCGGGTAGCTGTGCTCGTAGGACGCCTGGCGGAGCAGTCGCCCGGCGTCGCGGACCGCCTTGGTCAGCGGCTTGTTCGCGTCCGACCAGAGCATGCCGGCGACCTCGCCGAACTGCGACGTGAAGACGCCGCCCTCGTCGAGGGACAGCACGACGGGGATGCCGGCGGCGGCGCAGACCTCCTGGTCGTCGGCACCGTAGGCCGGGGCCTGGTGCACGATGCCGGTGCCCTCACCGGTCTCGACGTACTCGGCGACCAGTACTCGCCAAGCGTTCTCGTACCCTTCCTGGTCGGCTAGGAAGTCGAACAGCCGCTCGTACTCGACGCCGTCGAGCTCGGCGCCCGTCAGCGTGCGCGCGACGGCGGCGAGCGCCTCGTCACCCGAGGCGTAGCCGAGCTCCTTCGCGTGCGCGGCCACGGTGTCGGACGCGAGCAGGTAGGAGACGGAACCGGCGTCGGCACCGTCAGCCGCGCCTCCAGGCCCTGCCGGGACGACCGCGTACGCGATCTCCGGACCGACTGCCAACGCGGCGTTCGTCGGGAGGGTCCAGGGGGTCGTCGTCCAGGCGAGCGCCCGCACACCGGTCAGGTCGAGCGCGGAAGCGCGGTCGCCGTGCAGCGGGAACGAGACGGTGACGGACTGGTCCTGGCGCATCTTGTAGACGTCGTCGTCCATGCGCAGCTCGTGGTTGGACAGCGGCGTCTGGTCGTTCCAGCAGTACGGCAGGACCCGGAAGCCCTCGTACGCCAGGCCCTTGTCCCAGAGCTGCTTCCAGGCCCAGAGCACGCTCTCCATGAAGGTGACGTCGAGGGTCTTGTAGTCGTCCTCGAAGTCGACCCAGCGCGCCTGGCGGGTGACGTACTCCTGCCACTCGTCGGTGTACTGCAGCACCGACTTCTTGGCGGCGGCGTTGAAGACGTCGATGCCCATGGCGTCGATCTCGTGCTTCTCGGTGATGCCGAGCTGGCGCATCGCCTCGAGCTCGGCGGGCAGGCCGTGGGTGTCCCAGCCGAAGCGGCGGTGCACCTGCTTGCCGCGCATGGTCTGGTAGCGCGGGAAGACGTCCTTGGCGTAGCCGGTCAGCAGGTGCCCGTAGTGCGGCAGGCCGTTGGCGAAGGGCGGGCCGTCGTAGAACGTCCACTCCGGGCAGCCCTGTCGCGCGTCGATGGACGCCTGGAACGTGTCGTCGCGCTTCCAGAAGGCGAGGATGCCCCGCTCGACGGCGGGGAAGCTCGGCGAGGGGACGACGCCATCGGCATCGGCGTTCAACGGGTACGGCACCGGGACTCCTTGTGGGTTCGCTCGATCTCCACGAGGACGGAAACTGGTTCCGCGGTACCACCTCGTTTGCCGCCCAACGTGCGCTGTGCGACCACTCTGTGTCGGGGGTGGTGACGGTCCCGAACCCGCCCGGTTCTACTGACGGAGCCGCTGGTGCGCTCCGTGTTCTTCCGGAAGCTCCCCGGTGATGGCCGGATCGACGCTCTTGGAACACGACTTTACCGGACGGGAGCATGCTTGAGTGATGCCCGCAGAAGAACGCCCCGAGTCACTCGTCACCGTCCTGATCGCGTTCGGGGCGAACCTGCTCGTCGCGATCGCGAAGACGGTCGCCTCGCTCGTCTCGGGCTCGGCCTCGATGGTGGCCGAGGCGGCGCACTCCTGGGCGGACACCGGCAACGAGGTGTTCCTGCTCGTCGCCGAACGACGGGGCGGCAAGAAGCGGGACACCGCGCACCCGCTCGGGTACGGACGCGAGACGTACATCTGGTCGATGTTCGCCGCGTTCGGCCTGTTCACGGCCGGTGCGATCGTGTCGATCTACCACGGCATCTCGGAGTTCGGGGACACCGGGCCGGCCGAGGACGTCGTGCTCAACTACGTCGTGCTCGGGGTCGCGTTCCTGCTCGAGGGCACGAGCTTCCTGCAGGCGTACCGGCAGGCGCACGGCGCCGCGACGAAGCGCAGGGTCCCGGTGCTGCGGCACGTGCTGCAGTCGTCGAACCCGACGCTCCGCGCGGTGTTCGCCGAGGACGCGGCGGCGCTGATCGGCCTGGTCGTGGCGTTCCTCGGGGTGTTCCTGCACCAGGTCACCGGGCTGGCGGTCTTCGACGCGCTCGGCTCCATCGCGATCGGTGTGCTGCTCGGGGTCGTGGCGATCGTCCTGATCGACCGCAACCGCCGGTTCCTGCTCGGCGAGAGCACGTCCCCGGAGCTCGAGAACGCGGTGCTCGTCGAGCTGCTGGGCCGGTCGCAGGTCGAGCGGGTCACCTACCTGCACCTGGAGTTCGTGGGGCCGTCGCGGGTGTACCTCGTCGCGGCCGTCGACCTGACGGGCAACGAGACCGAGGAGCACGTGGCGGTGCGGTTGCGTGACGTGGAGCAGTCGCTCGAGGAAAGCCCGTACATCGAGGAGGCCGTCCTCACCCTGAGCTACCCGGGCGACGAGTCGCTGGTGCCGACCGACGGCGACGTGCCCGAGGTCGTGCGGGACGGGACGGCTTCGGACGTGGCGTCCGGTGGCGCGGGGACCCTGCGCACGGAGTGAGCGTCGACTGGGTGGGTGGCCGGCGGCGGAGTTCGTGTCGCAAGACGCCGGCGTGTCAGCAAGACGCCGCCATGTGCTCGAGACGCCGCCGGTTTCAGCGGCGTCTCGCCGTCGAGGCGGCGTCAGGTGAAGACGCCGGCGTGTTCCGTGGGCGACCGAACGTCGGACGGGAGGCGCGGTGCCAGGCCGCCACGGGCCTCCCGTCCGCCGCCCGTCACGTCCACCGCCCCGCGCGCGGCCCGTGGGACGCCGGCGTGTCAGCAAGACGCCGCCATGTGCTCGAGACGCCGCAGGATTCAACGGCGTCTCGCCGTCGAGGCGGCGTCGCGCGAAGACGCCGGCGCGTCAGCGGGCGTCGAGGCCCGCGACCACCGGGGTGAGCGCCGCCGCGACGTACTCGACGAGCGCACGGCGGCCGACCCCGTCGGTGACCCACACCCCGAACGCCGCGGCGGCGGCACCGAGCATCGCGCCGGACACCGTCTGCGGCCAGAGTGAGCGCGGCTGCTCCCCCGTGCGGCTGGCGACGAAGGCGGCGACGGCCTCGTGCTGCGCCGTCACCCGGACCGCGACGCCCGCCACCAGCTCAGGCCCGATGCCCATCACCTCGGCCTGCGCGACGGCCCACGGCACCCGCTCGGGGTCGTGGGCACGGGCTGCTGCGAGCAGCGCCTGCTCGACGGCCCGGACGACGCTCGGCTCGGTCGACGCGGCGAGGTACCCGGGCAGCCCGGCGACGGCGGCGTCGAGTTCGAGCCACATCACGTCGGCCTTCGCCGGGAAGTAGTTGAAGAACGTCGCACGGCTGACCCCGGCGCGGGCGGCGATCTGGTCGACCGTGGTGCGTCCGTACCCCTGCTCGAGGAAGAGCTCGGCGGCGGCGTCCGCGAGCACCTCGGCGCTCGAGCGTCGGGGTCGGCCACCGCGGCGGATCGGTTCGTCCATGGGCCCCAGTAAACCGCTAGACTCGTTCAGCCATGATCTTGGACTCAGTACAGAAAACCCTCACCGCCGTCGCGGGCGCCTCGGCGGTCCTGCTCGTCCTGGCTGCCTGCAGCGGACCGGGCACGAGCACCGGGAGCAGCACCCCGGTCGCGGGCGGCACGCTCACCTACGCCTCCGGCGACGCCGAACCGACCTGCCTCGACCCGCACGTCGGCGGCAACTACCCGCAGGCACTCCTGGCGACGCAGTACATCGAGGAGCTCGTCGGGCTCGAGGACGGCAAGCCCACGCCCGAGCTCGCGACGAAGTGGAGCACGAGCGACGACGGGAAGACCCTGACGTTCACCTTGCGTGACGACGTCTCCTTCACCGACGGCACCCCGTTCGACGCCGCCGCGGTCGTGGCGAACATCGAGCACGTGCAGGACCCGGCCACCGCCTCGAGCACCGGATACCTGGCGCTGCAGTCCATCACGAAGGCGACCGCCACCGACGAGCACACCGTCACGCTGACGCTGAGCCGACCGGACAGCGCGCTGCTCGAGTCCTTCTCGCAGCCCTGGGTGGGCATGGAGTCCCCGAAGGCGCTCGAACGGAAGCAGGCGACGAACTGCGAGTCCCCCGTCGGCACCGGCCCCTTCGAGGTCACCGGTTGGAAGCACGGCGACCGCGTCACCCTGACGAAGAACACCGACTACTGGGGCGCCACGAAGCCGCGCCTGTCGGGCATCACGTGGCGGTTCCTGCCGGACTCGACCTCGCGCTACGCCGCACTGCAGTCCGGCCAGGTCGACGTGATCGACAACGCCCAGCCCGACCAGCTCAAGGCCGCGTCGGCGAAGGGCGCCATCCGCGACCTCGACGCCCCGCGCCCCGGCGCGTCGAACCGGCTCGAGCTGAACTCCGGGCACGGGGTGTTCCGCGACGAAGCGGTGCGCCAGGCCTTCATCGCCGGTGCCGAGATCGACCCCGGCCTGCAGTCGCTGTTCCTCGGCACCGCGAAGCGCTCGTACTCGGTGCTCTCGAGCGCGGAGCCGCTCGCGTACTCGGAGAAGAGCCGGTTCGACTACTCCCCCACCAAGGCGAAGCAGCTCCTCGACGACGCCGGGTGGAAGGTCGGGTCCGACGGCATCCGCGAGAAGGACGGCCAGCAGCTCACCGTGACGTTCCCCGTCTCGACGAACCAGTCGGTGCCGGCCGAGCGCAGCCTGTTCCAGCAGATCCAGGCGTCCGAGAAGGCCGTCGGGTTCAAGGTCGTGCTCGACGAACTCGACCTGTCCAGCTGGTACGCCGCCCTCGCCGCGAACGAGTACGACGTCGTCAGCGCCCCGTACACGAAGGTCGGCCCCGACGTCCTGCGCATCCTGTACGACAGCGCGAGCATCGAACCGGCACCGTCGGGCTACTTCGCGAACCTGGCCCAGCTCGACGACCCCGCCGTCGACCGGCTGCTCGAGCAGGCCGCCCGCACCTCGGACGCCGACGAGCGCGCCGACCTGTACGAGCAGGCCCAGCAGACGATCCTGGCGAGCGACACGGTGCTCCCCCTGTACGACCAGCAGAACCACTTCCTGGTGCGCTCGGCCGTGCACGGCATCCGGACCACCCCGGTCTCGACGCCCTGGTTCGGCACCGCCTGGATCGACCGCTGACACGGATGCGATGGGTCTGGTGGGCCGTCCGGCGGCTCGCCGGGGGCATCGGCGTGCTCTGGGCCGTCGCGACGATCGTCTTCGTCGCGATCCGGCTCATTCCCGGTGACCCGGCGCTCGCGATCCTGGGCGGACCGGGCTCGCAGGCGTCAGCCGAGGCCGTCGCCCAGGTCCGCCACGAGTACGGCCTCGACCAGCCGGTCCTGGTGCAGTACGCGGTGTTCCTCGGACGCCTGGCATCCGGGCAGCTCGGCGACTCGTACGCCTTCCGCACCCCGGTCGCGACGCTCCTCGCCCAGCAGCTGCCCGTCACGCTGACGCTCGCGGTCGCCGGCCTCGTCGTCGCCTGGGTGCTCGCGATCGTCGCCGCCTGGGCCTCGACGCAGCGCGGCCGGATCGCCGCCGGGCTCACCAGCGCCCTGAGCGTCACCGCGAGCGTGATGCCGCACTTCTGGCTCGGCAGCGTGCTCATCGTCGTGTTCGCCACGTCCCTGGGGTGGGTGCCGGCGGTCAGTGACGGCACCGCGCGCGGCTGGGTGCTCCCGGTGCTGACCGTGGCCGTGCCGGTCGCCGGGTACCTGGCCGAGACCGTGCGCGACGGCGTGGTCGACGCGCAGCGCTCCGCCTTCGCACTCGCCGCCCGGGGCCGGGGTGAGACCCGCCTCGGCCTGTTCGGACGGCACCTGCTCCGGCACGCCGCCCTGCCCGGGATCGCGCTGTCCGCGTGGGCCTTCGGGTCGCTCGTCTCCGGAGCCGTGGTCGTGGAGTCCGTGTTCGCCCTGCCCGGCATCGGCCGTGCCCTGGTCACCGCGGTCACCCAGCGGGACATGCCGCTCGTCGCCGGCATCGCGATGGTGTCGGCGGCCGCGTACGTCGTCGTGCTGGCCGTGGCCGACCTCGTCGAACGTGCCGTCGACCCGCGCAGCACCGCACGGAACGCGGCCCTGCGCCCCGGTGGTGCGCGACGCCGTGAGCCCGGCCGTCCGGCGGGCGCGCGGTGAGCGGGATCGCCGACCCGGGCCTCCAGACCGGAGCGCCCGGCCACCAGACCGCCGCCGGCACCGAGCGCGTCCGTGGGGGGACGCTCGGCGCCGTCGGCATCGCCGCGGGGGTGGTCGTCCTGGTCGCCGTCGTGGCGGCGGCGTGGCCCGCCCTGCTCGGCGGCGGGGACCCGCTCGCGGTGCATCCCGCAGATGCCCTGGCCGCGCCGAGCGGCGCGCACCCGTTCGGCACCGACGAGTCCGGACGCGACGTCCTGGCACGGGTGGTCGCGGGGACCCGGGCATCGCTCGTCGTCGGCGTCGCCGCGACCCTGATCGGCGGCGGCGTGGGCGTCCTGCTCGGCGTCGTCGCCGGTCTCGGTGCCGGGGCCGGACGACCCGGACGACTGCTCGACGCCGTCATCGGCCGCGTCACCGAGGTCGCGTTCGCCCTGCCGCTGCTGCTCGTCGCCCTCGTCGTCATCGCCGTGACCGGTCCGGGTCCGGTGCCGGCGGTGCTCGCCGTCGGGTTCGCGACCGCTCCCGGATACGCCCGGATCGTGCGCGGCCTGGTCCGCGCCGCCCGGGGTTCGCAGGTGGTCGAGACGGCGGTGCTGCTCGGCCGCTCCCCCACCCGCACCGTGGTCCGGCACGTGCTGCCGACGGCGCTCTGGCCCGTCGTCGCCGTCGCCACGCTCGGGGTTGGGCAGGCGGTCGTGTGGGCCTCGGCGCTGAGCTACCTCGGGGTCGGCACGCCCCCGCCCGCGCCGGAGTGGGGCGCGATGCTCGCCGACGGTCGCACCTACCTGCAGACCGCGCCGTGGATGAGCACCTTCCCCGGACTCGCGATCGTGGTGCTCGCGACCGCCGTCACCGTGCTCGGCCGGGCGATCCGACGGACCGGGGCCGCGCGGTGAGCGCCGTCCTCGACGTCCGCGGGCTCACCGTCGCCATCGGCGGCACTCCGATCGTGCACGGAGTCGACCTGCGCGTCGACGCCGGCGAGTGCGTTGCCCTGGTCGGGGCGTCCGGCTCCGGCAAGACCGTCACCGCCCGCGCCGTGCTCGGTCTGTCCGCGCCCGGCGCCGCCGTGCACGCCGACGTGTTCACGGTCGACGGCGTCGACGTCGGCGGGTACACGGACCGGCGGTGGCGTCGGCTGCGGGGATCGCGGGTCGGCTACGTCGGCCAGGAGGCCCTGGGCGCGCTGGACCCGCTGCGCCCCGTCGGGCGCGAGGTCGCCGACAGCCTCCGCCTGCACACCGAGATGCGTGCGGCCGAGCGCGTGGACGCCGTGCGCGACGCCCTGGCCGCGGTGGGCCTCGACCCGGACATCGCGACCGACGGCCGGCTCGCCGGGACACTGTCGGGCGGGATGCGACAGCGGGCCCTCATCGCCGCGGCCACCGTCGGGTCCCCCGCGCTGCTGGTCGCCGACGAACCGACGACGGCGCTCGACGCCGGGGTCGCCGTCACCGTGATGGAACAGCTGCGGGCCGCGCAGACACGGGGCGCCGGACTGCTCGTCATCACGCACGACCTGGGGCTCGTCGCGGGGTGGGCCGACCGGGTCGCCGTCGTGCACGAGGGCCGGATCGTCGAGCAGGGTGCGGTCGCCGAGGTCTTCGCGGCGCCGCAGCACCCCGCGACCCGGGCGCTGGTGCGTGCTGCCGGTGCTGCCGCGGCGGCTGCGCCCGCGCCGGCGCACGGTGCCGATCTCGCAGACCGGTGCGAGGTCGATGGCTCCGTGCAGTCCTCTGACGATGCACCGAGCGGCCAACCTCGCACCGACCGCACGACTCCGCACCGTGCGCCGATCGGCAGCCGCGGCACCGAGCGGGCAACCTCGCACGGTGCGAGGGGCGGCGTGCTCGCGGCGCAAGGACTCTCGCGGGAGTACGACGGGGTGCTCGCGGTCGACGACGTGTCGTTCGGGCTCGAACGCGGCCGGGCGCTCGGGGTGATCGGCGCCTCGGGCTCGGGCAAGACGACGCTGGCGCGGATGCTCCTCGGGCTCGAGACGCCCGACGCCGGCGCGGTCACGCTCGACGACGAACCCTGGGTCCCGCTGCCCGAGCGCGAGCGCCGCCCCCGACGGCACCGGGTCGCGGCCGTCGTCCAGGACCCCGGCGCGACGTTCGACGAACGGTGGAACGTCGAGCGCGTCCTCGCCGACGCGTTCTCGCGCGGTGACGAACGGCGGGCACGCGGTGCGCTCGGCGAACGGGTCGACGCGGCACTGCGACAGGTCGACCTCGACCCCGTGCTGCGGTCCCGCTCCCCCCGCACCCTGTCCGGCGGGCAACGACAGCGGCTCGCGATCGCCCGTGCGCTGGCGACCGACCCCGAGGTGATCGTGCTCGACGAGCCGGTGACCGCCCTCGACGCCACGGTGCAGGACGCCGTGCTGCGGCTGCTCGAACGGCTCCGCGACGAGACCGGCGTGGCGATGGTGTTCGTGTCGCACGACCTGCGGGCGGTCCGGCGGATGGCCGACGACGTCCTCGTGGTGCACCGCGGCGCGGTCGTCGAGCACGGCCCCGCCGCCGAGGTCTTCGCGCGCCCGGCGCACCCGGTGACCGCGCGGCTGCTGCACGCCGCGGAGCGGCTGGCAGCGGGCCCCGCCGCGGGCACCGCAGCCGGCCTCGCGGGCTGAGCGACACTCCACGCGCGCTCGCACCCGTGGACTGTCGCTGCGCGCGTGACGTCACCGACGGCCCGGCAACGGCCAGGAGGCCCGGGGCGCGTTCCGAGACGGAACGTGCACCGGGCCTCCTGGCCGGGTTGCCGCGGGGCGGCCCCGTGGTCAGGAACCGGAGGGTTCCTTCTGGGCGTCGGCCGAGATGATCGGGATCTCGCTCGTCGAGAAGTCCTTCGCCCAGTCGGACTGCGCGAGCTCCGACGTCGGGTCGTTGTAGTCCTCGATCACGCCGGCGATCTCGTCCTCGGAGCCGACCGTCGGGCCGGAGCCCATGAGCGGGCTCGCGGCGGTCTCCTTGGTGAAGTACACCGCGACCAGGCCGATCACGGCGGCGAGCATCAGGTAGAACGCGGGGATGTCCTCGGCCCAGCCGTACCCGGCGTCCTTCGCGGCGTTGATGAGCGCGGCGGTCGCGAGCGGGGTGGTCCCGCCGAAGAGCGACACGGACACGTTGAACGCGATCGCCAGGGCGCCGTAGCGGATGATCGTCGGGAACAGCGCGGGCAGCGTCGACGGCATGGTCGAGGTGAACGTGACCAGCACGACGCCGAGGATCAGCAGGCCGGCGAAGACGCCGACACCGGTGCCGGTCTGGACCAGCTTGAGGGCCGGCCAGGACAGCAGGATGAAGCCGATGCAGCCGGCGGCGAGCACCGGACGGCGCCCGAACCGGTCGGACAGCCGGCCACCGAAGGTGATGACGACCATCATGAGCAGCATCACGATGACGATGAGGATCAGGCCGAACGTGGCGTTCTGGCCGAGGTTCTGCTCGAGGTAGGTCGGCATGTACGACAGCAGCATGTAGTCGGTCACGTTGAAGACCAGGACCAGACCGATGCAGATGATGAGCGAGCGCCAGTTCTCGGCGAAGAGCTTGAGGAACGGGGTCTTCTGGCCCTCGCGCTCGGCGGCCTGCTCCTGCTGCTTCTGGAACGCCGGGGTCTCCTCGAGCTTGAGGCGCAGGTAGAGGCCGATCAGGCCGAGGGGGCCCGCGACGATGAACGGGATGCGCCAGCCCCAGCTGAGCAGGGCGTCCTCGGACAGGCCGAACTGCAGGCCGGTGACGATCGAGGCGCCGAGCACGTAGCCGGCGAGGGTGCCGAACTCGAGCCACGAGCCCATGAAGCCGCGGCGCTTGTCGGGCGAGTACTCGGCGATGAAGGTCGCGGCGCCGCCGTACTCACCACCGGTCGAGAAGCCCTGCACGAAGCGGGCGACGAGCAGCAGGACCGGGGCCCAGAAGCCGATCGTGTCGTACGACGGGATCAGGCCGATCATGAGCGTGCCGGCGGCCATCAGGATCATCGTCAGCGCGAGGACCTTCTGGCGGCCGATCTTGTCGCCGATCGGGCCGAACACGGCACCGCCGATCGGGCGCACGATGAACGCTGCGGCGAAGAAGCCGAACGTGGCGACGATGTTCGCGGCGGGGTCGCCCTGCGGCAGGAACACCTGCGAGATGGTGACCGTCAGGTACGCGAAGATGCCGAAGTCGAACCACTCCATGGCGTTGCCGAGCGCGGCAGCCGCGACGGCACGCTTGAGCAGCGACTCCTCGACGACGGTGACGTCGTCCTTCGTCAGATCGCGACGAGCGCGCTTCGCGGCGCCCTTCGTGCGCAACGGCCGATCGCCGTGCGGGTGGGGTGCGTTGTTCGGTGCCAAGTCGTTCCTCCGGGGTGCGGTGCTTCCTTCGGGCGTCCGGCGGACGGCGACGTTGCAGCTCCTGCGAACCCTGCGCTCGCCGGACAAACCCAGGAAGACTAGCAGGCTCCGGGCGTGTCCGACAGTTCGGTGTGCTAGGCGCTGCTCGGTGATGGCCGCGTCCGACCGGTTCGTCCGCCTGCGTGCGCGTGCGCGGCCGCTACGATTGGGGCACCGCGCGTCAGGCGCGGAACACTCAGGCACCTCATCACGGACTCGGTGCCGCACACACGTACGGAAGGCACACCCATGACCAAGCCCATGCCCGAGAAGCCGAGCGTCGACGGACTGGAGCAGGTCTGGGGGCCGGTCTGGGAGCAGGACGGCACCTACCGCTTCGACCGCGACGCCGCCGGTCACCGTGACGCCGTCTGGTCGATCGACACCCCGCCGCCCACGGCCTCCGGCTCGCTGCACATCGGGCACGTGTTCTCGTACACGCACACCGACCTCAAGGCCCGGTTCGAGCGCATGCGCGGCAAGCACGTCTTCTACCCGATGGGCTGGGACGACAACGGTCTGCCCACCGAGCGCCGTGTGCAGAACTACTACGGCGTCCGCTGCGACCCGACGCTGCCGTACGACCCCGAGTTCACGCCGCCGTTCGAGGGCGGGGACGGCAAGTCCTCGAAGGCCGCCGACCAGCTGCCCGTGTCGCGCCGCAACTTCATCGAGCTGTGCGAGCGCCTGACCGTGCAGGACGAGCAGCAGTTCGAGGAGCTCTTCCGCACGCTCGGGCTTTCGGTCGACTGGACCCAGTCGTACCGCACCATCGACGACACCTCGCGGGCCAGCGCCCAGCGCGCGTTCCTGCGCAACCTCGAGCGCGGCGAGGCCTACCAGGCCGACGCCCCGACCCTGTGGGACGTCACGTTCCGCACCGCGGTCGCGCAGGCCGAGCTCGAGGACAAGGAGATGCCCGGCGCGTACCACGGCATCGCCTTCCACCGCACCGACGGCGGCGACGACGTCGTCATCCAGACCACCCGCCCCGAGCTCCTGCCCGCCTGCGTCGCCCTGGTCGCACACCCGGACGACGAGCGGTTCCAGGATCTCTTCGGCACCACGGTCCGCTCCCCCCTGTTCGACGTCGAGGTCCCGGTGCTCGCACACCACCTGGCGCAGAAGGACAAGGGTGCCGGCATCGCGATGGTCTGCACCTTCGGTGACACCACCGACGTCGTGTGGTGGCGCGAGCTGCAGCTGCCGAACCGCGCGATCATCGGCTTCGACGGCCGCGTGCGTTCGGACGAGCCCGCCTGGATCGAGTCCGCGACGGGCCGGGAGCTCTACGCCGAGATGGCCGGCAAGACCGTGTTCTCGGCCAAGAAGGTCGTCGTCGACGCCCTGACCGCGTCCGGCGAGCTGATCGGTGACGTCAAGACCATCCAGCACCCGGTGAAGTTCTTCGAGAAGGGCGACAAGCCCCTCGAGATCGTGTCGACCCGCCAGTGGTACATCGTCAACGGCGCGCGCGACGAGCAGCTGAAGAGCACGCTCCGCCAGCGCGGCGAGGAGATCGCGTTCCACCCGGACTTCATGCGGGTGCGCTACGACAACTGGGTCGGTGGCCTGTCCGGCGACTGGCTCATCTCGCGCCAGCGCTTCTTCGGCGTGCCGCTGCCCGTCTGGTACCCGCTCGACGCCGACGGCAACCCGGTGTTCGACCAGCCGATCGTCCCGACCGAGGCGCAGCTGCCCGTCGACCCGGCCTCCGAGCCCGCCCCCGGCTTCACCGAGGACCAGCGCGGCGTGGCCGGCGGGTTCCAGGGCGAACTCGACGTCATGGACACCTGGGCCACCTCGTCGCTCACCCCGCAGCTCGCGGGCAAGTGGGAGACCGACCCGGCACTCTACGACCTGGTGTACCCGTACGACGTCCGCCCGCAGGCGCAGGACATCATCCGCACGTGGCTGTTCACGACCGTGCTCCGCAGCCAGCTCGAGGCCGACGTGGTGCCGTGGAAGCACGCCTCCATCTCCGGCTTCATCGTGGACCCCGACCGCAAGAAGATGTCGAAGTCGAAGGGCAACGTCGTCACGCCGCTGTCCATCCTCGAGCAGCACGGCGCCGACGCGGTCCGCTACTGGGCGGCCTCGTCCAAGCTCGGCACGGACGCGGCGTTCGACCCGCAGAACCCGAAGCAGATCAAGGTCGGCCGCCGTCTGGCGATCAAGGTGCTCAACGCGGCGAAGTTCGTCTACGGCTTCCCGCTGCCCGAGGGCGCCACGAGCGTCACCGAGGCGCTCGACGTCGACATGCTCGCCGAGCTCGGTGCCGTCGTCGAGCAGGCCACCGCGGCGTTCGACGGGTTCGACCACGCCCGTGCCCTCGAGATCACCGAGCGCTTCTTCTGGACGTTCTGCGACGACTACCTCGAGCTCGTGAAGGAGCGCGCCTACGGCACCGCGTCCGACGCGACGCACGAGACGCAGGCGAGCGCGGTCCTGGCGCTGCGCGGCGCGATCTACGTGCTGCTCCGACTGCTGGCACCGTTCCTCCCGTACGCGACGGAGGAGGTGTGGGCCTGGACCCACGACACCAGCGTGCACCGGGCCTCCTGGCCGACCGCTGCCGACCTGCCGACCGACGCGGCCCCCACCGGGCTGCTCGCGGCCGTCGGGCAGGCGCTCATCGGGATCCGCGGGGCGAAGACGGCGGCGAAGGCGTCCCAGAAGACGCCCGTGACGCGTGCGGTCGTCGCGGCGCCCGCCGAGACGCGGGTGCTCATCGAGCGCGCGGCGGTCGACCTGGCGGCCGTCGGCCGCATCGAGAACCTGTCGTTCGTCGACGGTGACGAGCTCGCCGTCACCGAGATCGAGCTCGCGGAGCAGCAGGCGTAACGTCGCCTGTCCGGGCCGGGTCGCCTTGGTGACCCGGCCCGTCAACCACCGGACTGGAGGCACGGATGCAGTTGGGCACACGCTGGAACGTGGGTGGGGAGCCGCCTGCGCGACTGCCCGAGACGATGGTCGTCGCCGTGCGCGGGGTCGAGGACGAGCTCGCGGCGGAGTCCGTCGACACGGCGACGTGGGGCTGGACCCTGACGTTCCTCGAGGGCAAGCAGATCGTCGAGCTCGACGACGGCACCTCGATCCACCTCGACGCGCTCGAGCACGCCCAGGTGACGAACCCCGACGACGCGGGCGAAGAGGACTAGCGCGCGGCGAGCGGTTCGCTTGGAGTGCAGAAATGGTCGGGTCCCCGGTGGGAACCCGACCATTTGTGCTCACGATGCGGGCGCCCCCGCCGGGGACCGCCCGCGTGATCGCCGAGGGATCAGGACTCGGCGAGCCAGGTGCGCAGGACCTCGTTCACCTCGGCGGTGTGCGTGGTGAGCAGGCCGTGCGGGGCGCCCTCGATCTCGACGTACTCCGCCGCGGGCAGTGCCTGGGTGAAGCGTCGGCCGGTGGCGTCGATGGGCAGGATGTTGTCCGATGTGCCGTGCACGATCAGGGCGGGGACGGTGACCTTCGGGATGTCCTGGCGGAAGTCGGTCGGCCAGGTCAGGGGTGCTGCGGCGGACGCGATCGAGCCGGAGCCGGCCGCGATGTTCCAGGCGTTGCGGACCTGCTCCTCGGAGATGCGGGTGCCGAGGTTCTCCGACAGGTTGAAGAAGTCCTGGTAGAAGTTCGTGAAGTACGCGTAGCGGTCCTTCGCCACGTCGGCGGCGATGCCCTCGAAGAACGACATCGGGCCGGCGCCGTCGGGGTTGTCGTCGGTGATGGCGAGGAACGGCTCGAGCGAGGCGAGGAACGCGACCTTCGCGATCCGGTCCTCACCGTGGCGGCCGATGTAGCGGGCGATCTCGCCGGTGCCCATCGAGAAGCCGACGAGGATCACGTCGCGCAGGTCGAGGGTCGTCAGGACCGTGTGCAGGTCGTCGGCGAAGGTGTCGTAGTCGTAGCCGGTGGACGGCTGCGAGGACTGGCCGAAGCCACGGCGGTCGTACGTGATGACGCGGTAGCCGGCCTCGAGGAGCATCGGGACCTGCCCCTCCCACGAGTTGCCGTCGAGGGGGAAGCCGTGGATCAGCACGATCGGCTGCCCCTGGCCCTTGTCCTCGTAGTGGAGTTCGATGTCGACGCTGTTCTCGGTTCCGACGGTGATGGCACCCATGATCGTTCCTTCCCTGAGTATCGCGGAGAACGATCGTTCTCTGCCGATGTGGACTACAGTAGAGAACGCCCGTTCCCAGCGCAACTCGAGAACGGTGAACACTCAGGGAACGGGGTACACACATGGCCACCAGCACCGTCGAGCCGGACGTCCGAGCACACATCGTCGAGGTCGCGGACCAGCTGTTCTACACGCGCGGTATCCAGTCCGTGGGGATGGACGAGATCCGGACGGGCGCCGGGGTCTCCCTCAAGAAGCTGTACGCGGCGTTCCCCGGCAAGGAGCAGCTCATCGCCGCGGTGCTCGCCGGCCGCCACGACATGTGGGAGCAGGGCGTGCACGGCGCGGTCGAGGCTACGGCCAGCCCGCGGGACAAGCTCCTGGCGGTCTACGACTTCCTGGAGTCGTGGTTCGGCGACGACACGTTCCGCGGCTGCGGGTTCATCAACGCGTTCGGCGAGCTCGGTGCGACCTCGCCCGCCGTCGCCGAGATCGCGCGCGAGCACAAGGACTCGTTCCAGCAGTTCGTGCAGCGCCTCACCGCCGAGGTCGTCGCCGACCCCGAGCACGCCGAGGAACTCGCCGCGCAGCTCGCACTGCTCGCCGAGGGCGCGCAGACCACCGCGGCCATCGCCGGCACCACGGCGCCGGCCGCGCACGCGCGTCGTGCCGCGGTGACCCTGATCGACGCCGCGATGCGCTGACACGCGATGCGGGGCGGTCGGGAGGCCCGTGGCGGCGCCGCCACGAGCCTCCCGTCCGTCTGTGGGTCGCTTCGGGCGCGGGTGCGCGTGCCGGGTCGTTCCGGGCGTCCCTGGTCGTTCCGGGCGTACCGGGTACGTTCTTTCGACCAGGGACGCCCGATCCCGCTTCCCAGTCCGGGTGTCATGGGAAGGAACGGACTCCAGCACCCGTGCATAGGGTGGGCAGATGGCAACCCCGTTCGACGTCCCGAGCACCCTCCCCTACGCCCTGCCGCCCTTCGGCGACGTGCGACTCGAGCACTACCGACCGGCGTTCGAAGCCGGCATGGCCGAGCAACGCGCCGAGGTCGAGGCCATCGCCACCGACCCGCACGCCCCGACGGTCGAGAACACCCTGGTCGCACTCGAGCGATCCGGGCAGCTGCTGACCCGCGTCAGCCACGTGTTCTTCACGCTGTCGTCGGCCGACTCGACCCCGGAGCTGCACGACCTCGAGGCCGAGGTCTCCCCGCTCCTCGCCGCCCACCGCGACGCGATCACGCTCGACTCCCGTCTGTACGCCCGCGTGCAGGAGGTGCTCGACGGCGCCGAGGCCGCCGGGCTGACCGGTGAGGCGCTGCGCCTGGTCGAGCGGACCCACGCCGAGATGACCCTGGCGGGCGCGGGCCTCGACGACGCGGGCAAGGAGCGTCTGACCGCGATCAACCAGGAGCTCTCGACCCTCACGACGACCTTCGAGCGGAACCTGCTCGAGGACACCAACGACTCCGCCGTGCACGTGACGAGTGAGGACGAGCTCGAGGGGCTCGACGACGGGGCGAAGTCCGCCGCGGCCGCCGCTGCCGCGGACCGGGGTCTCGACGGCTGGCTCATCACGCTGCCGCTCTACACCGGACACCCGTGGCTGTCCTCGCTGGCGAACCGCGACCTGCGCGAGCGGATCATGCGCGCCTCGCTCGCCCGCGGTCGTCGCGGCAACGAGTACGACAACCGCGATGTGCTGCTGCGCATCGTCCGGCTGCGGGCCGAGCGCGCCGAGCTGCTCGGGTTCCCGAACCACGCCGCGGTGGTCACCGCCGACGAGACGGCGAAGACCCCCGAGGCCGTCGACGGGCTGCTGTCCTCACTCGTCGGCGCCGCCGCCCGGAACGCCGACGACGAACGCGCGGTCCGATCGCGCACGGTCGGGTTCGACATCGAGTCGTGGGACTGGGCGTACGCCACCGAGATCCTGCGTGGCGAGCAGTTCGCCGCGGACAGCACCGCGCTCCGCCCGTACTTCGAGGCCGACCGGGTCCTGCACGACGGGGTCTTCCACGCCGCCGGTGTCCTGTACGGCCTGACCTTCACCGAGCGCCCGGACCTGCACGGCTACAACGACGAGGTCCGGGTCTTCGAGGTCACCGGCGACGACGGCGAGCCCGTGGGGCTGTACCTGCTCGACCTCTACACGCGTGACGGCAAGCGCGGCGGCGCGTGGATGAACCCGGTCGTCGAGCAGTCCGAGCTGCTCGGCACCCTGCCCGTCGTGGTCAACAACCTCAACGTCGCGAAGCCGTCCGCCGGCTCCCCCACCCTGCTCATCCAGGACGAGGTCGAGACGCTCTTCCACGAGTTCGGCCACGCCCTGCACGGCCTCATCGCCCGCACCACCTACCCGCGGTTCTCCGGCACGAACGTCGAGCGGGACTTCGTCGAGTTCCCGAGCCAGGTGAACGAGATGTGGCTGTCGTGGCCGTCCGTGCTGGCGAACTACGCGAAGCACCACGAGACCGGAGCACCCCTGCCGCCCGAGCTCGTCCTGGGGCTCAGCGAGGCCGAGGGGTTCAACGAGGGCTTCGGCACGACCGAGTACCTCGCCGCAGCGCTGCTCGACCAGGCGTGGCACCGGCTCTCGGCGGCCGACGCCGCGGCGGTGACGTCCGTCGAGGACTTCGAGCGCTCTGCGTTGGAGTCCGCCGGCATCGCGGTCGAGGCAGTGCCGCCGCGCTACTCGTCGACGTACTTCGCGCACACGTTCTCGGGCGGGTACGACGCCGGCTACTACGGGTACATCTGGTCCGAGGTGCTCGACGCCGACACGGTGGAGTGGTTCCGCGACAACGGCGGGCTGGACCGGGAGGCCGGCAAGCGGTTCGCCGAGCGTCTGCTCGGGGTCGGCGGGGCGAAGGACCCGCTCGAGGCGTACCGGGACTTCCGCGGCCGCGACGCCGAGGTCGGCCCGCTGCTGCGGCGCCGCGGGCTCGAGTAGGCGCGCCCGCGCAGGCCGCCGAGCGCCTCGCACCGCACCACGAAACGGACACAGCACCACGGAATCCCGTGGTGCTGTGTCCGTTCGCTGGTTCCGGAGGGCTACGCCGACTTCTCGACGCGCTTGGCCCGAGGCCGCGGCACGATCGTCGGCGCCGCGTTCTCGAGCACGGACTCGCGGGTGATCACCACGCGGGCGACGTCGTCGTCGGACGGGACGTCGAACATCACCGGGCCGAGGACCTCTTCGAGGATCGCCCGGAGCCCGCGGGCACCCGTCTGGCGCAGCACCGCGAGGTCCGCGATGGCCTCGAGCGCACCCTGGTCGAACTCGAGCTCCACGCCGTCGATCTGGAACATCCGCTGGTACTGCTTGACCAGCGCGTTCTTCGGCTCGGTCAGGATCTGCATGAGCGCCGCCTGGTCGAGCTGCGACACCGTGGTGACGACGGGCAGACGACCGATGAACTCGGGGATCAGACCGAACTTGTGCAGGTCTTCCGGCAGCACCTCGGAGTACAGGTCCTGGTGGTCGGTCGCACTGTGGAGGGGTGCCCCGAAGCCGATCCCGCGCTTGCCGACGCGCGAGGACACGATGTCCTCGAGCCCGGCGAACGCACCCGCCACGATGAACAGCACGTTCGTCGTGTCGATCTGGATGAACTCCTGGTGCGGGTGCTTGCGGCCGCCCTGCGGCGGGACCGAGGCGACCGTGCCCTCGAGGATCTTGAGCAGCGCCTGCTGCACGCCTTCGCCCGAGACGTCGCGGGTGATCGACGGGTTCTCGGCCTTGCGGGCGATCTTGTCGACCTCGTCGATGTAGATGATGCCGGTCTCGGCACGCTTCACGTCGTAGTCGGCGGCCTGGATGAGCTTGAGGAGGATGTTCTCGACGTCCTCGCCGACGTAGCCGGCCTCGGTCAGGGCTGTGGCGTCCGCGACGGCGAACGGGACGTTGAGGCGCTTGGCCAGGGTTTGCGCCAGGTACGTCTTGCCGCAGCCGGTCGGGCCGATGAGCAGGATGTTCGACTTGGCGATCTCGATGTCGTCGCGGTCTTCGGCGGCGGTGATCTGCCCCTGCGCCCGGATGCGCTTGTAGTGGTTGTAGACGGCCACGGCGAGGGCGCGCTTCGCCGGGTCCTGGCCGATGACGTACTCCTGCAGGAAGTCGAAGATCTCCCGCGGCTTGGGCAGTTCGAAGTCCCCGCTCGAGGTGTCCTCGCCGGCTTCGGCCAGACGTTCCTCGATGATCTCGTTGCAGAGCTCGACGCACTCGTCGCAGATGTAGACGCCCGGTCCGGCGATGAGCTGCTGGACCTGCTTCTGGCTCTTGCCGCAGAACGAGCACTTGAGGAGATCGCCGCTCTCTCCGATGCGTGCCATTCCCGTGCCTCCCTGATTGGACATGCCGGCCGCGCTGTCGCACCACCGCTGGTGCACCGCTGCTGGTGGGCACCTCGTCGTGGACACGAGCCTAACCGCAACCGGTGACACCGACCGCGATGCCCCTCCGGAATCCGCCCGCGCGTTCGCCCAGGGCGTGCGAGCCTGCTACGGTGATCCGAACTTCTCTACATCTTGTAGAACAGCAGGTGCAGAACCACCCCGGAAGGAACCCCATGCAGAAGCGTCTCGCCGCCGGCGGCGCCGTCACCCTCGGTGTCGCAGCCGTCATCGTCCTCGGCAGCGCCACGGCGGCCAGCGCGCACGTGTCCGCCACGGCCACGTCGACCGCAGCGAACTCGTACACCACGGCGACCTTCTCGGTCCCGCACGGCTGCGACGGCTCCCCCACGACGAAGATCCAGTTCCAGGTGCCGGAGTCCGTCATCGAGGTCACGCCCACCGTGAACCCGAACTGGACGATCACGAAGGCGACCGAGCCCTACACCGACCCCTCGGCCTCGGCATCCGACGAGGACCACGCCGAGACGGCCGCCGAGCGCGTCACCAGCGTCACGTACACCGCGAAGACCCCCCTGCCCGCCGACGAGCGCGACACCTTCGCGCTCTCGTTCTCGCTGCCGGACGGCAAGGCCGGTGACCTGGTCGAGTTCCCCGCGATCCAGACCTGCGAGAAGGGCAGCGTCGAGTGGAACCAGGAGCAGAAGGCCGGCGAAGCCGAGCCCGAGCACCCGGCCCCCTCGATCACGCTGACCGCCGCCGAGGCGACGGACGACGACGGCGACCCGATCGCCGCGACCCCGACGGCCGAGGCCGCCGGCACGACCGTCTCGAGCGACCCCGACCTGGTCGGTCGCTTCCTCGGCCTCGGCGGCCTGGTGCTCGGCGCCGTCGCCCTGGTCGTCGCCGTCGCCGGCACGCGTCGTCGGAGCTCCGCCAAGTGACGCAGCGCGGCTCGCGTCGGTCCCGGCCTCGGTCCTCTGCCTGGAGGCTCGTGGCCGGGTCCGCCGCGGCCGTCGCGATCGCCGGTGGCGCGGTCCTCGGGCTCGCCGGCCCGGCCAGCGCGCACAACTACCTGATCTCGTCCGACCCGGAGGTCGGCGGCACCCTGACCGAGCTGCCGGAGACGTTCGACATCACGACGAACGACAAGCTGCTCGACATCGGCGACTCGGGGTCCGGGTTCGCGTTCCGCATCGTCGGCCCGGACGGCAAGTACTACGAGGACGGCTGCGTCGACGTCGAGGGGCCGTCGATGACCACGGCCGCCGCACTCGGCGACTCGGGCAAGTACACCGTCGAGTGGCAGATCGTCTCCGCTGACGGGCACACCGTGTCCGACGAGTACCCCTTCACGTGGAAGGCACCGTCGGGCTTCACCCCGGCCTCGGGCGCGGCGAAGCCCCCGACCTGCGCCACCGCCGGTGACGACGACGCCGGCTCGGACACCACCACCGGCACCGCCTCGGGGTCGAGCGACTCGGCGGCGTCCGACGCGATCTGGATCGGCGCCGGTGGCGTCGTGCTGGTCGGCGTGGTCGTCGCGGTACTGCTGCTCCTGCGCCGCAAGCCGGCCCCGGAGTCCGACGACACCGACGACTAGCCGCAACGCAACGACGAAGGCCCCGCACCGTTCGGTGCGGGGCCTTCGTCGTTCCTGCTGGTGCTACTTGACGAGCGCCGGCAGGTTCTTGCGGCTGGTGAGGACCTGGTCGATCAGGCCGTACTCCACGGCTTCCTGCGCGGACATGATCTTGTCGCGCTCGATGTCGTGGTTGATCTCCTCCGGCGTCTTGTTGGAGTGCTTCGACAGCGTCTCCTCGAGCCAGGTGCGCATGCGGAGGATCTCCGCCGCCTGGATCTCGATGTCGGACGCCTGACCGCCACCCTGCTGGGTCGCGGGCTGGTGGATCAGCACACGGGCGTTCGGCAGCGCGAGGCGCTTGCCGGGGGTGCCACCGGCGAGGAGCACCGACGCGGCCGAGGCAGCCTGGCCGAGGCAGACCGTCTGGATCTGCGGACGGATGTACTGCATCGTGTCGTAGATCGCCGTCATCGCGGTGAACGAGCCACCGGGCGAGTTGATGTACATCACGATGTCGCGGTCGGGGTCCATCGACTCGAGCACGAGCAGCTGGGCCATGACGTCGTCAGCCGACGCGTCGTCGACCTGCACGCCGAGGAACACGATGCGGTCCTCGAACAGCTTGGCGTACGGGTCCTGGCGCTTGTAGCCGTAGGCCGTGCGCTCTTCGAAGCTCGGCAGGATGTACCGATTGGACGGAGCCGGGACGTTCTGCGCGCCACCGAGCATGGGGAGATGCATTCTCGTTTCCTTTTCTTCGGTGGTGATCAGGACTGGGCGTCGGGCTCGGCTGCGCTGGTGGGCGTCTCGCCGTCGCCGACGGTGCCACCACCGCCGATGACCTCGGCACTCGAGGCGCGGAGGTGGTCGACGAAGCCGTACTCGAGCGCTTCCTGCGCCGTGAACCAGTTGTCGCGGTCGTTGTCCTTGAGGACCTGCTCGACCGACTTGCCGGTCTGCTCGGCCGTGAGCTCCGCCATGCGCTGCTTCATGTCGAGGATGACCTTGGCCTGCGTCTGGATGTCGGCAGCGGTGCCGCCGAAGCCACCGGACGGCTGGTGGAGCAGCACGCGCGCGTTCGGCGTGATGTAGCGCTTGCCGGGCGTGCCGGAGGACAGCAGGAACTGTCCCATCGACGCGGCGAGGCCGATGCCCACGGTGACGATGTCGTTCGGGACGAACTGCATCGTGTCGTAGATCGCCATGCCGGCGGTGATCGAACCACCGGGCGAGTTGATGTAGAGGTAGATGTCCTTCTCAGGGTCCTCGGCGGCGAGCAGCAGCAGCTTGGCTGCGATCTCGTTCGAGTTGTCGTCGCGGACCTCGGAGCCGAGCCACACGATCCGGTCTCTCAGAAGGCGGTCAAAAACACTGGGGTTCAGTGTTGCTTCGGCCATGGAAAAGCTCCCGTTCAGTTGTCGCTTGTTGTCGAACTTATCGGGTGCAACGCACCAGTTCTCGTCTGTTCGCCGACAGCAATGCGGTGGTGCGGAAATACGGACGGGAGGCGCGGTGCCAGCTGGCACCGCGCCTCCCGTCTGTCGTACTGGTGGCGTCGAGATCGTTACTCGGCGTCCCCTGCCGGCTCCTGCGCGACGCCCGCCGTGAAGGCGGACAGGTCGACGGCGTCGCCGTTGGTGTCCTTGACGGTCACCTTGGACAGGACGGTCGCGACCGCCTTCGAGCGGGCGACCTCGCCGACCATGCCGGGGATCTGGCCGTTCTGGTCGATGACCTTGATGAACTCGGCCGGCTCCATGCCGTACTGCGCGGCGGCCTGGATGAGGTACTGGGTCAGTTCCTCCTGCGAGACCTGGATCTCTTCCTTCTCGGCGATCGCGTCGAGGAGGATCTGCGAGCGGAAGGCGGTCTCGCTGGACTCGGAGACCTCCTTGCGGTGCTCCTCGTCCTCGAGGCGGTTCTCCTGCTCGAGGTGACGGTGCACCTCGTCAGCGATGAGCTGCTCCGAGATCGGGATGTTGACGTCCTCGGTGAGCTTCTCGACGAGCTTGTCGCGAGCCGCGGCGCCCTGACCGAAGGTCTTGGACTTCGCGATCTGCTCCTTCAGGTCGGCCTTGAGCTCGTCGATGGTGTCGAACTGGCTGGCGATCTGGGCGAACTCGTCGTCGGCCTCGGGGAGCTCGCGCTCCTTGACGGCGGTGACGGTGACGGCGATCTGAGCGGTCTCGCCCTCGCGGTCGCCACCGACGAGCTTCGACTCGAAGGTCGTCGACTCACCGGCGGTCAGGGACTCGAGCGCCTCGTCGATGCCCTCGAGCAGGTCGCCGGAGCCGATCTCGTAGGAGACGCCGGTGGCCGAGTCGACCTCGTCGTCGCCGATGCTGGCGGTGAGGTCGATCTGCGCGAAGTCGCCGGTCTTCGCCGGACGGTCGACCGTCACGAGCGTGCCGAAGCGGGTGCGGAGGTTCTGCAGTTCTTCTTCGATCTCGTCGTCCGACACCTCGACGGCGTCGACGGTGAGCTCGTACGAGGAGTAGTCCGGCAGGTCGAACTCGGGGCGGACGTCGACCTCGAAGGTGAGGACGAGGTCGCCGGTGAAGTCCGCGACGTTCGGCAGCTCGGCGACGTCGGCCTCGGCACGGCCGAGGATGCGCAGCTCCTGCTCTTCGACCGCCTGGCGGTAGAAGTTGTCGATGGCGTCACCGACGGCGTGGTTC
This sequence comes from Curtobacterium sp. MCLR17_055, assembly GCF_003234305.1. NCBI lineage: Bacteria > Bacillati > Actinomycetota > Actinomycetes > Micrococcales > Microbacteriaceae > Curtobacterium > Curtobacterium sp. MCLR17_055. The sequence continues at coordinate 228,465 of NZ_QKSX01000002.1, forward strand.
AGGACCTCGCCGCGGCCGACGCGCTGGTCGACGATCGCCGGCGGGACCTTGCCCTTGCGGAAGCCGGGGATGTTGATCTGCTCGGCGATGTGCTTGTAGGCGTGGTCGATGCTCGGCTTGAGATCGTCCGGCGTCACGTTCACGGTGAGCTTGACGCGGGTGTCGCTCACCTTGTCGACGGTGCTGGTGGCCAAGGGATGTTCTCCTGTTGGTTGACGTTCGTGTGGTCGGTGGTGCTCGGAGGACCTGGTCGGGGCGACAGGATTTGAACCTGCGACCTCCCGCTCCCAAAGCGGGCGCTCTACCAAGCTGAGCTACGCCCCGTTGCTTCGTGCCAGGGATCAGCCGCGCACGCCGAGGGGCGCATGCGACCCCGGTGAGTCTAGCGGTCCGACGGCGCGCTGTTCCCGGGGGTTGCTCAGTCGTCCTCCGCGGCGCGTCGCAGACCCCGCCGCCACCGGATCCCGACGGCCACCTGGACCCCGAGGACAGCCACCGCGAGCAGCAGTCCGACGACGATCCGCCAGACGTGCAGCAGTGCGTGCGCGGGTTGCGACTGCGGGTCACCGAACAGGTCGGGACGCAGGGACAGCACCGCGGCGGCGAGGACCACCAGCACGTACGAGACCACCCGCGACCAGCGGATGGTGCGCTCGGCACCGGCGTCCGGCTTCGGGATGACGCGCGTCGGCATGTCGGTGCTCGTTCGTCCGCTACGATGGTCGGGCTGCGCCTGGTGCGCAGGCGCGGGGATGTAGCTCAATGGTAGAGCCCCAGTCTTCCAAACTGGCTACGCGGGTTCGATTCCCGTCATCCCCTCTCATCTTCCTTCTGCCCCGCGCTTCGTCGGCTGGTGCACGGTTGCACGCTCGGTGCGAGGTTGTTTCGGCGCACCGAGTGATCAACCTCGCACCACGAGCGAACGGGCGCAGCGCGCGATCGACACCACCCAAAACTGGGGATGGGGCGGCGGAGCTGTCTCCAGGACACTTGAGCGGTCCTCGCCATGCATAGGAGCTCAGTGCCGAACCCCCGCCAGACCACAAGCCCGCGTTCGCCACGTACCCGTCGGCGGGTACCGATCATCACGTGGGTCGGCATCGTCGGAACCGCCGTCCTCGCGCTCGCCGGTTTCGCATCGACCGGGGTCTGGGGGATGCTGATGATGATCGCGCTCGTCATCCTGCCCACGACGCTCTACGCCGTCGCCTTCCGGCGGTCGACTTGGCTCCGGATCCCGAGGAAGCGAGCTACTGCAGCGATCGGTGCGGGCATCGCTCTCGCCGCACTGATCGGATCCACCTCGGCCTACGGTGCGACCCATCCGTTGCCGGACGCACCGGCACAGGTCGCCGCCGCGACGACCCCGAGCGCGACGACGGCCGCGAAGCCGAAGACGTCCCCGACACCGACGGTGACGCCCACAACGACACCGTCGCCGACACCCACACCGGTGGTCACGACCAAGGCGATGACGGAGACCTCACGGATCCCGTTCAGCTCCACGACGGTGCAGAGCTCGACGCTGGCGCAGGGGACGACGACGGTCACGACGCCCGGGGTGCGGGGCGTCACCACGAAGACCTACACGATCACCTACACCGATGGCGTGGAGTCCGGTCGGGTCCTGAAGAGCGAACGCGTGACGACCCCGCCGGTGACGCAGGTCACGACGGTCGGCACCTACGTCGCTCCCGCAGTTCCCGCAGCTCCGACGTGCTCCAACGGCACGTACGTCAATTCCGCTGGCGCAACGGTCTGCCGACCCGAAGCAGCTTCGAGCGCACCCGCCGGAGCGACGGCACAGTGTGTCGACGGTGTCTACAGCTACAGCCAGTCGCGGCGAGGGACCTGCTCCGGGCACGGCGGCGTCGCCACTTGGTTGTGACCCCGGCCGCTGAGACGATGAACGGTCGCACGCTCCCGAGCCACCCCTAGAGCGCTCCGAGCGGCGCTTCTCCGACTTCCTGCCGCAGCATCCGGTAGTGCTGCTCCCAACCGGGAGTGCCGCGACCAGCAACGTGCAGCGCGGTCCGGACAGCACCGAGCGCACGGTCGAGCGCCCCGGACTCGTCGTCTGCGTCGACACCGATCGAGAAGGTGAGCGTGCCGGTCGGCAGGTCAGCGGTCAGGTCCTGGTCGTGGACGTCGTCGAGGTCGAAGAGTGCTTCCGCGATGGCGTCGAAGTCCGCCGCGAGGGCTGCGCGCGGATCGTCCGCTGCCCCGAGTTGCGCCACGCACTCGAGCCGCACGAGGTAGTTCGTCATCACGTTCTCCTGTCCTCACAGCCCGTTCGCGCGAGCCGATACTTCAGATGCACAACGTACCAGGGGTTCGACGTCGTCAAGTGGACCGTGTGCAGGTGTTCTCCGCACGGGCAGTACGCCTTGTGGTACTTCCTCCCCTTCGCGAAGCGCCATCCCCGCGCCTCTGCACCGCGCATGACCAGTTCGATGTCCTTCTTGGGATGTCGTGGTCGTTCGACCATCGCCACCTCCCCTCCACACCTTCGACGGTAGGGAGCAGGACCGCGACACCGGGGCCCACCGTCGATGACTGTGGGGAGGTATCGCGATCGACGGACCTGTGGAGGAGTGAGGGTCGATGGCACGAACGTCAGGGGTCGGTGAACTCCAGGGTGATCTCCGGGGAGTCGCCGAATTCCACCCGGGCACGCTTCCGCTCCGCCGCCCGCAACGGCACGAGGTACCCGCCGTCCTTCGGGAACAGCGACGTCGTCCACGTCACCGAGCCGATCGTCACGCGGGCCGGGATCACACCCCACCCGTAGGTGAGCACCGGAGCGAGGTCGGCGATGACCTCGGCAGCGTCCGGTGGCACGACGACGAAGAAGAACGGTGACGGGCCGCGCCACTCCATCACCTCGCCGCGGAACTCGAGCTCCATGCGGCGATCGTACGGCCGCGGCGTCGGGCGCGCCGGGTCGGGATTCGTTCTCGGTGGATGACGGTTCCGGTTCACGATCGCCGGGGTCTGCGAACCGGAACCGTCACGGGCGAGGAGGAACTGGTGCCTCCCCCTCCTCTCCACCCCCCGCCCAGCGGGACCTGGACGACGCGCCCCGTGCCTCCAGGCCGGAGCCGGGGAGCACGGGGCGCGAGTCGCCGTCAGGACGGACGCGTCAGCGGTACGACGCGGCCTGTCCGTACAGCACCTTGGTGAAGGAGGAGACGTAAGCGGATCCGTCGCCTCCCGGGAGGTTGTACGTCATGAAGACGCCGTAGCCGTCGGCCTTCGTGCGCTGCGCGAGCGACACCGCCGTGGCCTGCGGGGTGTTCTGGATGTCGACCGCGGCGGCGGAGATCTTCGACTTCGGCAGGCCCGGGATCGTCGGTGCCGTGTAAGTGCCGTAGTACGGGTTCCAGGCGTAGTCGAGCTTTCCGCCGATCGACGGGCTCGCGGTCTTCAGGGCATCGGAGGACGGGCCGATGTCGTAGAACGAGATGATCTTGCCCGGCATGTCCGCACGCAGGGCACTGATGAGCCAGCCGATGGACTGCTGGTTCGGCTGCGGGGTGCCGTTCACGCCGTAGTCGGAGTACTCGTCGTCCAGGTCGACGCCGTCGAGTCCGTACTTCTTGACCGTCGCCGAGACCTGCGCCGCGAAGTCCCGCGCCGCGGCCTTCGTCGGGAAGTTCGCCAGGCCGGCGCCCTGGTGGTTGCCGAGCACCGAGAGCGTCACCTTGATGCCCTTGGCCTGCAGCGGGCGGATCTGCGTGGCGGCCTGGTCGAGGGTCCGCTGGACGTTCTCGTTGTTGTACAGGACCGCCTTGCCGTCCTCGTAGTTGATGTTCGCGGCGAAGATGATCGCCACGTCGAACGCGTTCGCGCCGTTCTCCAGCGTGTACCGCCCGACGTTGGCGAGCTCGTCGTTGTTCACCTCGACGTAGGCGATGCTCGTCGGCCCCGACTTGGTGGGCGCAGCGTGGTGCCCGTGACCATGACCGTGGCCGTGCCCACCGCCGTGGGACGAACCGTGTCCGTGCCCGTGGCTGGACCCGGACGAGGAGGGCGCCGCGGACGCTGCGGCGGGCACCAGTGGTGCCGCGAGCATGGCGACCAGTGCGGTCGCGATGCTGAACTTCGTGGACTGCTTCATGTGGTTCCTCCTTGGGTGGGACGGGCGGTCGGTCGGTCAGTCGGTCAGTCGGTCGGTCAGTTGCGCGGGAACCGGAAGGTGCGGACCTCGTAGGCGTCGACGGCGAACGAGGACGCGGCCGCGTCGGACGACGGCACGGCGTCACCGAGCGGTTCTTCGAGGAGGGTCACCTCGACGGCAGCGCCGAAGGTCGCCTCGTCGGCCGAGACCGCGATGCCCCCGGTCCCCCGCTGCCCGGACGGCTCGTAGACGCGCACGACCAGGTCGCCCGACCGGTCGTCGGCGAGCTTGACGCTCGACAGCACGACGTCGCCGGAGACCTGCACCAGCGGGTCGAAGCCGTGCGCCCCGGTGATCGTCCGCGCGCCCGCGTTCATCCGCACGCCGGCCGACGTGGCGCCGAGCTGGTCGGTGCCGATGACGATGCCGTACCGGTGCGTCTGCACGCCCTGGTCGGTCTCGGGGTCCGGGAACCGCGGTGCCCGCAGCAGCGACAGCCGCACGGTGGTGGTGACGTGCCCGTCGACGGCGTCGCGCGTGGTGTCGAAGCCGTGGATCGAGTCGTTCACGAGGGCGACGCCGAAGCCCGGTTCCGACACCAGCACGTAGCGGTGCATCGAGGTCTCGAACTTCGCGGCCTCCCACGAGGTGTTCGTGTGCGTCACCCGCTTCTGCGCGCCGAACTGCGTCTCGGCGACGGTGTGCTCGGCGCGGACGTCGAGCGGGAAGGCCACCTTGAGGAACTTCTCGGTCTCGTGCCAGTCGGTCACCTGGTCGAACTCCAGGGTGCGCGACCCCGGCGGCAGGACGATCTCCTGCGTCACCGTCGAGTCACCGAACGCCCGGGACACGACGACCCGTGCGGCCCCGGACTCGTCGACCGACGCGGTCAACCCGGTGGTCGACACGAGGTCCTCGACGCGGTTGCGGTAGTACCGGTCGACGTCCCACGCGTCCCACATGTTCGGGAAGTCCTGGTGCAGCTGCAGCAGGTTCGCCGCCTGGCCGGCCGCGATCGCCTCGCGCCCGCTCGCCAGGTCGACGGCGCTCATCACGAGCCCTTGCGCGTCGACCACGACCCGCACCAGGTCGTTCGCCAGCACGTACCCGCCGTCCTGCTCGGTCAGGGACACGGCGGTCGCCGCCGCCACGTCGGTCGCCACGACGGCGCCCTGCGCGGGTGCACCGGCCTGGAGGAACGGGGCCGGGTTCACGACGACGGCCGCGTCCCCGGTGCCGGCGAGCGCCGAGAGCGCCTGGTCGATGATCGTGGTCAGCGCCGCGGCCGTCTCGGCGTACCGCTCGACCGCTTCGCGGTGCACCCACGCGATCGAGGTGCCCGGCAAGATGTCGTGGAACTGCTGGAGCAGGACCTGCTGCCACAGGGCGTCGAGCTCGTCGTACGGGTAGGCGAAGTCGGTGCGGGCGGCGGCGGTCGCGGCCCAGAGCTCGGCCTCGATGAGCAGCTGCTCGCACCGACGGTTGCCCTGCTTGGTGCCGTGCTGCGACGTGAGCGTGGCCCGGTGCAGCTCGAGGTACAGCTCCCCCACCCACACGGGCGGATCGGTCAGTTCGGACTTCGCCCGGTCGAAGAACGTGTCCGGGTGCTCCCAGCGGACCTTCGCGCTGCCCTCGAGGTCGGCCAACCGTGCGGCGGTGCCGGTCATCTCGCGGGTGGTGCCACCGCCGCCGTCGCCCCAGCCGACCGGGGCGATCGAGCCGGTGGCGAGCCGGTTCTCGCGGAACTGGCGGGAGGCCTTCGCGACCTCGCTGCCGGACAATCGCGAGTTGTAGGTGTCCATCGACGGGAAGTGCGAGAACACCCGCGACCCGTCGATGCCCTCCCACAGGAACGTGTGGTGCGGGAACTTGTTGACCTGGTTCCACGAGATCTTCTGCGTGAAGAACCACTCGAAGCCCGCTCGGCGCATGAGCTGCGGCAGCGCCGGCGAGTACCCGAAGCTGTCCGGCAGCCAAACGCCCTTGGGTCGGATGCCGAACTCGCACTCGAAGAACCGCTGGCCCTGCGAGAACTGCCGGACGATGCTCTCGCCGGTCGGCATCACGGTGTCGGACTCGACCCACATGCCGCCGATCGGCAGGAACCGGCCGGCCTGGACCGCGGCCTTGACCCGGGCGTAGACCTCGGGGCGGTGCTCCTTGATCCACGCGTACTGCTGCGCGCTCGACATGCCGTACAGGAAGTCGTCGGTCTGGTCGATGAGCTCGGTCATCGTCGACGTGGTGCGGGCGACCTTCCGGATGGTCTCGCGCACGGGCCAGAGCCAGGCGGAGTCGATGTGGGCGTGCCCGACAGCCGAGATCGTGTGCGCGGAGGCCTCGGCGGGAGCGGCCAGCACCTCGGCGAGCGCCGCACGGGCGCCCCCGGCGGTCTCCGGGATGTGCTGCAGGTCGAGCGCGTCGAGGGCGTCGTCGAGGGCCTGCAGGATCCGCATGCGTCGGGGTCCGGCGGGCAGCTCGGCCTGCAGTTCGAGCAGGACGTCGATGTCGAGGGCGAGTTCGTGCACCTCGGACTCGAAGACGGCGAGCTCCATCCGGCGGGTGGCGTAGAGGCGCTTCGAGGACGAGGTCTGCACGTCGCCCTCCTGCGTCGGCAGGAAGGGGTGGTAGTCGAGCAGGACGGGGTTCGACGCGGCCTCGACGAACAGTTCGACGGTCTCGCCGCCCTCGGCCCGCTCGGTGACCAGGACCCACTGGTTGCGCGGGTTGATCGACTTCACGGGGGTGCCGTCGGCCAGGTAGACGAGTCCCTCGCACTGGAACCCGGGCATGTTCTTGTCGAAGCCGAGGTCGATCACGGCCTCCACCCGGCGTCCGGCCCACTCGGTCGGCACGGTCCCGGTCAGCCGGAACCACGTCGTGCCCCAGGCCGCGCCCCACGGGGTGCCGACCTCGTAGGGCTCGAAGGTGAGCGCGAGCCCCTCGGTCGGCGGGACCGGCTCCCCCGGCAGCTCGTGCCACGCGGCCTCGAGGGCCGTCGTGGTCGCGTGCACCGCGGGGGTGATCCGCTCGTCGAGCACCCGTCGGGCGCGTCCGGTGGTGAGGGGGATGTCGTCGTGCATGGGGCCTTCCGGGGTCAGGGCGTGGTCGCCGGGTGGGCGACGCGGACGGTGGTGGTGTCGAGGTCGGACGGCACGTCGACGCAGCGGTCGATGCCCCGCGCGGCCAGCAGCGCGGTGTCCGACAGCCGGGAGCGCAGGACGACCTGGGGGCCGCGGCCGTCCGGTGCGGCCTCGGCCAGGGCGACCCAGGCGGCGGCGAACCGACCGCCGGGGGCGCAGTCGGCACGGGTGCCGTGCCGGTCGGTGCCGTCGGACAGCACGTCGTCGAGGACGAGCGCGGTGGTCGGCGGTGCGGCGCGGGCGTCGCGGGTGTGCTCGGCGCGGGCGAGGGCGGCGAACGCCTCGCCGGCGGGCTTCAGCCGTCCGTCGTTCGTGAACAGCCCGAGGTCGTACTCGAGCTCCGGGAAGTCCGCGAGCGACCGGGCGACGTCGTGGGAGCACCACCACGTCACCCCGAGCACCTGCTGCGCGTCGAGGACGTGCCGGATGGTCTGCTCGGTGAACGCGGCGGCGTCGGCGGGGTCGACGACGTTGGTGGGGGCGCCGACCTCCTGCAGCCAGTTCGGCCGGGCGGCGTCGTGGTTCCAGGCCGCGGCGAGCTGGAGCAGGTACTCCCCGTGCCGCACCGACCCGGCTCCGAGGGCGCCGTGCAGGGCCGCCGAGCCGTTGAACACCCACGAGTGCGTGACCGTGGCGTCACCGTGGTCCGCCGCGTGCTCGGGGCCGAAGGGCTGGGCGTCGTCGTACCAGGCCGCGTCGTACTGCGCGACGGTGACCAGTGGCCCGGGACGCGACCCGGTGGCGGGCGGGACCGTCGAGGCGGGGTCGAGCCGCGCCTCCCGGCCGACCGACACGGACGACGCGACCGACGCCGACGACCCGTCCGACAGCCCCGCCCGCGCCGCCGCGACCATCGCCGCCGCCCACGCGTGCCCCTGCTCCGCCGTGATCGTGTGCGGTGCGGGGTGCGGCGCGTGTGCGAACTGGTTGACCTCGTTGCCGATGGTGATGCCGAGCAGGTTGGGCTTGTCGGCGACCGCTCCGGCGAGCGCCCGGACGTACGCGGCGGTCGACGCGACCACGTCCGGGTCGGTGAACATGTTGCGGCGGTGCCAGCTGTCCAGCCAGGACGGCACGAAGTCGAAGCTCGACAGGTGCCCCTGCAGCGCGTCCACGTTGACGTCGAGTCCGAACGAGCCGGCGAGGTCGACGACCGTCGCGACGTCGTCGAGGGCCTGCTGCCGGATGAGCGTCCGGTTCGGCTGGACGACCGGCCAGAGCGGGAAGATCCGCACGTGGTCGGCACCGATCGACGCGATCGCCTCGAGGTCCCTGGCGGTGTCCGACCGCGAGAAGTCGAGCCACGAGTGGAACCAGCCGACCGAGGGCGTGTAGTTGACCCCGAAGCGCATCAGCCCTTCACACCGCCCTCTTCGACGCCCTTGAAGAAGAAGCGCTGCAGGACGGCGAAGATCACGGCGATCGGGATGAAGGCGATCATGGTGCCGGCCGCGATCATCCGCTGGTCGGTGGCGAACGTGCCCTGCAGGTACTGCAACCCGACGGTCAGGGTGAGGTTCTCGGGCGACTGCAGCACGATGAGCGGCCAGAGGAAGTCGTCCCACGCACCGATGAACGAGAAGATCGCGATGACCGCGATGGTCCCCTGCACCGCGGGCAGCGAGATGTACCGCAGGCGTTGCATCGCGTTCGCGCCGTCCATCACCGCGGCCTGGTCGATCTCCTCGGGGATCTGCCGGAACGCGTTGAACATCAGCAGGACGTTGAGCGCCGCGATCATGCCGGGCAGGGCGACGCCGACCAGGTTGTCGGCGAGGCCGAGGTCCTTCACGGTGACGAACTGCGAGATGATCGTCGCCTCGCCGGGCAGCACGAGGGTGCCGAGGAACAGGCCGAGCACGAGTTTCCGGTGCCGCCACTGCAGCCGGGCGAGGGCGAAGCCGGCCAGGGTCGCGAACACGATGTTGCCGAGCACGTCGATCGCGGCGACGAGCAGGGAGTTGCCGATGTACCGCCACACCGGGATCGCGGCGGCGACCTTCAGGTAGTTCTCGATGGTCGGTTCGGACGGGATGAACGACGGGTTCGCCGTGTAGATGTCCTCACCGGCGCCCTTGAGTGACGTGGACAGCTGCCACAGGAACGGGCCGATCGTGATGAAGAGCACCACGATGAGCAGGACGTAGCGGACGACCTTCTCGCGGGTGGACATGACGCCCCAGACCGCGCGGCGCCGCTTGCGTCCGTCGCGTCCGTTCTGCCTGGAGGCCCGTCCAGCGCCCGTCGCGCCGGTCACGTCCGGCGTCGGGCTGGCTGCGCCCTGCGCGCCGCCGATGACGGGTTCGGTCGTGCTGGTCGTGTTCGTCACTTGTCCGCCTTGCTGTTCATCCGGGCGAGGGCGAGCATCGGCACGAGCGTCACGACGAAGAGCAGGAGGCTCAGGGCGGACGCGTAGCCGAGGTTGCCGGTGAAGCCGCGGGCGTACTGCTGGATGAGCATGACGAGCGAGTTGTCCTGCCCGCCGGGCCCCCCGGTGCCGTTCGTGAGGATGTAGAGCTCGCTGAACACCCGGAGCGCGGAGACGCACACCAGGATCCCGACGAGCGTCATGGTGCCGCGGACCCCGGGCATCGTGACCGACCAGAAGCGTCGAACCGCGCCGGCGCCGTCGAGCGCGGCGGCCTCGTGCAGGTCCTTGCCGACGTTCCCGAGGGCGGCCAGGAAGATGATCATGTAGTACCCGAGCCCCTTCCACACCGTCAGGCTGATGGCGCTGAGGAGCAGCAGCCACCGGTCGGTCAGGAACGGGACGCTGCCCTGCACGACGCCGAGCGCCTGCGCCATCTCGTTGATGACACCGCGGTCGTCGAGGATCCACGTCCAGATGAGCCCGACGACCACCGCGGACGCGATGACCGGCGTGTAGAACGCGGTGCGGAAGAACGCGATCCCGGGCAGTTTCTGCTGCACGAGCACCGCGATGAGGAGCGGGAGGACCGTCAGCAGCGGCAGGCACACCGCCATGTAGATGACGCTGTTGAGCAGCGCCTCCCACACCTGCGGGTCAGCGAGCAGGGTCTCGAAGTTCTGCACCCCGACCCACTGGCTGACGCCGCCGAGCGGGCTGGCGTTCGTGAACGACAACCGGACCGTGTTGATCGAGGGCCACAGGCTGAACGCGACGAGCCAGATCAGTGCCGGCAGGACGAGCAACCAGGGCGTGTACCAGCGGTTCGCACGCATCAGCCGTTGGCCAGCAGGCTGTTCATCTTGGTCTGGGCGGTCTCGAGCGCCTGCTTCGGCGCCACCTGGCCCTTCATCGCGAGGGCGATCTGCTGGTCGAGGAAGTCCGTCATCGCGGAGTTCGCCTCGACCGGGTTGATGACCTTCGCCGTCTTCAGGGCCTCGTTCGCCAGGACCCGGGCCTCGCCGTTCACGGTGCCGTCGTCCTTCGAGAAGTACGGGTCGGACTGTGACGACGTGGTGGACGGGAAGATGTTGACCTCGTGGGCGAACGCCTCCTGGTTCTCCGCGTTCGTCATGAACTTCGCGAAGGCCTCGGCGGTGGCGAGGTGCTTCGACTTGCTCGAGACCGACAGGCCCTGCACGTAGAGCGGCGGGGTGTCGAGTGCGGGGCTGACGGTGACCTTGCCCTTGAGCGACGGGTTGTTCTTCTCGAAGTCGGCGAGCGAGGTGGCACCACCGGTGGTCCAGGCGACCTTGGCCTGCGTGAACAGGGTGGAGTTGCCGAGGTAGTCGCTGTTCAGCACGTTGGAGGGCATGTAGCCGTCCTGGTACGCGTCCTTGTAGCGGTCGATCAGGTCGGCGGCCTTCGACGAGTCGGCGAAGGTGAACTTCGTGCCGTCGGCGTTGAGCACCTTGACGCCGGCGAGCGTGAAGTCGCCGAGGCCGGGCTTCCGGCTCATCAGGTAGTCGGTCGGGCAGTTGTCGTGCATGGTCTTCGCCTGCGTGAACAGCTCGTCGGTGGTCTTCGGCGGGTTCTTCGCGTCGAGGCCGCACTTGGCGAACATCGTCGAGTTCCAGTAGTTCACGTCGGTGTTGAGGTACCAGGGGTACCCGAACGTGCCGTCCACTCCCTTGTACTTGTACGAGTCCAACGCGCCGGCGACGTACGTGCTGGCGAGCTTCGAGTCGTCCTTCGCGACGTCCTGCAGGAACCCGCGCTTCGCGAGCGGCAGAGCGATGTCCGGCGGCAGGTTGATCACGTCGGGCAGGCTGTTCGACGAGGCCTGGCTGAGCACCTTGTCGGCGTACCCGTCGCCGGGCTGGTCCTGCAGCTTGACCTTCGCGTCCGGGTGGGCCTGCTCGAAGTCCTTGATGACCCCGTTGAGGTAGCCCGTGTAGGTCGGCGTGAGCGCCCAGGTCTGCAGGGTGATGGTGCCGCTGATCTCGCCGCCGCCGTTGTCGGCCGCGTTCCCGCCGCTCGAGCAGCCGGTCAGGACGAGCGCCGTGGCGGCGGCCGTCGCGAGCAGCGCGGTGGCGCGGCCCCTCGTCATGCGTGTGGTGGTCCTCATGGCGTCTGACTCCCTCGTCATAGCTGAACCGGTTCAGCAGCAGTCACCGAACCCGTGTGTGGCAGCCACTGTGAATGACTAAAGCGCTATAGTCAACCCCGTGGCCACCAAGCGTCGAACGACGATCGCCGACATCGCCGCGCGGGCCGGCGTGTCCATCAGTGCGGTGTCGTTCGCGTTGAACGACCGCCCCGGCGTCTCCGACGAGACCCGTCGCCGCGTACGCGAGATCGCCCGCGAGCTCGACTGGCAGCCGCACACCGCGGCCCGGGCACTCGGCGGCGCGAAGGCCGGTTCCATCGGCTTCGTGCTGAACCGCCCGGCCCGGACCCTGGGCACGGAGTCGTTCTTCGGCGACCTGATCTCCGGCATCCAGCTCGGGCTCGCCGGCACGCACGTCGGCATGAACCTGCTCGTCGCGCGTGATGCCGAGGAAGAACTCGAGACCTACCGGGACTGGTGGCGCGGACACCGTGTCGACGGCGTGATCGTGATCGACCCCCGTCGCGACGACGCCCGGCTCGCCCTGCTCGCCGACCTCGGCATGCCGACCGTCGTCGTCGGCTCGCACCCCTCCCCCGACGGCGCCGCCCCCACGGTCTGGATCGACGACTCGGACGCCACCGACACCGTTCTGCGGTACCTGCACGCCCTCGGGCACCGACGCATCGCGCACGTCGCCGGCCGGCCCGAGTTCGAGCACACCGCCATGCGCATGGACCGGCTCCGCGCGTTCGCTGCCGACGAGGGGCTCGACGACACGGTCTCGGTGCCGACGGACTACTCGGCCGAGGCCGGCGCCAGCGCCACCCGCACCCTGCTGTCGAGGAGCATCCGACCGACCGCGATCGTCTACGACAACGACGTGCTCGCCGTCGCCGGGCTGGGCGTGGCGAGCGAGATGGGCGTCGCGGTACCCGGCGACGTCTCGATCGTGTCCTTCGACGACTCGGCGATGATCCGGCTCGTCCGCCCGGCGATCACCTCCCTCACCCGTGACACCGTCGAGCTCGGACAGCGTGCGGCGACCCTGCTGCGCGCGCAGATCGACGCCAGCGCCCCGCTCCCCTCACGCCCGGGCCCCTCGCTCACCCTGAGCGTCCGCGAGTCCACCGGCCGCGCCCCCGCCTGACCCGCTCCGGACCTCGGCGCCGACGACCCGCTCCCGCTCCCACTCCCGCTCCCGCCGCTGCCGCTTCCGAAGCGCGGCGCGGCTGCCTGCATCTAGCGCACGCACCGCACTGCACCGCACTGCACCGACGCGGGACGACGTGGTCTTCTCCGCGCCGTGACGGTTCTGGTTCACGAAACCCGAGGATCGTGAACCAGAACCGTCATCGATGCGGCTCGGAACCTCCTTCCCCGCGGTCGACGGTCACCGGCGGGTCGTCGGGGGTCGGACCCGCTCGAGGGCTCGCCGCATGGACGACGTCGTGCTGAAGCCGAAGCGTGTCGCGACGTCGGACGGGCGGTCGCCACGGGTGAGTGCGCTGCGGACGGCGAGACTGCGGTACCAGCGGCCGAGCTGCGCGGGCGAGCATCCCGTTGCTGCGGCGCACCGGCGCTCGAGGGTGCGCTCCGACATCTGGACACCGACGAGGATGCCCTGCAGAGACGACGGACCAGCCGGATCGAACAGGCGGTCGAGGATCCGCGCGAGACCGTTGTCGCCGAGCATCGGGGGCGGGTTGTCGCGGAGCACCGTCGTGACGACGAGCCGGGCGAGGGCCTGCTGCTGCGCGCCGTGCCACCTCCCGCCGTCGAGGTGCCCGACGTGGCGCAGCGCGAGGCCGACGTCTGGCGAGGGCGCACCGGGTGGGCCGGTGCTCGCGATGGGCGGGAGTGCGAGGACCTCGTCGACGAGCGGGCCGAGCGTTGCGGCACCGACGAGGACTCCGGTCAGCGCGAAGAGCGCCTCGTGCGGGAACGCGTACGTCTCCGCGACGCGGGGCGGGCCGGAGCGCTCGGGGCCCGTGCTGATCGTGATCGTCGCGTGCCCTTCGACGAGGGCGGCGGTGCCGGCGTCGACGATCGCGATGTCGTCTCCGCGCCGGATCCACACGGAACGGGACCGCGTCGCCACCCAGACGTGGGTGCCCGTCGGTTCGACGTCGAGCGTCCACGCCTCGTCGTCGGACCGGACCTCGGTGCCCGGCCCCACCTGGAGCCCGACGGCGTCGATCAGTGCTCGGAGCGCATCAGCCATCCGACGAGCGTGATCCACGGGCAGGACGCGCGAGCGTGGATCGGGCGACCTGTGGAAGAGGGGGGATAACCCCACCCGGGGTGGGGAGAGGGCAGGATGGGGGAACGGCTCCGCGATCGCGAGGCTGGATGCATGACCGACACCGACCGCCTCGACCAGGCGCGAACCGTCCCGCTGGACGACGTCACGCCTTCGCCCGACCAGGCCCAGACCGTCCCGCTGGGCGGCTCCGTGCCCCCTGGAGCCACCAAGCCGATGCCCCAGTACCCGCGCCAGCACCACCAGGACCCCCAGGACGCCCCGCAGTCCCCGCCGGCGTCGTGGAGCGCCACCCCGCGGGTCGGGTCCGGCCCGGTCGGTGGTTCCGGTCGCGGGCCCGGCATGACCGCCGGGCAGTTCTACCGCGACGCGTGGAAGCGCCTGCCGCGGGACTTCGGCTACATGGCGCTCACCGCCGTGCTGCTCTGCACGCTGTACTTCGCGTTCCCGACGGCGATCTTCGGTGGCGGGTTCCGCGACCTCTTCAACCCCTTCGTCCTGCTCATGTTCTTCATCGCGCTGTTCGTGGCGCGGTGGCTCGGACAGTTCGAGAAGCTCCGCATGAGCTGGGCCGACCCGAGGCCGATCCGCCCGGTGGACTGGACGCCCCGCTGGCAGCAGAACTGGTGGACCCGCACGGGGTCGGCCGTCGCCAACCCGCACTACTGGCTCTACCTGCTGCACGCCGCGGTCGTGTACCCGCTCGTCGCGGTCGTGACCGTCGGGGCCGGCGCACTGCTGATCCTCGGGTTCACCTGGCCGGTCGTCGTGGCGGGCGCCTGGGCGTTCGGCGGTGTGGGTGGGCTGTCGTACCCGAGCTGGGACTACGGCGTGGTGGCCGGCATCGGCGTCGCCGGGTTGCTGTCGATGGCCGCCTCGGTCGTGCTCTTCCCGCTCTGGGCCCGCGGGTCCGTCCTGGCGCACTACTGGGTCGACTTCGGCCTGCTGGGCGGCTTCCGCGCCGAGCAGCTCGAGCAGCGCGTCGCCGGCCTGCAGGCCTCCCGCGCCGGTGCCGTCACCGCCGAGGGGCAGGCACTCCGCCAGATCGAGCGCGACCTGCACGACGGCCCGCAGCAGCGGCTGGTGCGACTCCGCATGGACCTGTCCGCCGCCGAGCGCGCCTTCGAGAAGGACCCCGAGAAGGCCAAGCAGCTCATCGGTGAGGCATCCGAGCACGCCCAGGACGCCCTCGACGAACTGCGCGCACTGTCCCGCGGCTTCGCCCCGCCGATCCTGCTCGACCGCGGACTCGTCGCGGCGCTCGAGGCACTGGTCGCCCGCACCCCGATCCCGGTGGGCCTGGACGTCCGGCTGCCCGAGGGCCTGGAGCTCGCCACGGAGATCCAGCGCAACGTGTACTTCACGGTGAGCGAGCTGCTGACGAACACCATGAAGCACGCCGGCGCCACCACCGCCGGGGTGTACCTCGGGCTGGTCGTCGACGCCTCGGGCCTCTGGTACCTGACGGTCAGCGTCACCGACGACGGCCGGGGTGGCGCACGACCGCAGCAGGGCCACGGGATCGAGGGCCTGATCGGCCGCATGCGGGCCCTCGACGGCGACCTGGTCGTCTCGAGCCCCGAGGGCGGCCCGACCGAGGCCACCGCCCGGATCCCCCTCGGTGCCCTGAACGGCGTGCCGACGGCGGCGAACCAGCGGTCGTGACCCCACGGGGGCGCCCGCGCTCCCACTAGGCTGGTCGGCATGACAGACGGCCCGGATGCAGCACGCATCCGGGCCGTCGTCGTCGACGACGCCGTCCTGCTGCGAGAGGGCCTGGCACGAGTGCTCGACGAGGCCGGCATCGACGTGATCGGGCAGTACTCCGACGCCCGGGCATTCCTGGCGACGCTGCCCGAGGGTGCGCCCGACGTCGTGGTGATGGACGTGCGGATGCCGCCGACCTTCACCGACGAGGGCGTCCGCGCCGCCGTCGAGACCCGCCGGATCGCTCCACGGACGGGTGTGCTCCTGCTCTCCCAGTACGTCGAGGCCACCTACGCCGAGGACGTCCTCGCGGCCGGCGCGACCGGCATCGGGTACCTGCTCAAGGACCGCGTCACCCGGCTCGAGGAGATCGACGACGCCGTCCGCCGCATCGCCGCCGGGGGCACCGTGCTCGACCCCGAGGTCGTCACGCAGCTGATGAGCCGCCGCCGCGACCCGCTCGCAGCCCTGACCCCGCGCGAGCGTGACGTGCTCGGGCTGATGGCCGAGGGCCGCACGAACGCCGCGATCGCCCGCGCCCTGGTGATCGGTACCGGTGCCGTCGAGAAGCACGTGTCGAGCATCTTCGGCAAGCTCGCGCTCGAGGACACCGGAGAGGACCACCGCCGCGTCCTCGCCGTCCTCGCCTACCTCGGATGAGCCGAGCCCGAGGATGAACCGGGTCCCCGCACCCCTGCTGGCCCTCACCGCGATGGTGTCCGTCCAGCTCGGCGCCGCGATCGCGAAGACCCACTTCGACGACGTCGGCGCGGTCGGGGCCGCCACGCTCCGGCTCGTCATCGGTGCCGTCGTGCTCGCCCTGGTGGTCCGTCCCCGCGTCCGGCACTGGACGCGGGCGCAGTGGCTCGGTGCGGTCGGCCTCGGCCTGGCGCTCGGCGGCATGAACGTCTTCATCTACCTGTCGTTCGCGAGCATCCCGATCGGTGTCGCCGTGACGATCGAGTTCCTCGGGCCGCTCGCCCTGTCGCTCGTGCACACCCGGCGCTGGCGCGATGCCCTGTGGGCCGTGCTGGCGCTCGCGGGGGTCGTGCTGCTCGGCGTCGGGCCGACCGCGGTGACCGAGGTGGGCGGGGTCGTCTGGGCGGTCCTCGCCGCCGCGTGCTGGGCGGGCTACATAGTGATGAACCGGCACGTCGGCGCCGCGATCCCCGGCGTCGACGGGCTCGTCGTGTCGATGGTGGTCGCGATGCTCGTGTCGTTGCCGTTCGGGCTCCGCTCCGCGGTCGACGGCGTCGTGCACGAACCGACGCTCCTGCTCGTCTTCGGCGCCGTCGCCGTGCTGTCCAGCGTGCTGCCGTACGCCCTCGAGATGCTCGCGCTCCGCCGGATGCCGACACGGGTGTTCGGGGTGCTGCAGAGCCTCGGCCCGGCGATCGCCGCCCTGGCCGGTCTCGTCGTGCTGGCCGAGGGGCTCTCGGTGCTCGAGACGGTCGCCCTGGCGTGCGTCACCGCCGCGAGCGTCGGCGTGACGCTGTCGGCCCGTCGCCGACGCGGCGGACCGGTGGGATGAACGAAGAGGAGGCCCGGATCACGTCCGCCGACGGCGGTGCGTGATCCGGGCCTCCTGAGAAGACCGTCTACTCGTCGCGCAGGAAGTCTGCGTACGTGGGTTCCGACTGCTCACCCGACAGGAGGGACGGATCGTTGATCCGCCGCTCGACGTAGGCGCTGATGACCTCGGGCGGGGTGAGCACGTGGGCGACCCAGGACGGCACCGCTGCGTTCTTCATGGTGCCTCCTTCGTGGGTACGGGTCCGGATCGAATGCCTCGATCAGTGAGTTACTTGCTGAACCCGCGTTCGCTAAACCATCCTCGGGGTGTGGGTGGAAGTCAACGCAGTGCGTTCTGCGGACTCCGGTTCGCGCTGTCCCGGTCGGCACGGAGCGTGCGGTGCTTCACCGCGGAGCGCCACACCCACGCCTCGGCCTGCTGCCCGAACTGCGCCCACTCCACCAGCACGGCGTCGCGGGTCCAGCTCTTGGCAAAGGCCTTCACCCGGACGTGGAAGGTCGGGAACTGGATCCACGCCCAGACCGGCTTCGGGGTGACGGCATGGCACACGTCGCCGCCGCGGGCGTCCTCGGACAGGGAGTACGCGCGCGGACGCTCGACCTCCGGGTGTTCCGGGGGCTGCCACCGGTTCTCGCGACGCCGTCCCACGACGGTATTCGAACGTGTGTTCGAACGACAGTCAAGTCGACCGCGCCGGTTGGACGACGACCTGGCATCGGACGGGCGTGTCGTCGGCGAGCGGCGAGCCGGGGCGGATGGGCACGCGTTCCCACCTCGTTGACGGTTCTGGTTCACGATCCCCGGGCTGCGCGAACCGGAACCGTCATCGCGCGGACACGAACGTCCGTCCCTCGCCGAGCGGAGGGGTGTTCCGCTGGCGGGGTCCCGGGCATAGGGTGCGGGCATGCAGAGCAGCACGGGGGTACGGGTGGTGTCGGCGGCCGCGGTGGTGGCGGCGCTGGTGTTCGGAGCGGCCGGACTGGTCGGGACGGTCTGGTTGGCACCCTGGGACCTACCCCGCGGGCTGCTCCTCGGCGCCACGGTCGTCGGGGGCATCGCTGCCGTCGTCGTGCTCGTCGCCGCGGTGCGTGCTCGAGACCGCCGGGCGCTCACGTTCGCGGTGTCCGTGCTCGCGTTCGCGCTCGTGTCGCTGGTTCCCGGACTGTTGATCGATGTGTTCCTCGTCGTCGCGCAGGCGGCGCTCGTGGCCTTCGGCGTCGTCACCGTCCGGAGTGGACCGGGTGCGCAGCGGGCCTTCGGCTGGATCGTCACGGTGGCGGCTGCGGCGTGGTTCGTCACCGCACTGCTGTCGGGGACCGTGCTCCTCACGGCGCTCCCGCAGGAGTCGCTCGGTGTCGCCTTCGCGGTCCCGGGCCTGCTGCAGACCGTCGCCTACCTGGCCGCGGCCGTGCTCGTCGCCGTGCCGCTGCTGCGCCCGGTGGGCCGCGGGGCCGGCGTGCTGTGGGCCTCGGCCGAGGTGCGCTGACCCGGACTCCCGCCCACCTCAGCCCGCGCGAGCGGCCAGGCGCTCGGAGCGTCGGCGTGCCTGCTCCGCGGGGTCCGGCACCGGGGCGGCCTGGATGAGCCGTCGTGTGTACGGGTCCTGTGGCGAGCGCAGGATGGCGTCGCGGGTGCCGTGTTCGGCGACCCGGCCGCCGTGCAGCACGACGACCCGGTCGCACAGGGTGTCGACCACGGCGAGGTCGTGCGTGACGAACAGGCACGCGAACCCGAGGCGCTCCTGCAGCTCGCGGAACACGTCGAGCACGCGGGCCTGCACCGACACGTCGAGTGCGCTCGTCGGCTCGTCGGCGATCAGGAGGGCGGGGTCGAGCGCCACCGCGCGGGCGATCGCGACGCGTTGCCGTTGGCCGCCGGAGAGTTCGTGCGGGTAGCGCTCGGCGTACCCGCCGTCGAGACCGACGTCGGCGAGGAGCCGTTCGACACGCTCCTCGACCTGCACCGCCGGCAGCCGGAGGATCTGGCGGAGCGGCTCGGCGACGGTCTGCCCGACGGTGTACCGGGGGTTGAGCGACCGGAGCGGGTTCTGGAACACCACGCCGACGTGCTGGCGCATCTGCCGGCGGGCGGCTCGTCGTGCGCCGGCGACGTCGGTGCCGTCGACGACCACCGAGCCCGAGGTGATCGGCGCGAGGCCCACCGCGGCCCGGCCGATGGTGGTCTTGCCACTGCCGGACTCCCCCACCAGGCCGACGATCTCGCCACGGCCGACGGTGAACGACACGTCGTCGACGGCACGGAAGCGCCCGCGCAAGGCGCCGCCGTACTCGACCACGAGGTGCCGGACGTCCAGGACGGCGGCCGGGGGCTCCGTGGCGGAGCCGAGCCGGGCCTCCAGACCGGACCCGGTGCCCATGCGCGGGACCGCAGCGAGGAGTTCGCGCGTGTAGTCGGCGGACGGTGCGGCGAAGACCGCCTCGGCGGTGCCGGTCTCGACGACGCGGCCGCGGCGCATCACGACCACGCGGTCGGCGAGGTCCGCGACGACGCCCATGTCGTGGGTGATGAGCAGGATCGCGGTGCCGGTCCGCTCGCGCAGCGCGCGGAGGACGTCGAGCACCTCGGCCTGCACCGTGACGTCGAGGGCGGTCGTCGGCTCGTCCGCGATGAGCAGGTCCGGGTCGGCGGCGAGCGCCATCGCGATCATCACGCGCTGGGCCTGCCCGCCGGAGAGCTCGTGCGGGTACTGGCCCAGGCGGCATTCGGGTTCGGGGACCTCCACGGCACGGAGCAGCTCGAGCGAGCGTTCCCGGACGGCGGCGCGGTCGTGCTGGCCGTCGGTGCGTCGAACGGCCTCGGCGAGCTGGAACCCGATCGTGAACACCGGGTTCAGGGCCGCGGACGGGTCCTGGAAGATCATCGACACGCTGCGACCCCGGACCGACCGGAGGGTGCGCTCGTCGGTGCCGATGACCTCGAGGTCGCCGAGCCGGATGCTCCCCGAGGCGCGCGCACCGTCGGGGGCGATGCCCATCGCGGTCATCGCGGTCATGCTCTTGCCGGAGCCGGACTCCCCCACGACCGCGACGACCTCGCCCCGGGCCACGGTGAACGAGGCGTCGTCGACGGCGCGGACCACCTCGCCGTCGACGTCGAAGGTGACGGTGAGGTGCTCGACGGTCAGGACGTCGGTGGTGCCGCTCATGGGGTCTCCGGGGGGTCGGTGTCGTCGCGGGCGGCCTTGAAGGCCTCCCACTCCTCGAGCATCTTGCGGTGGTAGCCCTGCAGCCACTGCATGTAGTCGCGGCCGTTGAGCAGACGCTCGCGGACCTCGGCGTCCACGTCGCCCGTGCCGGTGCGGCCGGCACCCTCGACGACGGCGAGCCCGCGGCCGATGATGTCGCGCTGCCGGTCGAGGTACTTCCGTTCGCTGGCGAGCCAGGAGCCCCAGACGTCGGCCTCGGCCCGGAAGTAGTGACTGCGCTCGCCGGGGACGATGTGGCGCTTCACGAACCCGGAGTCGACGAGCCGTCGGGTGGCCATCGACACCGACCCCGAGCTGGCACCGAGCGCTGCCTGCAGGTCCGACGACGACGAGTGCGGTGCGCGGGTCATCATCAGGTAGCCGAGCACCCGGGCGTCGGTGAGGGGCATGCCCGCGCCGTCGTTGAGCATCAGGGCGAACTCCTCGACGAACGCCTGGCGCTCCGGTCCGAGCAGCCGGTCGTCGTCGGGGGCCCCTTCGGCGGTGCCTCTGTCGTCGGTCACGAGGCCAGCCCGGCGGCCACCTCGGGTCGCTCGTCCGGGATCGACCACGGCTCCTGCGACATGCCGCCACCGCCACGGATCGCCCGCACGGTGCCGTCCTCGTCGCGGGTGTAGGTGATGTCCTCGTCGACCGAGCCGAAGCGGTTGCCGTGGGTCATCCGCAGGGTGTCGGCGTCGACGACCTCGAGCCGGGTGGGGGCGTCCATCGGCTCGGCGCCGGACGGGTCGACCTCGACGAGCCGGTCACCGATCCGGGCGACGTCGGTGACGCCCCACGGGTTGGCGAAGCGCCCGGTGAAGGCGGCGGTGTCGACGTCGACGGGTAACGGGGTCCCCGGGGCGTCGGCGTCGGCCGCGGCGTCGAGCATGGCGATGACCGCGGTGGCGATGAGCGTGGCGGGTCCGGCGGCGGCACTCGTGAGCACGGACACGACGAGCCCGGACGCCGGGTCGAACATCGACTGGGTGATGTGCCCCGGGAACCCGCCCGAGTGGCCGCGGATCTCGCGCCCGCCGATCCGGTCGACGATGAACCCGGCACCGTAGCCGCGGGCCGCGGGGTCGTCGGTGGCGCTCCAGGCCTTCCGCTGCGCGAGGCGCTTGGAGTGGTCGTCGAGCAGGGTGCCCTGCCCGATCACGTGCTGCGAGAAGTAGCGGACCAGGTCG
This sequence comes from Curtobacterium sp. MCLR17_055, assembly GCF_003234305.1. Lineage (NCBI taxonomy): Bacteria > Bacillati > Actinomycetota > Actinomycetes > Micrococcales > Microbacteriaceae > Curtobacterium > Curtobacterium sp. MCLR17_055. The sequence goes on from NZ_QKSX01000002.1 coordinate 250,105, forward strand.
GACGCGGTGCCGTGGAACCCGGTGGCGGCGGCCATCGCGCGGGTGTCGACGTGGTCGATGCGCTGCCGGTGCCGGGCGGTGTGGAAGCCGGTGTACCCGACCACGAAGTCGTCGGCGCGTGCGGGGTCCCAGTCGGGGCCGGTGTTCCGCAGGCCCAGGGGTTCGGTGATCGACTCGCGCACGAAGTCGTTGTACGACCGCCCGGACACCGCGGCGATGACCAGGCCGAGCAGGGAGTAGCCGAGGTTCGAGTAGTTGAACGACGAGCCGGTCGGCACCTTCTGGCCCCGGTCGAGCACGAGCGCCAGGAGTTCCTGCTCGTCGGGGAACGGGCGGAGCAGGGACCAGTAGTCGCCGTCGTGTCCGTCGCGGATGACGCCGGCGCCCATCTCCATGAGCTCGCGCAGGGTTGCGTCGGCGAGCGGGGAGCCGCCGTCGACCAGTGCCGGGACGTACGTGCCGACGGTGTCGTCGAGCCGGAGCGACCCGCGCTCGGCCAGCTGCAGCAGGGCCGTCGCGGTGAAGGTCTTCGAGTGCGAGGCGATGCGGAACAGGTCGGTGGTGGTCAGGCGGCGCCCGGCCTCGACGTCGGCGTAGCCCCAGGCCTCGTCGAACAGGACCTCGCCGCCGAAGCCGACGGCGACCTGCACGCCGGGCACCCGCAGCTGCCACACCTTGTACGACACCCACTCACGGATGTAGGGCAGGGTCTTCCGGTACGCGGAGAGGGTGTCGGTCACGGTGGTCCTTTCGAAGGGCGGTGGTTCGAGTCTGGCGCGTCGGTCGCGACGGTGCCCGCCGCGACGCGGCGTGTGCCGTGCCGGTCAGCGCCGACGTGGGTCGAGTGCGGCGCGCAGCGTGTCGCCGAGCGCGATGACGGCGAGCACGGTCACGGCGAGGAACGCCGCCGGCGCGATGAGCATGTGCGGGGCCCGGAGGAACTGCGACGTCGCGGCGGACAGCTGCAGCCCCCACGAGATCGCCGGACGCTCCAGCCCGATGCCGAGGTAGGTCAGCGACGACTCGGACACGATGACCCCGCCGACGGTGATGGTGGCCAGCACGAGCAGCGGCGAGATCGACGACGGCAGCACGTACCGGGTGGTGATCCGCCACGTCGACAGCCCCATGGTCCGGGCGGCGAGCACGAACTCGGCACCCCGGACGCTGCGGACACTCGACCGCACGAGCCGGGCCATCGTCGGCCACCCGAACAGGGCGAGCACGAGCGACACGGTGAGCACCGACCGCTCCCCCACGCTGTTCAGCACGACGACGGCGCCGAGCAGGAACGGGAACCCGAGGAACACGTCGGTGAGCCGGGCGAGGACGGCGTCCACCCACCCGCCGACCATGCCCGCGACGGTGCCGACGACGACCGCGACCATGCCGGCGAGCAGGGTCGTGAGCACCGCGACGGCGATCGACGACCGGGTGCCCCAGATGACGTTCGCGTACACGTCGCAGCCCTGCAGGTCGAAGCCGAACGGGTGCCCGGCGGTCGCTGACGCCCCGCTCCGGCCGAGGTCGCACACCCGGGGGTCGCCGTGGCCGAACAGGCCGGCGAACAGCTGCGGGAACGCTGCGATGAGCAGGACCACCACGAGCACCGACGCGGGCACCCAGAACCCCGGCGTCCGTGCGGCGGCGAGCAGTGGCCGACGCCGGACCCCGACGACGGGTTCGACGGTGGCGCCGAGGGCTTCGGTGGTCATCGGGAGGCTCCTGTCCGGACGCGCGGGTCGAGGGCGGCGTGCAGCAGGTCGACGAGCACGCTCGTGACGAGGAACACCAGGATGAGGGCGGTCGAGATGCCGACGACGACGGCGCCCTCGTGCGAGCGGATGCCCTGGAACAGCAGGTTCCCGACGCCCGGCAGGTTGAAGATGCCCTCGATGATGACGGTGCCGCCCATCAGGTACCCGAGGTCGGTCGCCAGGTAGGTGGCGGTGGGGATGAGCGAGTTCCGCAGGACGTGCACGCCGACGATCCGGCCCGGAGCGAGCCCCTTGGCGCGGGCCGTCCGGACGTAGTCGGCGTCGAGCGTCTCGATCATCGACGTCCGGGTGAGCCGGGACACTGCGGCCAGGCCGAACAGGGCGATCACGAACGCCGGCAGGACGTACGCGGTCGGCCACCCGGCGGTGACCCCCGCGACCGGGAACCAGTGCAGCCGCACCGAGAACACCAGCTGCAGGGCCACGCCGAGCACGAACACGGGGACCGCCCCGACGACGATCGTGCCGACGAGCACCGTCTTGTCGAGCGCGGTGCCGCGCCTGAGCGCCGAGACGACGCCGAGCCCGATGCCGAGGACGATCTCGAGCGCCCAGGCGCTCAGCGCCAGCGTGATCGTCACGGGCCACCGCGAGGCCATCTGCTCGCCGACGGACTGCCCGTTGAAGTCGGTGCCGAAATCACCCCGGAACAGGCCGCCCAGGTACTGCACGTACTGCAGCCACAGCGGCTGGTCCAGGTGGTACTCCGCCCGCAGCGCCCGCACGACCGAGTCGGTCAGGGGGCGCTCGCCGCCGAGCGCCTTGATCGGGTCGCCGGGCAGCGCGAACGTCATCGCGTAGATGAGGAAGGTCACCCCGAGGAACACGATGACCAGGCCGCCGAGTCGGCGACCGACGGCGAGCGTCGGACGCATCACGCGCCTCCCGACACGGCCGCCGACACCGGACGGGAGGCGCGGGTCGGGTCCGCCACGTGCGCCGCGCAGGCGAGGATCGCCCCGTACTGCACGCCCACGAGCTTCCCCACCGGGATCGGCTGCGCACCCGTCGACGCGTCCGCCTGCCAGCGCGCGTAGCGCTCGGCCAGGCGGTCGCGGAGCCGTCGGAGCGGCGCGGACGCCGTGCCGGCGGTCGTCTCCGCCTCGACGGCGCGCAGGAGCATGCCGCCGTAGCGCAGGCGGAAGCAGCGGACGAGGTCCTCGCAGCCGAAGCGCTCCGCGACGGTGGCCGTCCGGTCCGCCGGTTCCCGTTCGGCGCGGCGGCGGTCGGTGTCCGCCATCCCGACGAGCATCGGCACGAACGCCCGGGAGGCCTCGACGAACGGGGACGGGATCGTGAGCATCGGCGATGCCTCGTCGAGGAACGCCTGCAGTTCCGTACCCGAGGCACCGAGCTCGTCCGCGCACCGGCGCAGCAGGTCGGCGTACGGCTCGCCGGTCGGGGTCTGGTCGTCGGCGTCGGGGTGGCTCCAGTACGGCAGCTCGGCCACCATGCAGAGGGCCCCGTGCCGCATCGCCCACGCCGCGCTCGATCCGCCGTGGATGTGCTCGCCGGGGTCGACGCCGAGTTCCTCGAGGTAGGCGTACGCCGTCTCGATGCCGTCCATCGCGAACACGGCCGGGGCGAGTTCCCGCAGGTACGGGGACTCCGGCTCGCCGGTGTCGAGCGGCAGCCCGAGTGCGGCCGGCACCGCGTGCAGGGTGTCGACGACGTCGGGCAGGTCCTCGGACAGGTAGTAGTAGACGCCGCCCATCTCACCGTTGTGCAGGCTCACGAGCAGGTCCGGCTCGGTGTCGTCGATGAGCCGCATGAACGCGAGCGTCTCGGGCAGCACCTGGTCGAAGTACACCGACTTGTAGCTGTTCGGGAACGTCCACTCGACCTGGCTGTCCGGAGCGGGCCGGTAGAAGTGCCGCGAGTAGAAGACCCGGTCGTGCGGGTCGTGGAACCACGCCTCGTTGAGCCGCATGCCGTCCGGGTCGATCGTCGGGACGATGTGCCAGGTGACGTCGAGCCCGGCCACCCGCTCGTCACCGAGGGCCGTCTCAGCGAGGTGCAGCGCCGTCCACGAACCGATCGGCTCGTTCGGGTGCACCCCGCCGACCACGACGGCCGCGTGCGACCCGGTGCCGATGCGGTAGCTGTGCAGGGGTTCGCCGAGGCGGCTCGTGCCGATCCGGGTGACCGTGACCCGGTCCGGGTGCGCCGCGGCGAGCGCGGCGAACCGGGCGTGCAGGTCGTCGACGAGCGGGAAGCCGTCGCGGTCGGGGACGTCGCGGACCAGGTCGAGGACGGTGTGCTGCTCCATGCCCCGCCCTACTTCACGGCGATCTGCGCGATCACGGGGCTGCCCGCCACCGCCGGCAGCTTCGCGATCTTGTCGCTCGTGACGTACGAGTACTTGTCGAAGAAGGTCGGGACGATCGGGAAGTCCTGCAGGACGGCCTCCTGCGTCTTCGTGTAGTACCCGTTCGCCTCGTCCTGGGACCCGGCGGAGTCGGCCTTCGCGAGCAGCGAGTCGACGTCGTCGGACTGGTAGTAGCCGGTGCACGGAGAGCAGCCACCGGCCGTGGTGAACAGCGCACGGAGCGTGTTCTGCTGGCTGATGTACAGCGCGCCCCAGTGGCCGAAGTGCGGGCCGGCGACGGTCTTGTCCGTGAGCTCCGAGTAGTAGGACGCCCAGTCGGTGGTGGCCTTCGCCTCGGCGTCGACGCCCAGGTTCTGCCGGATCTGGTTGGCGTACGCCTCGTACAGGGAGTCGAGGCCGGTGCCGCCCGGGTAGACGAGCGTCATCGTGCCGTCGAACCCGCCGGCACTGGCGAGGAGCTTCTTCGCCGCTGCCGGGTCGAACTCGCAGGCGTCGCCGCAGATGCCCTCCTCGGTGCCGGACATCGACGGCGGGGTGAGTGCGGTGGCCGGTTCGTACAGCCCGCCGTAGATCGCGTCGTTGACCTCGTCACGGTCGATCGACATCGAGATCGCGCGGCGCACGTCGGGGTCGGAGTACCGGTCGTCCCACAGCGGGAACCCGAGGTAGTCGATGCCGGGGGCGTCGAAGGAGTGCAGGCGGTCGCCGAAGTCGGCCTTCGCGCTCGTCATCTTGTCGGTCGGCAGGAACAGCACGTCGGCGTTGCCGGCCAGGACGTCGGTGTACGCGGTGTTCATGTCGGAGTAGCTGCGGAAGGTCACCTCGTCGGTGGCGGGCTTCGTGCCCTCGTAGTCCTTCCAGGCCGTGACGGTGAACTCCTGGTCCGCCTTCCACGCCTCCGTCATCTCGTACGGGCCGTTGCCGATCGGCTTCTTGTCGTACGCCTTCAGGTCGTCGTACGCGGCCTCGGGCATCGGGTAGAACGCCGTCTGGGCCTGGCTGAGCTGCAGGGGGAACTGGCTGTCCGCGTGGGTGAGCGTGACCGTGAAGGTGTCCTTGCCGGTGACCTTCAGTCCCGACATCTCCTTGGTCTTCGGGGTGCCCTTCGCCGGGTTGAGGTCCGTGTACCCGACGATCCCGGCGAGCTGACCGCTGTTCTCCCACGCGTTCGGGCCGTAGGCGACGTGGTTCCAGGCCTTCACGTAGCTCTCCGGCGTCACGGCCTCGCCGTTCTGGAACGTCCAGCCGTCCCGCAGCGTGATCGTCCACGTGGTGGCGTCGTCGCTCTCGACGCTCTTCGCCGCCACGTCCTGCAGGTCACCGTCGGCGTCGGTCTGGGTCAGCGGCGCGAAGACGCTCATCACCTGGTCGAAGGCCACGGTCTGCCGGCCCGGGGTCAGGTGGTCGGGTTCGCCGGTCGCGTAGACCAGGCTCGAGGGAGCGTCGTCGTCGGCCGCGCCGCCCGCCGAACAGCCGGTCGCCACCAGTGCCAAGGTTGCCGCCGCGGCCAGCGCGGCGATCGTCCTGCGTCGCATGATCTCTCCTCGATCGGGTGCGGCCGGATCCCTGCCCGGTCGTCGTGGTGGGAAAGCTAGGACGGTTCGAATCCCGACCACAAGACTTCTTTCAATGCGCTCTGAGAGTTTTACCGCGCAGAAACACTGACGAAACGACACCCGTCGCGCGACCGGGCCCGTTGTGCCACGCTCGGAACATGCGCCACACACCGCACTTCCTGATGACCGACGTCGACGAGGTCCGACGCCTCATCACCGGGAACCCGTGGGCGACGATCGTGTCCCACACCGCGGCCGGGCTGGTCGCCTCGCACTACCCGGTGCTGCTCGAGGCCCCCGGCCCCGACGACGACCCGGACGCCCTCGTGCTGGTGTCCCACGTCGGCCGCCCCGACGAGGTCGCGCACGAACTCGGACAGCACGAGGTGCTCGTCGTGTTCCAGGGTCCCCACGGCTACGTCTCCCCCGCCTGGTACCCGCCGGAGCAGTTCGTGCCCACCTGGAACCACGTCACCGCCCACGTCTGGGGCACCCCCGAGATCCTGTCCGACGACGAGAACTTCCGGGTGCTCGGCGAACTCGTCGACCACTTCGAGCAGGTCATGCCCTCGCCCGTGTCGTTGCAGATCGACGAGGAGACCGCCCGCCGGATCGCCAAGGGCACCGTGGGCATCCGGATCCGCGTCACCCGGTTCGACGCCCGCGCGAAGCTCTCGCAGAACAAGGCCCCCGAGGTGATCGACCGCATCGTCGCCGGGCTGCGGGCTGACGGCCCCTACGCGTCGCCGGCGCTCGCCGACGAGGTCGAGCGGGTCCGGCCCGTCCCGTCCCCGGCGAACGGCCTGGAGGCGTCGTGACGGACATCCTGCTCCGCACCGTCCGGCGTGTGGGCACCTCCGGGGCCCCTGCCGACGTCCGCATCGTCGACGGTCGCGTCACCGAGATCGCACCGACCGGCACCCTCGACCCCACGAGCGTCGACACCGACGTGGTCGAGGCCGCCGGCGCCTGGCTCGGCCCGGGGCTCCGCGACCACCACACGCACTTCGACCAGTGGGCGCTCGTCCGCCGCCGTGTCGACGTGACCGGCTGCGACTCCGCCGAGGCGACCGCCGACCTGCTCGCCGCCGTCGCGCGGGCGGGCGTGGCGGACCGCGTCCTGGTCGGACACGGCTACCGCGACGGGATGTGGCCGCGCCCTGCGCGACGCGAGCTGCTCGACCGTGCCGCACCGGGCCTCCCGGTCGTCGTGATCAGCGCGGACCTGCACGCGGTGTGGTGCAACGCGCTCGCGCTCGCGCACTTCTCGGCTGCTGTCGGCCGACCGCTCGAGGCGGGCGAGGACGGGGTCCTGCGCGAGCAGGACGCGTTCGACGTGACCGGTGCGCTGTCGCAGGTGCCGGACGACCTGCTCGACGCCTACGTGGCGGACGCTGCCGAAGCCGCGGCGGCACGTGGGGTGACGGGCGTGGTCGACCTCGAGATGCGCTTCGGACTCGACCGCTGGCGCCGCCGGATCCACGCCGGCACCGACGCGATCCGGGTCGCGTCCGGCGTGTACCCGGCCGAGCTCGACGAGGCCATCGCCCGGGGACTGCGCACCGGCGACGTGGTCGACGGCACGCGGGGCCTGCTCACGATGGGGCCGTTCAAGGTGGTCACGGACGGGTCCCTCGGCACCCGGACCGCCGCCATGACCGACGGCTCCGGTGTGCTCGCCTGGCCGTTCGAGGAGCTCGTCGCGATCACCCGCCGTGCCGTCGACGCCGGACTCGTCCCCGCGATCCACGCGATCGGCGACCGGGCGAACACGCTGGCCCTCGACGTCTTCGAGACCGTCGGGACCCGCGGCACGATCGAGCACGCGCAGTTGCTCGTCGACACCGACGTCGACCGGTTCGCCCGGCTCGGGGTCGCCGCGTCCGTGCAGCCCGAACACGCCATGGACGACCGGGACATCGCCGACCGGCACTGGGCCGGGCACACCGACCGGGCGTTCGCCTTCGCATCGCTCGCACGGGCCGGCGCGCGCCTGCTGCTCGGGTCGGACGCGCCGGTGGCGCCGCTCGACCCGTGGGTGTCGATGGCGGCGGCCGTCGGGCGGGACCGCGACGGGCGGGACCCGTGGCACCCGGCCGAGCGGCTCTCGGCACTCGTCGCGTGGCAGGGGTCGACCGACGGGCGCGTCGGCGTGTCCGTCGGCGACGTGGCGGACCTGGTGCTCGTCGAGACCGACCCGCTGGCCGCGTCCTCGTCCGCCGCACTGCGTGGCATGCGGGTGCTGGGGACGGCCGTCGCCGGACGGTTCACGTACCGGGAGCTGTGAGCAGGAGGGCCGGCGGCTGCGTCTGTGCCCCGTGGACTACTTCTGGTCCTTCGGGCACCAGTAGAGCTTCCGGCCGGCCATGTCCGCCATCCGGATCTCGGTGCCGCAGACCCGGCACGGCTCGCCCTGCCGGTGGTACACCCAGTGGCGGTCCTTGCGGGAGCGCAGGGCCTTCTTGTGGTCGGCCTCGGACAGGTCGTCCATCGTCATCATCAGGCCGTCGCGGACGCCGTCGTGCAACAGCTTCGACCAGTCGGCCCAGAGCGCCTTGGCCTGCTTGACGGTGATCTTCTTGCCCGGCTTGTACGGGTCGATGCGCTGCCGGAACAGCAGCTCGGCGCGGTAGATGTTGCCGATGCCCGCCACGACGGACTGGTCCATGAGCAGCTGCCCGATGGCGACGTTCCGACGGCGGACGTTGTCGACGAAGGTCTTCTCGGCCTCGGGCCCGTCGTCGTTCATCGGGTCGGGGCCGAGCTTGTCGAGCGCACGCTGCACCTCGGCCGGGGTCTCCACGACACACGCGGTCGGGCCACGCAGGTCGGCGACGGTGTCCTCGGTGAGGATCCGCACCCGGACCTGGCCCACCGGGTCCGGCGGGAAGGACTCGATCGGGTCCTCCGCCTTCTCCTGCTCGGCCATCCGGTAGCGAGCGAGCCGCGGTGCGCCGATCGAGCTGAGCGACTCTTCGCGGTCGTCGTCGTCGGACAGCGCCTCGGCGGTGGAGATCACGCCCGCGAAGTCCCACGCCCCGTACAGCCCGAGGTGGACGCGGAGGAACAGGTCGTCCTCGAACTCCAGGAACATCTGCTTCGCCACCGCACGCGCGGCGATCATGCGCTTGCCGTCGAGCTGCGCGGCCCCGGCGGCGAAGCGACCCTGGGGGCTCGACACCTCGCAGCGCTTGCCGACGAAGTGCCGGGTGAACTGGTTGGCGATGCGGTGGACGGAGTGACCCTCGGGCATGACTACCGTTCTACCCGGTACCCCTGACGAGCCGGACTACGCGTCGATCTGGCGGCCGGCGATCAGCCCGGTGGTCTCGTATTCGGCGAGCTGGGCGATGCGGCGGGCGTGGCGCTCCTCGCCGGAGAACGGCTCGGCGATGAACAGGTCGACGAACCGGATCGCCTCGTCCTCGGTGTGCTGGCGCGCACCGATGGAGATGACGTTGGCGTCGTTGTGCTGCCGGGCGAGCAGGGCGGTCGACTCGTTCCAGACGAGCGCGGCGCGGATGCCCTCGACCTTGTTGGCGGCGATCTGCTCGCCGTTGCCGGAACCGCCGAAGACGACGCCGAGGGCCTGGACACCGGCGCGCTGGTCCTGCACCACGGCGTGCGCGGCGTTGATGCAGAACGAGGGGTAGTCGTCGAGCGCGTCGTACTCGGTCGGACCGTGGTCCACCACCTCGTGCCCGGCTTCGGTCAGGTGGGTTGCGAGGGTCTTGTTGAACTCGAGGCCGGCGTGGTCCGTTCCGAGGTGGATGCGCATGGAACCGATCCTATTCCTGCGGCTCCGGGGCCCGGACCACGACGGACTACGGTGCGCGGACCACCACCACGAGGTACCGGGTGGGGTCCTCGCCCGGGTTGCGGTAGACGACGTCGGCGGGGTCGCCGAGCTCGATCCGGTCCCCCGCCGCCAGACGCGTCGGCTCGCCGCCGACGACGACCTCGAGCACGCCCTCGACGACCCAGATGCAGTGCCGCAGGAACGCGTAGGCGGACGCCGGGTAGGCCACCTCGCGGCCGGCCGGGAGGCGCACCTCGGTGACGTCAGCGGGGAACGCCGCGCTCGAGACCGGACGGCGGCGGTACCCGGTGTCGGGATCGGTCCAGGAATCGGCGGTCGCGCCCCGTTGCACCCCGCGCGCCTCGTCGGGGTCCGTCACCCTGGGCACCTCGTGCTCCAGGGCATCGTCGAGGAGCTGCGAGATCGTCAGGCCGAAGGCACCGGACAGGCGACCGAGGATCGTCGCGGTGGGGCTGGAAACTCCGCGTTCGACCCGGTTGATCATCGCGCGGGAGACGCCGGACTCCTCGGCGAGCTCGGTGAGGCTCCACTTCCGCTCGGTGCGGAGGCGCTGGAGGCGTTCACCGAGCGCCCGCTGCTCGGCGACCGAGGTGTCGTCGGCGCCGGTTGCGGGATCGGCGCGCGCGTCGTCTACGATGTGAGACATGACGACAGCATATGCGACGAACGGGGTCGTGATCCGCGACTGCACCCCGACCGACCTCGACGTCGTGCACGCCCTGCACGTCGATGCCGTCCTGCACTCCACCGCCATCTGGCAGGACACCCCGCACCCGCGTGCGTACTTCGACGGGTGGCTCGCCGAGCGGCAGGGCGGCGGGTACCCGGTGGTCGTGGCCGAGGTCGACGGCGTCGTGGCCGGGTACGCCACGTACTCGCAGTGGCGGCAACCGGACGGGTACCGGCACACCGTCGAGCACAGCGTCTACGTGGTCGAGGCGTTCCGCGGCCGGGGCATCGCGACGACCCTGATGGCCGAGCTGGTCGCGCGGGCCACCGCCGAGGGCCGGCACGTCATGATGGCCGGGATCTGCAGCACCAACACGGGGTCGATCGCCCTGCACGAACGTCTGGGGTTCACCACGGTCGCGGTCGTGCCCGAGGTCGGACGCAAGTTCGACCGCTGGCTCGACCTGACGCTCATGCGCCTGCCGCTCGTCTGACGGGACGGGCGGGGCGGGCGCACCACGGGCCTCCCGGCCGCCCGTCGACGAACGGAACCTGGTTCCGGACACGGAACCACGCGATTCCGCGGTGCTGTGTCCGGAACCTGGTTCCGAAGCGTCAGTCGGTGGTGTCGAAGATCGGGCCGACGGTGCGCGAGCGCTTGAGCTCGAAGAAGCCGGGGTACTTCGCGACGGCGACGACGCCGTCCCACAGGTCGAGCGCCTCCTGGCCCTTGGGCGCCGGGGAGATGACCGGTCCGAAGAACGCGGTGCCCTCGACGGCGATGACCGGTGTGCCGACGTCCTGTCCGACGCGGTCGATGCCGTCCTGGTGGCTGACGCGCACGGCGGCGTCGACCTCGTCCGTCCAGGCGTACTCGAGCAGGTCGGCGTCGAGGCCGAGCTCCGCGAGCACGGCGGGGACGACCTGCTCCGGGTCGGACTCCTGGCGGTGGTGGATGTGCTCGCCGAGGGCGTCGTACAGCGGCTTGACGACGTCCTGCCCGAGCCGGAGCCTCGCCGCCGTGACGATGCGCGGGTAGACCTGGCCGGCGTGCAGGCGCTCCTTGTAGCTCTCCGGCACGTCCTGGTCCTCGTTGAGGACGAACAGGCTCATCACGTTCCAGGTCACGTCGAGGTCGCGGTGCTCGGCGACCTCACCCACCCAGCGGCTCGTCATCCAGGCCCAGGGGCAGTTCGGGTCGAACCAGAACTCCACGGCGGTGCGCTCGGTGGTGGGGTCGGTCGGGTTGTCCACAGTCGTCTCGGTCACGATCCGAGCGTACGCGGCGTCGCTAGGCTGGAACCCATCGTCCCGCCGGCGCACGACGCCGTCCGGGGCCCCGTACGCGGACACCGATCGTCCGCGTCCCCAGCGAAGATGGAGCGTTGCGTGCCCGGAGAGAACCTCACCCGAATCGAAGCCCAGGAGCGCGCGGCCGTCGTCGCCGTGCAGACGTACGACGTCGAGCTCGACCTGACCCGCGGCGCCGACAGCTTCGGCAGCACCACGCGGGTGCGCTTCACCGCCACCGCCGGCGCATCGACCTTCATCGACGCCATCACGAAGACCGTGCACTCGATCACGCTGAACGGCTCGGCGCTCGACGTCGCCGCGGTGAACGACGGCGTGCGCATCCAGCTCGACGACCTGCAGGAGCAGAACGAGCTCGTGGTCGTCAGCGACGCGCTGTACACGAACACCGGTGAAGGCCTGCACCGCTTCGTCGACCCGGTGGACGACGAGGTGTACCTGTACTCCCAGTTCGAGGTCCCGGACTCCCGCCGCATGTTCGCGGTGTTCGAGCAGCCCGACCTGAAGGCCGAGTTCTCCTTCACCGTGACGGCGCCGTCGCGGTGGCAGGTCGTCTCGAACTCCCCCACGCCGGAGCCGCACGTCGACGGCGACGTCGCGACCTGGGCCTTCCCGCCCACCGCGCGCATCTCGAGCTACATCACCGCGCTCGTCGCCGGCCCGTACGAGGTCGTGCGCGACGAGCTGACCAGCCGCGACGGCCGGACGATCCCGCTCGGCGTGTTCGCGCGCAAGTCGCTCGCCTCGTACCTCGACCCCGAGTACGTGTTCGACATCACGAAGAAGGGCTTCGCGTACTTCGAGGAGAAGTTCGACGTCGCCTACCCCTTCGACAAGTACGACCAGCTGTTCGTGCCGGAGTTCAACGCCGGTGCGATGGAGAACGCCGGCGCGGTCACCTTCACCGAGACCTACGTGTTCCGGTCGAAGGTCACCGACGCCATCAAGGAGCGCCGGGTCGTCACGATCCTGCACGAGCTCGCCCACATGTGGTTCGGCGACCTGGTCACCATGAAGTGGTGGAACGACCTGTGGCTCAACGAGTCCTTCGCCGAGTGGGCCTCCACGATCGCCACGGCCGAGGCCACCGAGTGGACCGAGGCCTGGACCACGTTCCAGGCGATGGAGAAGTCCTGGGCCTACCGCCAGGACCAGCTCCCCTCGACGCACCCGATCGTCGCGACGATCAACGACCTCGAGGACGTCCAGGTCAACTTCGACGGCATCACCTACGCGAAGGGTGGCTCGGTCCTCAAGCAGCTCGTCGCCTGGGTCGGCATCGACGCGTTCTTCGCCGGTGTCTCCGCGTACTTCAAGAAGCACCACCACTCGAACACCGAGCTCCGCGACCTGCTCGTCGAGCTCGAGGCGACGAGCGGCCGTGAGCTGACCGAGTGGTCGAAGCTCTGGCTCGAGACCGCGGGCGTCAACACCCTGCGTCCCGAGATCGAGACCGACGAATCCGGCGTCATCACGTCGTTCACCGTCCTGCAGGAAGCCCCCGCCGACTACCCGACGCTGCGCCCGCACCGTCTGGCGATCGGCGTGTACGCCTTCCGGAACGACGAGTCCGCGCCGTTCGGTGCCGACACGGCCTCCGCCGGCGGCAAGCTCGAGCGGGTCCACCGCGTCGAGATCGACGTCGACGGTGCCCGCACCGAGGTGCCCGAGCTCGTCGGCGTCCAGCGCGGCGACCTCGTGCTGCTGAACGACGACGACCTGGCCTACGCCAAGATCCGTCTCGACGAGCACTCCCGGCGCACCGCGATCGAGCACCTCGCGTCGATCGCGAACCCGCTCGCCCGCTCGATCGTCTGGGGTTCCGTGTGGGACGCCACGCGCGACGCCGAGTCCCCGGCCAGCGACTACGTCCGTCTGGTGCTGGGCAACATCGCGACCGAGACCGAGTCGACGACCATCCGCACGACGCTCTCGCAGCTGCTGCTCACCGCACGCAACTACGTGGCACCGGGCTCGGTCGAGGCCACGGTCCGCACCGTCGGCGACACCCTCTGGCAGCTCGCGTCCTCGGCCGAGGCCGGCTCGGACGCGCAGTTCCAGTTCGTGAAGTTCTTCGCGCAGGTCCCGTCCACGCCCGAGCACGTCGCGACCCTGCAGGGCCTCCGCGACGGATCGGTCACGCTGCAGGGCCTCGAGATCGACACCGACCTGCGCTGGGAGCTGCTCGAGGGCCTCGTGCTCGCGGGTGCTGCGGACAACGCAGAGATCGACGCCGAGCTCGCCGCGGACAAGACCGCGTCGGGCGAGCAGGCCGCGGCCCGCGCCCGGGCGACGATCCCCACGGCCGAGGGCAAGCTGGCGGCGTTCTCGTCACTGGTCGACTCGTCCGAGCTGCCGAACGCCATCGTGCGCCAGACCACGGTCGGGTTCCAGCACGTGAACAGCCCGGTGCTGCTCGAGGGGCTCGTGCCGAAGTACTTCGAGGTGCTCACGCGCATCTGGGCCGAGCGCAGCTACCACATGGCCGACACCATCGTCTCGGGCCTCTACCCGGCGCCGCTCGCGTCGGCCGAGCTCCGTGACGCCGCCGCCGCGTGGCTCGAGGAGCACCCGGAGACGCCGGCGCTGCGCCGCATCGTGTCCGAGAGCCTCGCGGGCACCGAGCGCGCACTCCGGGTCCAGGCCGCCGACGCCTGACCCCTGCTCTGATCCGGCGGGGTCTTGGTGTTCCTCCAGGGATGCCGAGGCCCCGCCGCTTAGCATCGACCGGATATGAACTTGGCTGCAGCAGACACCACCGACGTCCCGAAGTGGGCGTCCAACGCGTTCCTCCAGTTCGTCGATGCCTGGCAAGCACCGATCACGATCGTCATCACGATCCTCGCGGCGATCATCCTCCGGCTGATCCTCCGTCGCATGATCAAGCAGGTCGTCGACCGCATCGTGAACGGCGTCAAGAAGCGTCAGGGAGCGGCCGACACCCAGGCCCTCATCGCCTCACCCGTGCAGACCGCGCGGGTCGTGCAACGGACCCGGACGCTCGGCAGCGTGCTCGAGAACCTCGCCACCGTGGTCGTCGTCGTGATCGCGCTCGTGATCATCGCGACGGCGCTGTGGAAGGGCGCCGCGGTCGGCATCGTCGGCGGTGCATCGCTCGTCGCAGCCGGCCTCGCCGTCGGCGCCCAGTCCATCGTGAAGGACCTGCTGTCCGGCATCTTCATGATCCTCGAGGACCAGGCCGGCGTCGGTGACGTCGTCGACACCGGTCAGGCCACCGGCGTCGTCGAGAACGTCGGGCTGCGCGTCATGCAGATCCGCGACGTGAACGGCATCCTGTGGTTCGTGCCGAACGGCCAGATCCTGCGCGTCGGCAACCTGTCGCAGGGCTGGTCGCGCGTGCTCGTCGACATCACCGTGCCCTACGACACCGACATCGACGCCGTGCAGGACGCCCTGCTCAAGGCGGCAGTCACGATGTCGCAGGAGTCCCGCTGGCGGCAGCGGATCGTCGAGAAGCCGGAGATCTGGGGCCTGCAGTCGATCACCGACGCCGGCATGGTCTTCCGCCTCGTCGTGAAGACCCGCGCGTCCGAGCTCGACGTCGTCGGCCGGGAGCTCCGCACCCGCCTGAAGCACGCCGTCGACGAACTCGGCATCACCCTGCCGGCGATGGCGATGATCATGCCCGAGGGCTGGGAGAACGCCACCTCGATCAACGGACTGCGCACCGTCCGCACCCAGCCGACGCCGGCCCCCACGAAGCCCCGGCGAACCAAGCGCAACATCCTCGGGCAGCCGATCCGCACCGACGACCCCGACAGCGGGAAGGACCCCCGATGACCGACCCCACACCCCCGAGCGGCACGGGCGGCCCCGGAGCACGCGGCTCGCTCGGCATGCCCGGCTCCCCCGCGATGCCAGGCTCGGTCGGCGTCCCGGCGCAGCCGATCACCCTGCGCGTCGGGGAGCACGGTGCCTCGGCCACCGGGTCGCTGTACGAGCGGATCGGCGGCGCCCCCACCTTCGACCAGCTCGTCCGGCGCTTCTACGAGGGCGTGCAGCAGGACGAGGTCATCTGGCCGATGTACCCGGCCGACGACCTCGAGGGTGCGATCTGGCGCCTGTCCGCCTTCCTGCAGCAGTACTGGGGCGGCCCGGGCACCTACAGCGAGCAGCGCGGCCACCCCCGCCTGCGGATGCGGCACAACCCGTTCCGCATCACGTCCGAGGCCCGGGAACGCTGGCTCCACCACATGCACGAGGCGGTCGAGTCACTCGAGCTCGCGCCCCTCGACGAAGCCGAGCTCTGGGGTTACCTGGACCGCGCTGCCCACGCGATGACGAACACCTTCGACTGACGCGCGCGGCACACGCCGTCGTGTCGTCGAGACGCCGCCGAATCCGGCGGCGTCTCGACGCTCCCGCGGCGTCTTCCGCTGACGCCGGCGTGCAGTGATCGTCGCGAGCGGCTGACGGGAGGCCCGTGGCGGCGCCGCCACGGGCCTCCCGTCCGACTGTCCGCACGTTCTCGTGCCCGCGGAACGCCGGCGTGTTCGGGCAGCGCGGTCAGCGCACGTATGAGCCGGAGGCGAGGTCCTCGACCAGGGACGGCCGCGACGGCCGCCAGCCGAAGGCCGACCGGGCGTGTGCGCCGGACGCCTCCTGGTGCAGCAGCAGGGCGTCGGCGAAGTCGCGCCCGAGCCGTTCGCGGCTCGCGTCCAGGCGCTCGGCGACGACCGGTGCACCGTGGGCCCCGGCCTCGGCGATCTGCCGGACGGTCGGGTTGTCGCCGGTCGCGGCGACGATGTACCCGTCGGGCTCGCCGCGGTGCAGCGCGAGGACGTAGAGCTCGCCGAGGTCGTCGACGTGCACCGTCGTCCAGCGCTGCGAGCCGTCGCCCACCAGCTGCACCGGCTGCTCACCGTCGCTGACGAACATCGCCGGGATGCCCGCGCCGCGCCCGTACACGATCCCGGGGGCGACGACGGTGCTCCGCACGTCGCTCGCCCGCAGCAGGGCCTCGTTCGGTCCGCGCCAGGCGGTCAAGGACGGCGGGTCGATCGGCGACTGCTCGGAGATGTCCGTCGAGTCACCGAAGGTGAAGATGCCGCCGGTGTGCACGAACGGCTTCGGTGTGCCGGCCAGGGCACCGATCGCGGTGCGGATGAAGTCCGGGTCGACGCCGGGCGCCGATGCCGTGTGGATGGCGCCGTCGCTCTCGTGCAGCAGGCGTTCGACGACGTCGGTGTCGGTGACGTCGCCGACCAGGGCCCGGCCACCGGCGTCACGGACGTGCTGGGCCTTCTCGTCGGAGCGGACGAGCGCGGTGACCTCGTCGCCGTGGGCCACGAGGGAGCGGAGGACGGAGGAGCCGATGTAGCCGGACGCACCGGTGAGGAAGACGTGCATGCGGCCAGCCAACCACGGCGGCCGGGCGGCGTCGCGGTCGGCGGTGGTCGGCGCCCCGTCGTCGTCGCCGTCGTCTTTGCTAGGAGCTCAGGGTCCAGGCGCGGCGCTTGACGAGCACGTGGCCGCGCGAGGTCGTGAGTCGGCTCCACGGACCCGTCTCGAACAGCCGGACCGGGTCGTGCCCGAGGAACCCGAGGCTCTCGCCCGCGAAGCCCGCACCGGCGGGCAGGTGCTCGACGCCGGGGACCGGTCGGCCCCAGACCTCGGCACGGATCCGTCGGACGATGGCCTCGCCGGCGTTGGACGGCACGGCGTCGGCGACCTCGGCGATGCCGTCGCGGGTGGCGCGGCGGAGGAGTTCCGGTGAGACGTCCGGCAGCGGGACCCAGCCACCGCGGGGCGGGGAGATGGCCGCCCACGTCACGGTGTGCACCTCGTGCGGTAGCTCGACCTCGATCGGGGTGGCCCGCGTCGGGTCGGCGCCCTCGGCGTGTTCGGCGTCCTGCGCCTCGGCCAGCAGGCGGAGACGCTCGAGGAGCGACTGCAGCGGGACCACGGTGTCGATCGACGCCGGCTCGGTGAGCGAGAACGTGCGGAGCCCGAGCACCGTCGGCAGTTCGTCGAGCAACCCGAGCGGGTAGAGGATCGCCGTGTAGACGGCCAGGACGCCGGAGTCGGCGATGAGCCGGACCGAGCCGTCCTCGATCCGAGCGGCACGTCCGAGGTACGTGCGGAGGTCACCGAGTGAGGCGGCGTCGGGAAGCGTGAACGAGTTGCCCATGTCGTCCCCGATCCTACCGGCCATCGGCGCCGAGCGGCCTGGGCGCGACGACCTGCGACGGCGGCGGGCAGCCGTTCGTAGACTGCACAGCGTGAACGGCGAACCCGACTTCCTGCGGACCCTGCGACTCGAGGACACCGGCGCGAGCACGGGCGAGACGATCCTGACCGGTGCCAGCCACTGGTCCCCCGGCGGACGGGTGTTCGGCGGGCAGGTGCTGGCGCAGTGCATCGTCGCCGCGCAGCGCACGATCGAGGGACGCGACGTCCACTCGATGCACGGATACTTCCTGCGGCCCGGCGACATCGACGTGCCGATCACCTTCGGGGTCGAGCGCATCCACGACGGTCGTTCGTTCGCGGCCCGACGCGTGCAGGCGTACCAGCGCGGTGTCCCGATCTTCTCGATGATCGCGTCGTTCCAGGTGCCGGACACCGGCATCGAGCACCAGGACCCGTACCCGGTGGACACCCCGGACCCGGAGTCCCTGCCGTCGGCCGCGTCGATCCTGTCCGCGATCGACCACCCGGTCGCACGTGCCTGGGCCGCACGGTCCATCGATCTGCGCCACGTCGAGGGGCCGGTGTTCGTCGACGTGCAGGGCGAGCACGTGCCGCACCAGGCGGTCTGGTTCCAGGTGCAGGGCGACCTGCCGGACGACCCGGCGCTCCACCGTGCGGTGCTCGGGTACGCGAGCGACCTGTCGATCCTCGAGCCGATCATGCGGCGGCACGGCGTCGCCTGGGGCACCCCGGGGGTCAAGAGCGCGAGCCTCGACCACGCCATGTGGTGGCACCGCGACGGTCGCGCCGACGACTGGATCCTGTACACGCAGGAGTCCCCGAGCGCACAGGGCGGCCGGGGACTCGCGTTCGGTCGGATGTTCTCCCGCGACGGTCAGCTGCTGGCCACCGTCGCCCAGGAGGGCATGATGCGGGTGCCTACGGCCGGCTGAACTGCACCGGTTCCTCGAGGTAGCGCTCGCACGCGGCACGCTCGGGGTCGGTCAGTCGACGCGGACGGTTCGTCGCCGCATCGACCATCACGAGTGCCGTCGTCGCCCGGGTGTACAGGACGGCGGGGTGCTGCCCCACCGGCGACCAGACCTCGTACGAGACGTCGATGCTCGCGCCCCCGAGCCGCCCGATCCACATCTGGATGTCGAGCGGTTGACGGAGGTACGGGATCGACGCCAGGTACTCGAGGCGCTGGCCGGCGATCACCGTCATGGTGCCGGAACCCGGCCGACCGTCGATGATCGGCTCGGGCAGGTCGCCGTCGGGGTCCTCACCGGGGTCGGCACCCCAGAACCCCACGATGCGCGCCTCTTCGAGCAGGCGCAGCATCGCGGAGTTGTTGACGTGACCGTAGGCGTCGATGTCGCTCCACCGCAGGCGGATGGGAGCGTGCAGTCTCGCCACGAGGGTCAGTCGCGGGTGAGCTTGCGGTACGTCGCGCGACCGGGCTTCGCGGCATCGGCACCGAGGCGCTCGATCTTGTTCTCCTCGTACGCCTCGAAGTTGCCCTCGAACCAGTACCAGTTCGGCGTGCCGTCCTCGTTGAGGCCCTCCCACGCCAGGATGTGCGTGGCGATGCGGTCGAGGAACCACCGGTCGTGGGTGATGACCACGGCGCAACCGGGGTACTCGAGCAGGGCGTTCTCGAGGCTGCCGAGCGTCTCGACGTCCAGGTCGTTGGTCGGCTCGTCGAGGAGCAGCAGATTGCCGCCCTGCTTGAGCGTCAGCGCCAGGTTCAGACGGTTGCGCTCACCACCGGACAGGATGCCGGCGCGCTTCTGCTGGTCCGGACCCTTGAAGCCGAACTGCGACACGTACGCGCGGGACGGGATCTCGGTCTTGCCGACCTGGATGTAGTCGAGTCCGTCGGAAACGACCTCCCACAGGTTCTTGTTCGGGTCGATGCCACCACGGCTCTGGTCGACGTACGAGATGTCGACCGTGTCGCCGATCTTCAGCGTGCCGCCGTCGAGGGGCTCGAGGCCGACGATCGTCTTGAAGAGCGTGGTCTTGCCGACACCGTTCGGGCCGATGACGCCGACGATGCCGTTGCGGGGCAGCGTGAACGACAGGTCGCCGATGATGACGCGCTCACCGAACTGCTTGCGCAGGTGCTCAGCGTCGATGACCTGCGAACCCAGACGCGGGCCGACCGGGATCACGATCTCCTCGAAGTCGAGCTTGCGGGTGCGCTCGGCCTCGGTGACCATCTCCTCGTACCGGGCGAGACGGGCCTTCGACTTCGCCTGACGGCCCTTGGTGTTGCTCCGGACCCAGTCGAGCTCGGACGACAGGCGCTTCGCGAGCTTGGCGTCCTTCTTGCCCTGGACCTCGAGACGAGCACGCTTCTTCTCGAGGTAGGTCGAGTAGTTGCCCTCGTACGGGTACAGGCGGCCACGGTCGACCTCGGCGATCCACTGGGCGACGTGGTCCAGGAAGTACCGGTCGTGGGTGACGGCAAGGACGGCACCGTGGTACTGCTGCAGGTGCTGCTCGAGCCAGAGCACGCTCTCGGCGTCGAGGTGGTTGGTGGGCTCGTCGAGGAGGAGCAGGTCGGGCTTCTGGAGCAGCAGCTTGCAGAGCGCGACGCGGCGCTTCTCACCACCGGACAGGTGGGTGACGAGTTCGTCCCCCGGGGGGCACTGCAGCGCGGCCATGGCCTGCTCGAGCTGGGAGTCGAGGTCCCACGCGTCGGCGGCGTCGATGTCCTCCTGCAGGGTGCCCATCTCGGCCAGGAGCGCGTCGAAGTCGGCGTCCGGCTCGGCCATGAGCGCCGAGATCTCGTTGAAGCGTGCGAGCTTGCCGTGGATCTCGCCCACGCCCTCCTGCACGTTCTCGAGCACGGTCTTGCTCTCGTCGAGCTCCGGCTCCTGCATGAGGATGCCGACGCTGAAGCCCGGCGTGAGCTTCGCCTCGCCGTTGGACGGCTGGTCGAGACCCGCCATGATCTTCAGGATCGTCGACTTGCCCGCACCGTTCGGTCCGACGACGCCGATCTTGGCACCGGGGAGGAACGACATCGTGACGTCGTCGAGGATCAGCTTGTCGCCGACCGCCTTGCGGGCGCGGACCATCTGGTAGATGTACTCAGCCATATCGGCCCCAAGTGTAGTGACACCGTCGGAGCACCGCTCGCCCGACGCCGGATCGCCGCTTCCCGCACCTGTACGAACAAGCCTGTTGTTCGCGACACGGACGACGTAGCTTGGCCTCACCCCGCTACCTCGGGCCCGTCACCCACCACGACGAGGACCAGGATCAGGACCACGGACAGGACGAGGACCATGACCACGCACACGACCACGACCCCGTCGCGGCTCCGCCGCCTCGCACTCCCCTTCGTCGGAGCGATCGCACTCACCGTCGCGCTCATCGCCCCGGTGTCGCCGGCATCGGCCGCCGGTGCCGTGCCGAAGGGCAGCCCCTACCTGCTGTACACGGCGAGCATCAGCGCCAACGGCACGGGCACCGGCTACTCGTCGTACATCAACGTGCACGACGCCCACAACAACGCCTACGCGTTCGGGATCCAGTCGGACAAGGGCTCCCCGCAGAGCAAGGGCAAGCCGCGCTACATCTGGGAGCGCGTGCAGAACGGCAAGTTCACCTACGGCTACCTGGGCCCGGCCACCAACAAGCTCACGCCCATCGGCATGCGCTGGTACAAGAACGACGTCGCGACGATGATCGTGAACCACAAGACGATCGGCACCCTCAAGCTCAACCTCGACGGTCGCCTGTTCTTCAACGCCGAGGCCAACGCCCGCCTGAACGGTGACGTCGTGCACTCGACGGTGCAGAACACCCGCATCACGGTCGGTGACCGCAGGTCGAACACCGGCCTGAACGGCAAGTGGGACACGAGCTTCTCGTTCCACGGGCTGAAGGCGAAGCAGACGAACAGCCCGCGGGTGCAGGGCGCCAGCTTCAAGATCGACGGCCGCGTGACCGGGCTGCCCCGCGGCGGCAACTGGGACACCGCCCAGGTCTCCGGCATCGGGATGATCGCCCAGAAGTGGTGACCGACGCGACGCGGTGAACCGCACGCGTCCCCGGCGGCCTGACCCGCACCCCGACTCCGGTCGGCGTGCGGGTCAGGCCGCTTCGGCGTCGTGGGCGTGGTCGTCGAGGGGCGGCGCGGGGTCCCAGGGGGCGGCGTCCTGTTCGAGGACGTGCTCGGACGGCCCCGCGGGCTCCTCGCCGTCGCCGGGCGGCGGTGCCCCGTGGACCCCGTCGACGTCGCCGTCACCGTCCGGACCGTGCTCGGTCGCCGGTGCGTGGTCGTGCGGACCGTCCGGCTCCGCCCCGTGGTCGGAGCCGTGACCGGCGCCGTGCCCCGCCGGGTCGCGGACCTCGCCGGTGCGGGGGTCCACCCCGCGCAGACCACCCTGCCCCGAGGCGCCGTCGCCGACCTGCCGCGGCACCCGCAGCCAGTTGCTGATCCCCCACGCCAGGTCGTGGCCGATGCCGTCGGCGTCGATCTCGACCGAGGTCCCGCCGCGACCGTCGCGTTCCCATGTGCGGATGCGGACCCGTCCGGCGACGACGATCCGGTCGCCCTTCTTCAGGGACTTGTACACGTTCGACGCGAGCGACCGGAACGCGGTGACGGTGTACCAGTTGGTGGCGCCGTTGACCCAGGCGGCGGTGGCCCGGTCCCAGCGGCGCGAGGGTGAGGCGAGTCGGAGACTCGTGATGGCGATGCCGGTCTCGGTGACGAGGTGCCGGGGCTCGGTGGCGACGATTCCGCAGACGGTGATGATGTCGTTCATGCGTCGATCGTCACGGAGCCCGGGGCCGCGTCAGCGACCCCGGGCTCGATCTGTGGCGTGTGGACCCGATCAGGTGACCTGTGGAGGAAGAGTCCCCCGAGCCTCCTGTCCGGACCCGGTCAGTGCGCTCGGAACTCGGGCCGGGCGGCCAACGGTCCGAGCGCGGCGTGGACCGCGCCCTTCGCGGACTCGAGGGACGGGTACGGCCCGCCCGCTCGTCGTCGTCCGTAGAGCTCGACCTGGAACCCGTCCACCGCGCGGTGGATGCTGCCCACTGCTCCGGCCGGACCGATCGCGACCCAGGTTCCCGTGTTGTCCGTCATGTTCGAACCACCTCCTCGTGGCCCTGCCGCCCCGGGGTCAGGACGCCAGGATGTACTGACTGTAGGCCTTCCGGACCTTGTTCACCTTGGGCAGCGCGACTGCGAGGCAGTAGCCCTGCCCGGGGTTCTTCGCGAAGAAGTCCTGGTGGTACTCCTCTGCCGTCCAGAACGTCGAGAGCGGCTCGATGGTGGTGACGATGCCGCCGTCCCAGATGTCCGACGCCCGCTCGATGGCGCGCTCGAACAGCTCGCGCTGCGTGTCGTCGGCCGGGAACATCGCAGAGCGGTACTGCGTGCCGACGTCGGCCCCCTGGCGGTTCAGCTGCCGGGGGTCGTGCAGCGTGAAGAAGACGTCGAGGATCACGTCAGCCGGGATCACCGACTCGTCGAACGTCACCGCGACCGCCTCGGCGTGGCCCGTCGTCCCGGTGCACACCAGTTCGTACGAGGGGTCCTCGACCTGTCCGCCGACGTAGCCCGACACCACGTCCTGCACACCCTGGAGCGTGCGGTACACGGCGTCGAGACACCAGAAACATCCACCTGCGAGCACGAACGTGGTCATGGCCACAACCTCTCTCCGGGCTGCCCGTGCAGCCCCGTCGTTCCTCCACAACAGTGTGCGCGGGGACCCTGTTCCCCAGATCGGACGTTGCCCCTCGGCGTGTCGGTGGTCCCCCGTAGCGTCGGCACCACACCGACCAGGAGGCCAGCGATGCAGACCATCACCGAACCCGCACTGCGGATCCGCACCGTCCCGCTGGCCCGAGCCCGGGGCGACTACCGCATCCTCGACGTCCGCGACGACCTGAGCCGGGTCACCCGGGCCAACGGAGAGATCGTCGGGTACGTCGACCGCATCGACGTCGCCGGCGACACCGCCTACCGTGCCCGCCGGTACGTCGCGACCGAGCGCCGGTTCGTCGAGCTGCCGAGCGTGTGGTCCGCCGACGACGCCGTGGACACCCTGCGCTGGTCATGATGTTCCACATTGGAATCATCTGCACCGGGATGCACGGAACGCCGTCCGGCCTCCCCGACGCCTGACCGTTCCGTGGGTATGGTGCGCGCATGGACTGGTGGAACGACCTGACCGACTGGACTTCGTCCGACACGGGTTGGCGGGTGCTCTCGGGCGCTGTGATCCCCTTCGTCGCCATCGTCGTGGCGGGCGTCATCGCGGCGCTCATCGGGCGCAGCGCGACCAAGCGGGTCGTGGCGCTCCAGGAGCGGGAATCGAAGAACGCGGCCGTCGCCGCGATCCTGACGGCTGCGCGCAAGGCAGCGGCGTGGGGATCGCTCGGACACGACGAGCGTGCGTACGCGGACCACCTCGCCGAGGACGCCGACATCCGGCTGCGCCTGCTCCCCGTGCAGGGTGCGCCGCTGGCCGCCAACTGGGCCCAGCACGAGATCGCCGACATCAAGAAGAACTCGTCGACGTTCAGCTTCCAGGCCGACCAGTCCCTCGCCGAGTTCCGTGACCGCCTGCTCGACTGGCAGGCGCGACCGAGCCGTGCGCGCAAGCTCTTCAAGGCCGACCTCGAGCGCTGGAAGTTCGAGTCCCCGGACCCCGACGCCGATCTCATCAAGCGCCAGCAGGACTGGAACGCCGACCAGGCCGACCCCCCGCGCACGCAGGCACAGGCACAGGCCCCGGCGCTGGCTGCTCCCGCCGAGCGTCCCACCCCGACGACGACCTCGCTGCGTCCGGCGCAGCGCCCCGCGTCCGCACCCTCGACTCCTCCGGCGCCGACCGCTGCCGCTGCCGCAGCCGGTGCTGCCGCGCCCGCTGCGTCTGCCGGGGCCGCCGGCGGGTCGACCCCGTCGTTCTCCGTGAACCGTGGTGCCGCCACGAACCCGAACCGCGGCAGCGCCGACCAGAACGCCACGCGCTCCTTCGGTGACAACACCACCCGCGTCTACGGCGACGACGAGGCTGCACCCCCGGTCCGTCCGGCGCTCGGCACCCCGACCTCGCCCGCCCGCTCCGTCCAGGGCCGCGGCACGGACGACACCGAGGTCGTGGACGACGACAGCGCCACGCTGGCCTTCGGCGACGCGAGCGCCACGCGGGCACCCGGCGACGCCGGTGCCACCCGCGCCTTCGGCGACACCGACCGCGCACCGCGGAACGACCGTCCGTCCTCGTCCGACCGCCCCGTCGCGACGCCCACCGCGGCCGACGCCCACGTCAACCGGGCGCCCGCGAACGACGTCCCGCCCGCATCGGCACCCCGGGTCGACACCCCCGGCGCGACGAACACCACGTCCGTCCCGACGCGTCTGAACCAGGCCCCCGCCGAGCCGGCCGACGCGAACGAGACCTCGGAGGCGCCGTACACGCAGCCGATCAGCGCCGCCGAACTCCGACGCCGGGCCGCGGACGACGACGAGTAACCACCCCCACGACGAGAACAGGGCCGCCATCCGGAGAGGATGGCGGCCCTGTTCGTCTTCGGCGCCCCCGGCAGGAATCGAACCCGCGGCACGGTGGGTAGAAACCACCTGCTCTATCCACTGAGCTACGGAGGCGAGCAGCGTCGATTGTAGCGGCGAGCAGCCCCCGGACGCTCGATGCGCGCCCCGCCGCGTCGCCGTGACAGGACCCGGCGGTCGCCCAACGGTCGGCCGCCGTCTGCTCCCCGTTCCCCTCCGCGACACCCACGCTTCGTAGCGTCCGGAGCATGCGCACCACCGGTTCCGTCCTCGCCGTCGTGCCCGCACGTGCCGGGTCGAAGGGGATCCCCGGCAAGAACCTGCGCACGGTCGCGGGTCGTTCGCTGGTCCGTCGGGCGGTCGACTCGGCACGACGTGCCACCCGCATCGACGAGGTCGTCGTCACGACCGACGGTGACGCCATCGCTGCCGAGGCGGTCGCCGCCGGTGCCGCCGTGGTCCGCCGCCCGGCCGAGCTCGCCGGTGACGAGGCGTCCTCGGAGTCCGCCCTGCTGCACGTCCTCGACGCGATCAGCACGCCGCTGCCCGAGGTCCTCGTCTTCCTGCAGGCGACCTCGCCGTTCATCGACCCGGCCGACCTCGACGCCGCCGTCGCGCGCGTGGTCGACGGGCACGCCGACGCGGTGTTCGCCGCCACGCCGTCGCACGCGTTCCTGTGGCGGACCGCCCCGGACGGCACCGCGGTGGCGGTGAACCACGACGCTGCGACCAGGCCCCGCCGGCAGGACCGGGAGCCCGAGTACCGCGAGACCGGTGCCTTCTACGTGATGCGGACGGCGGGGTTCCTCGAGAACCGACACCGGTTCCACGGCCGCGTCGAACTGGCCGTCGTCGACGGTGCCGGCGCGATCGACATCGACGACGAGGCCGACCTGGCCCTCGCCGAAGCCCTCGCCAAAGCGCCCGCACCCACCACGACCCGAGACCCATCCCCGACGCGGGCCACCCCCGCACCGAACGGAGCACCATGACCGTCACCATCGGTACGTCCACGATCGGCGCGGGCCACCCCGCCTACCTCATCGGCGAGATCGGCCTCAACCACAACGGCGACGTCGACATCGCGAAGCAGCTCATCGACGTCGCTGCCGACGCGGGGCTGCAGGCCGTGAAGTTCCAGAAGCGCACCCCCGCGATCTCCACGCCGGAGCACATGAAGAACACCCCGCGCAGCACCCCGTGGGGCGACATGACCTACCTGGAGTACCGCTACCGCGTCGAGTTCGACCGCGACCAGTACATCGAGATCGGCGACCACGCGACCCTCCGCGGGCTCGACTGGTTCGCGTCGCCGTGGGACGAGCCGTCGGTCGACTTCCTCGAGGACCTCAACGTCGTCGCGTACAAGATCGCCTCGGCGTCCGTCACCGACCTCGGCATGCTCGCCGCCGTCGCCGCGACCGGCAAGCCCGTCATCCTGTCGACCGGCATGTCCACGCTCGAGCAGATCGACGCCGCCGTCGAGGCCCTCGGCACCGACCGCCTCGTCCTCATGCACGCGACGTCGACCTACCCGCTGCCGGCCGAGGAGGCGAACCTCCGCATGATCGACACCCTCGCCCACCGCTACGCGGGCGTCCCCGTCGGGTACTCCGGCCACGAGCCCGGCCTGCAGATCTCCATCGCCGCGGTCGCCCTCGGTGCCACGGCCGTCGAGCGCCACATCACGCTCGACCGCACCATGTGGGGCTCCGACCACGCCGCGTCGCTCGAGCCGCACGGCCTGAAGACGCTCGCCCGTGACATCCGCATCATCGAGACCGCCCTCGGCGACGGCGTCAAGAGGATCTTCCCCGGCGAGCAGGCACCGCTCGCGAAGCTGCGTCGCGTCGGCGCGTGAGCGGATGCAGTCCCCATCCGACCGCCGGCGAGCAGGCACCGCTCGCGAAGCTGCGTCGCGTCGGCGCGTGACCGGCCCGGTCGACGGGACCAGCGCCTTGGACGCGCCGGCTGACGGCGGTGGGTCGACGGTCGGACTGGAGGCGCGCCTCCCGTCCGACGCGTCACCACGCGTCCGACGCGTGGTCGGCCTGGTCGACACCGACTCGTTCGCGAAGTGGGGCGCCCACCTGCTGGCGAGCGCACCGGCGGACTGGGACCTGGAGCTGCGCACCGTGGCGACCCCGCGGTCGGCGAGTCCGAAGCAGCTGCGGTCGGCGTTCCGCGGGCTGGACCGGCGCCTCGCCCACCTGCACCGGGAACCGCCCGCGCCGAAGGACGTCGACGCCGTCGTCGAGGAGCTCCGACAGGACCCGCCGGACGCCGTCCTGGTGTCGTTGATCGGACCGGTGGCCGAGCTCGTGATCGACGAGGTACACCGGCGGATCCCGGACCGGCCGGTGCTGGTCTCGGGGCTGCCGGGGATCTCGTTCCCGTCGAAGTGGAAGGGCATCTTCTTCCGAGCCCGGGCTGACCTGTTCGTGCTGCACAGCCATCGCGAGGTCCGCGCGTACGAGGAGATGGCGCGCGAGGGCGGCGTCGAGCCGCACTTCGCGCTCGCCACGCTGCCCTTCGCGCGGGGCGCCGGCGCGACCGGCGGTGTCGGAGCGAGCGATGGTGCGGGCTCGACCGTCCGCGACTCCGTCGTCTTCGCGGCGCAGCCGAGTGTGCCGTTCGAGCGGGCCGACCGTGCCCTCGTCGTGCGGTGGCTCGTCGACGCGGCGCGGGCGCACCCGGAGTGGCGCGTCGTCATCAAGACGCGCGCCGCGGCAGGCGAGCACCAGACACACCGCGAGGAGCACCCGTACCCGGACCTGGTGCCGGCGGACGCGCCGACCAACCTCGTGGTCGAGAGCGGCCCGATGGCCGAGCACCTCGACCGGGCGGTGGCGCTCGTGACGATCAGCTCGACCGCGGTGCTCGAGGCGGCGGCGCGAGGCGTGCCCGCGCTCACGCTGACCGACTTCGGGATCGGGCGACACCTGATCAACGAGGTGTTCGTGGGGAGCGGCCTCGAGGGTGACGCCGTCGACCTGGTCGACGGACGGTTCGGTGTCGTCCGGCCGGAGTGGATGCGGGACAACTACTTCCACCCGGCCTCGGAGGACGACTGGCAGCACCGGCTCGTGGAGCTCATGGCCCGACGGGACGCCGGCACGCTGGTGGACCGGGCACCGGCTCGGCGGAGTCGCGGTGGCGTGCTGCGCCGTGCGTGGGAGCGGAAGAACGCCCTCGGTGGGGCCGATCGCAGCCCGCTCGGACTGGTGGCACTGGGCATCGGGGCGCCGATCCGGGGCGCGAAGCGTCTGGCACGACGCGTGCGGGCGCTGGTCGATCCGCCGGAGCCCGTCGTGGTGGCGGCGCCGACGTCGCAGCGTGCGGGGGCGCGGGCCGCTGTGCCCGTGCCGGGGGCCACCGCTGCGGCGGCCGCCCCGGCCGCGGCGGCGGCTCGTTCAGAGCGCCTTGGCCACCGCGAGCAGGAGTTGGTCGCGGGTCGGGACGCCAGGTGACCGGAAGACCTCGGTGCCGTCGTCCTGCCGCACGATGATCGTGGGCGTGGACCGGATACCGAGGTCTTCCGCGTCGTCGGGGTGTGCCGCCACGTCGCGTTCGGTCACGGTGAGCCCGGGGACGAGCGCCGAGGCCTCGGCCGACACCCGGCGGGCGGCGGCGCACGGCGCACAGAAGGCGGACGTCCAGAGGTCGAGCTGCATGTGGTCCTGCAACGCGGCGGGTGGGGGTTCTACTCCCGGTCGAACTCGCCGCTGCGGTCGCCGCGGTCCTGCAGGTCGTCGACCGGGTCGGACTCGCCGGGCTCGTAGGTGAACTCGACCGAGATCTGGTCGAGGACCTGGCGGGACTTGGTGGCGCGGTAGGTGAAGGCCGTCTGCAGGCCCTCGACGTCGGCGAACACCGTGACCTCGTCGTCCAGCGCGTCGCTCGTGGCGGTGCGGGTGTCGGTCGTGCCGTCGAAGGGACCGCCGTGGAAGATCGCGGTGTACTCGTCGCCTTCGTGGATGGTGATGTCGCTCATGCCTCCCTTCTACCAGGCGGTGGCTGGTGCGGTCTGTCGAGCCCGTCGTTGCGCTATGCATAGCACGGCTATATAGTTCAGCTATGGAAACACCGCGTGAGCAGACGATCGAGACCCTCCTCGTCTCCGTCAACCGCCTGATCCGCAGCGCCGTCCAGTCGACGGGCAACACCACGTCCACCGCGGTCTGGCGCACGCTCGGCATCCTCGAGACCGACGAACCCCTGCGACTCGGTGAACTGGCCACCGCCTCCCGTGTGGCGCAGCCCACGATGACGCGACTCGTCGCCGGCATGCTCGCCGACGGCCTGGTCAGCCGCAGCGTCGACCCGGACGACTCCCGCGGGCAGCTCATCGAACTCACCGAGGCCGGACGCGAACGGCTCGCATCCTGGCGCTCCACCCTCACCAGCACGGTCGGTCCGTTGTTCGCCGACCTGACCGACGACGACTGGGACGTCCTGCACCACGCGACGAACCTGATCGCCCAGCGCACCCGGACAACCCCCAACGGAACGGAGATCCCCGCGTGAACGCTCACGCACCCGCCGGCCAGTCCGGCTCCATCCTCAAGCAGTCGTCCGCGGTCTGGGCGATCGCCTTCGCCTGCGTCGTCGCGTTCATGGGCATCGGGCTCGTCGACCCGATCCTCCCGGCGATCGCGGCGTCCCTCAAGGCGACTCCGGCGCAGACCGAGCTGCTCTTCACGAGCTACCTCGCCGTCACCGGCGTCGCGATGTTCTTCACCAGCTGGGTCTCCAGCCGCATCGGCGCGAAGCGCACCCTGCTCATCGGACTCGCCCTGATCGTGCTCTTCTCGGTGCTCGCCGCGACGTCGAACAGCGTGTGGAGCATCATCGACTTCCGTGCTGGCTGGGGCCTCGGCAACGCGCTCTTCATCTCCACCGCGCTCGCGACCATCGTCGGAGCAGCGTCCGGCGGCACCGCCTCGGCGATCATCCTGTACGAGGCAGCGCTCGGCCTCGGCATCGCCGTCGGTCCCCTCGTCGGAGGTCTGCTCGGCTCGGTGAGCTGGCGCGGCCCGTTCTTCGGCGTCACGACCCTGATGGCCGTCGCGTTCATCGCCATCGTCGCCCTGCTGAAGACCGGCAGCCTCGAGAAGCCCACGCCGACGAAGCTCTCCGCACCCTTCCGCGCCCTGACCCGTCCGGCACTCGCCGCCCTCGCCGCGACCGCGCTGTTCTACAACATCGGCTTCTTCGTCCTGCTGGCGTACACGCCGTTCCCGCTCGGCTTCGGCGCGCTCGGCATCGGGTTCACGTTCTTCGGCTGGGGTGTCGGTCTCGCGATCACGTCCGTGTGGGTCGCCCCGATGCTCACCGCCCGTCTCCGGAGGACGACGGTGTTGAAGATCGCGCTGCCCCTGCTCGCGCTCGACCTGTTCGCCGCGGCCCTCGTCGTGCGGTCCCAGGTCGGCCTGATCATCTGCGTCGTCATCGGCGGCCTCGTGCTCGGTGTCCTGAACACCGTGCTCACCGAGTGCGTCATGGAGGCCACCGACCTCCCCCGCTCCGTCGCCTCGAGCGCCTACTCCGCCGTCCGCTTCATCGGCGGCGCCATCGCCCCGCCCGTCGCGACCCTGCTCGCCGACGCGTACTCCCCCTCGGCGGCCTACGTCTTCGCGGGTGCATCCGTCGCGGTCGCCTTCGTCGTGATCCTCTGCACCACCAGGGTCCTGCGCCGCGTCGACGACGGTCCCGAGCCGGAGCGCGTCGAGGCCGAGGCCATCACCGCCGGCGAAATGGCCTAGCCGCCGAGGCGCCGGGGTGCGGCGGCTTCGTACGTGCCCTGCTTCCCTCTTCCTCACGAACGGGCGAAATGCCGGAGTGTCCCCCGTGGGCACCCCGGCATTTCGCCCGTTCGTGCGTCCGCGCGCGGGCTCGCTCGCCCCCCGTTCCACGCCCCACCCGCGAGCGGGCGAAATGCCCGGCCTCGACCGCAGAGCGACGCCGGCATTTCGCCCGCTCGCGCGGGGCTGGCGAGAACCGTGCGGCAGGCGGGGTGGAGGGCGACCGCCGGGAGGCGCGGGGCGGCCTGCCGGGGTCGCCCCGGGCCTCCAGGCGGTCACTTTGCGGCGCTCGCGGCTCGCGTCGCTGACGAGCGGGCGAAACATCCGGGTCCGCCCGCAGGGCGACCGCGGCATTTCGCCCGCTCGGCTGGACGCGGGTGGGCGGAGCCACGACCGGGGCGCGACCGCAGTCGGCGAGCGGGCGAAATGCCCGGGTGCGTCCGCCGGGTGGCCGCGGCATTTCGCCCGCTCGTGGTGACGAGGCGGGAGCGGGCGGGATCGGTGCGGCAGGCGGTCGCCTGCAATGCTCGCGGCTCGCGTCCCGGACGAGCGGGCGGAATACCCGGGTGCGTCCGCAGGGCGACCGCGGCATTTCGCCCGCTCGCGCATCCGACGCACGGAACGGGCGGGCACGCGTGGGCGGGCGCAGCGGCACGTACGGGACGCACGCGGGGCGGGAATAGGATCGAGGACATGGCAACCGCGAATGACCGCCTCGTCTGGATCGACTGCGAGATGACCGGCCTCGACCTCGAGGTCGACGAACTCGTCGAGGTGGCCGTGGTCATCACCGACTTCGACCTCGAGCCCGTGCACCCCGGGTTCGACATCGTCATCAAGCCGGACCAGTCGGCGCTCGACAACATGAACGAGTTCGTGACCAACATGCACGTCACCTCGGGGCTCATCGACGAGATCCCGAACGGCGTGAGCCTGGCGGACGCCGAGTACCAGGTGCTCGAGTACATCCTCGAGCACGTCCCCGCCGAGGGCTCCGCCCCGCTGGCCGGCAACACGATCGGCACCGACCGTGCGTTCCTGTCGAAGTACATGCCGCGGGTCGACGGGCACCTGCACTACCGCAGCGTCGACGTGTCGAGCATCAAGGAGCTCTGCCGCCGCTGGTTCCCCCGCGTGTACTTCAACGCGCCGGAGAAGCACGGTGGGCACCGGGCCCTCGCGGACATCCTCGAGTCGATCCGCGAACTCGAGTACTACCGCCGCGCCGGCTTCGTCGCCGAGCCCGGCCCGAGCACCGACGACGTGCGTGCCGTGCAGGCCGACGTCGTGGCGAAGTGGGAGTCACGGCTGGCGCAGCCCGCGGCCGAGTAGCGACACGGGTGGTCCGCACCCCGTCCCGCATGTACTACTATTGAGTGGTCGCGCCGGTCCGCTGGTTCGAACATGGTGGATATAGCTCAGTTGGTAGAGCGCCTGGTTGTGGTCTAGGAGGTCGCGGGTTCGAGACCCGTTATTCACCCCAGTCGAGGGAGAGTCCTGTTGCGTGTGACGCAACCGGGGCTCTCCCTCAGTGTTTTTCTGGTCGCCTCCGGCGCCGTGCGGCTTCGCCGCGAGTGGTCAGCGCGGTGTGGGACGATCCACCCGTGATGGAGATGTCCGCCGACGCGTTCGAGCAACTCGTGACCGACGAACTCGACCTGCTCCCCGACGAGATGGTCGACGGGCTCGACAACGTGGTGTTCGTCGTCGAGGACGAACCGGAGAACGGCGAAGAGCTCTTCGGCGTGTACGACGGCATCGCAGCCACCGAACGCGGGCAGTACGGCTTCGGCGAGCTGCCCGACCGCATCGTGGTGTTCCGCAAGCAGCACCTGGCCGAGTGCGACACCGTCGAGGAGCTCAAGGACGAGGTGCACACCACCCTCGTGCACGAGATCGGCCACTTCTACGGCATCGACGACGAGCGGCTGCACGAGCTCGGCTGGGCGTAGCGGCCAGCGACGCGCACCCGGCGGGCGGCGGGCGGCGGGCGGCGCCCGAGTTTCGGGCTCAGCGACATCCCTCGGGCCCACGAGCGCGAGAACTGTCGCTCACCGCGAAAAGTCGCGGCGCAGCAGCCGCAGCCGCCGCAGCCCGCGCACCCGCACCCACACCGGTCCACGCCCCTCAGAACCGCGTCGGCCCCACCTCGTGGTACTTCTCCCACGCCCCCACCGGCCCCCGCCCGTGCAGCGCGTACTCCCCCACCAGCCGCTCCTTGTAGACCGCCGGGTTGTGCGACGCCACCACCCGGGCGTTCCGCCAGTGCCGGTCCAGCCCACGTGTGCGGTCGGCCGCGGACGCCCCGCCGACCTCGAACAACTCGGATGCCGACCGCAGCACCCGCGGCCCGGTCTCGACCTGCGCCTGGTACACGGCGTTCTCGGCCGCGTCGAGCAGCACGCGGTCGACGCCGACCCCGGGCTCGTTCGTCGCGACGACCCCGTCGAGCAGCCCCGCGGCGGCGACGACGAGTGACCGGGCGGTGAACGCCCCGGCCGACAGCCGCCCGAGCACCGAGAGCACCTGCGGGTCCTCCCCCGGCACGGCCGCGTTGGCGTGGATGTACGTGCGGGTCCGTGGCCGCACGAAGGCCACGGCGTCGTCGGACACGGCCTGCCCGATCCCGGCGAGGACCGCCAGCAGGTACAGCTGGTAGAAGGCCTGGATGTGCGACAGCGGGGCGTCCCGGTACGCCGACACCACCGACGGGTCGACCGACACCCCGTCGAACACGGTCGTGCCGGAGGCGGTCAACCGCTGCCCGAACCCGTCCCAGTCGTCGATGCTCGTCACGCCCGGCGCGGAGGCGTCGACGGCGAACGTCACGCGCTCCCCGTCACGGTCTGCCGCCAGGTAGATCCAGTCCGCATAGAGCGTGCCGGTCGAGTAGAACTTCCGCCCGTCGAGGCGGAGGGAATCGCCAGCCGGCGTCACCGTCGTCGAGATGTCGGCCAGGGTCGTCCCGGTCCGCTCCGAGGTCGCGTTCCCGATGATCGCTCCGTCGACGATGCGCTGGAGCCACTCGTCCCGGCCGGCGGACGACGGCCGCAGCAGCACCAGCTCGGTGTACCCGAAGTGGCCTCGCCACAGGTGCGCGA
This sequence comes from Curtobacterium sp. MCLR17_055, assembly GCF_003234305.1. Taxonomy (NCBI): domain Bacteria; kingdom Bacillati; phylum Actinomycetota; class Actinomycetes; order Micrococcales; family Microbacteriaceae; genus Curtobacterium; species Curtobacterium sp. MCLR17_055. The sequence continues at coordinate 284,175 of NZ_QKSX01000002.1, forward strand.
TGTTCGAGTCCGCCGCCGCCAGGTCCGCCACCAGGTGCGCGAGTTCGACCAGCGTCACGCCGAAGCCGCCGCGGTCCTCCGGCACGCGCAGCCGCCCGAACCCCGCGTCGGCGAGCGCCCGGACCTCGGCGTGCGGCAGCGGCCGGTCGCCGGGCTTCCCGGACGCGAGCTCACGCTCGACCGCGCCGTCGCGGATGGTCGCGAACACGGGCGCGAAGCGTTCGCGCAGGGTCGCCAGACGGTCGGCCGGGAGGCCCGTCACGCGTCCGTCGATCGTCGTCGCGTCCGTCATGCGGGCACCTCCACCGCACGGGTCGCGTCGTCCGGGTGGGTCGCGGTCGCGCCGGCACCGCCCGAGAACGCCCCGCGCCACTGCCGGGCGGGGTGCGAGTCCGGCAGCTGTGCGTGGCCGAAGAGCTTCTCGCGCAGGGTCCCCTCGCGGTACTCGGACTGCATCAGCCCGCGTTCCTGCAGGGTCGGCGCGATGTGGTCGACGAACTCCTCGTACGAGCCGGGCAGCGTCCAGTTGATGACGTTGACGCCGTCGACGCCCACCCGCTGCCAGTCGGCGAGCTCGTCGGCGATCTGCTCCGGCGTCCCGACGACCCGGGCGCGGAGCTTCGCGGACAGCCGGGCGAGGTCGGCGATGGTCGGTTCGCGGTCCCCGGCGGCCTCGCGGAGCCACTGCAGGTGCGACTGTCCGGCGTGGGTGCGGACCTCGGACAGCGGGGTGTCCGGGTCGAGGGGCTCGCCGGTGTCCGGGTCGAAGCCGAGGTTCGAGTGCACCAGGAACCCGTCGGCGGCCAGGTACTCGTCGATCTCCGCCTCCTTGGCCTTCGCCTCGGCCTCGGTGGAGCCGGTGACGAAGGTCAGGCCGAGGAAGAACGCGATGTCGTCCCGCTGGCGGCCGGCGGCCTCGGCCAGGTCACGGGTCTCGCGGATGAGCTGTTCGGTGGCATCCCGGTTCGAGGTCAGGATGAACTGGGCCTCGGCGTTCCGGGCGGCGAAGGCACGGCCGGCCGGCGACGACCCGGCCTGGAACAGCACCGGGGTCCGCTGCGGCGACGGTGCCGACAGGTGCGGGCCATGCACGTCGTAGCGCTTGCCGTGGTGGTCGATGCGGTGCACCCTGTCGGGGTCGGCGTAGCCACGGACCGGGTCCTTCAGCACGGCGCCGTCCTCCCACGAGCCCTCCCAGAGCTTCGCGCAGACCTCGAGGTACTCCTCGGCCCAGACGTAGCGCTCGTCGTGCTCCTCGAGCCGGTCGGCGCCGAAGTTCCGGGCGGCGCTGTCGAGGGCGCTCGTGACGACGTTCCAGCCGATGCGGCCCCGGGTGATGTGGTCGAGCGTGGAGACCTTGCGGGCGAAGTCGAACGGGTGCGCCTGGATGACGCTCGAGGTGAACGCGAGCCCGAGGTGCTCGGTCGACACGGCGAGCGCGGAGAGCAGCACGGAGGGGTCGTTCGAGGGGATCTGCAGCCCCTCGCGCAGGTTGGTCGAGTAGTCGCCGCGACCGGGGCCGTAGGTCCCGACGACGTCGGCGAAGAACATCGCGTCGAACTTGCCGCGCTCGAGGGTCCTCGCCAGGTCGGTCCACAGCGTCACGTCGTCGAAGTCCGCCTGCCGGGCGTCGGGGTGCCGCCACAGGCCGTGCTGGATGTGCGAGGTCGTGTTCATGACGAAGGCCGCGAAGCGCAGCGGGCGGTTCGGTGCATCGCTCATGTGTCCCATCGTGGTCGGCGGGCACCGCCCGACGACAGCGACGTGACCTCCCGTTACGCGCGGTGTTCCCCGCGGCCCTGGACGCGACCATGCTCCTGAGGCATGCCGAGCCAGACCACCCTCACCGCGCCTCCAGGCCGTTCCGCTGCACCGTCGACCAGTGTGACCCGTCGTCGGGTCGCCCTCGCGTCGTTCGTCGGCACGACCGTCGAGTACTACGACTTCTACCTCTACGCGACGGCCTCGGCGCTGGTGTTCGCGCCGACGTTCTTCCCGTCCGTGACGCCGGCCGTCGGGGTCATTGCGTCGTTCGCGACCTACGGCGTCGGGTTCGTGGCGCGGCCGCTCGGCGGCGTGATCGCCGGCCACCTGGGTGACCGGATCGGGCGGAAGAAGCTGCTCGTCGCGTCGCTGGTGCTGATGGGCATCGCGTCGACGTTGATCGGGGTCATCCCGTCGGCCGCGACCATCGGGGTCGGCGCCGTCGTGGCGCTCGTGTTCCTGCGGCTGCTGCAGGGCGTCGCGGCCGGTGCGGAGTGGGGCGGCTCGGCGCTGCTGTCCGTCGAGCACGCGCCGGAGCGGCACCGGGGGCTGTTCGGGGCGTTCACGCAGATGGGGTCGGCCGGTGGGATGCTCCTGGCGACCGGGGTCTTCACGCTCGTGCGGTCGCTGCTCGGCACCGAGGCGTTCCTGGCCTGGGGCTGGCGGCTGCCGTTCCTGTTCTCGGCGGTGATCGTGGCGGTCGGGCTCGTCATCCGGCTCGGTGTGCAGGACGCCCCGGTGTTCCAGGAGCTGCGCGCCGCGGGTGGGGTCGAGCGGTTCCCGGTGTGGCAGGCGATCCGGCAGCACCCGCGGTCGATCCTGGTGACGGCGGGCCTGCGTCTCGTGCAGCCGGCGCTGTACTCGATCCTGACGACGTACTCGCTGACGTACCTCGGAAACGTGCGGGGGCCATCGGGCTCGGACGCCGGGCTGCAGGCCGTGCTCGTGATCTCGGCGGTGTCGCTCGTGTCGACGCCGTTCTGGGGGTGGCTGTCCGACCGGGTCGGGCGACGGGTGCTGACGATCTGGTCGGCGGTGGGCATCGCGGTGCTCATCTGGCCGTTCTTCGCGTTCCTCGACGCCGGGCCGCTCGTGCTGTTGCCGCTCGTGGCGCTGATCGGGATGTGCGTGTTCCACGACAGCATCTACGGGCCGCAGGCGGCGTGGTTCGCGGAGCAGTTCCCGACCGGGCGGCGGTACTCGGGGATGTCGCTCGGGTACCAGATCGGGTCGATCTTCTCGGTGGGGCTGACGCCGCTGCTGGCCGCGGTGTTCGTGCAGCTCGGGGGTGGCTCGCCGTGGATCCTGTGCGGGTACCTCGGGGTGTACGCGGTGCTGACGATCGTGGCGGCGGTGTTCGCGGTGGATCCGCGGGCGGTGGCGCGGCGGGAGGCGCGGGCGGCGACCTGGTAGGCGGCGACACTCGCCTCGTCGGTGACGTCGAGCACGTCGAGCTGCTGGTGCGGGATGCCGTGCCGCTCGGCCGGCGGGAGCTTCGCGGTGCCGATGTCCATGCCCCGGTACAGCTGCATGGCGTCCGCGTTGATG